>JAERSU010000207.1 GCA_016845445.1 Oceanospirillaceae bacterium | reverse complement strand
CTACTCCTTTGCATGCTATGCACTTAGATGCCGGCGCCAAGATGGTGCCATTTGCTGGTTATGAAATGCCGGTGCAATACCCTTTAGGCGTGAAACAAGAACACCTACATTGCCGTGCTGCGGCTGGTCTTTTTGACGTTTCTCACATGGGGCAATTAAAGCTTACTGGTCCATCCACAGATGCCGTTGCTGAGGCGTTAGAAGCACTGATTCCAGCCAACTATGTGGATCTGGCCGTGGGTCGGCAGCGTTATGGTATGTTTACCAACGCCCAAGGCGGCATTATGGATGACCTGATGGTGACCCGTTGTGATGACCATTTTTTTGTCGTGGTGAACGCCGCATGCAAAGCCCAAGACATCGCTCATTTGCAGGCCAACTTACCCGCGCATATCCACCTGCAAGAGCTGTCTGATCGCGCCCTATTGGCACTGCAAGGACCGCAAGCCGTTGCCGTGCTGGCGCGTCTGGCTCCAGCAGTGGCCGACATGCGATTTATGGATGCCAAACCTGTGTCTATTTTGGGCCATGACTGCTTTATTGGTCGGGCTGGTTATACCGGCGAAGACGGTGTGGAAATTTCCGTGCCAGCCGATCGCGCGGAAGCGTTGGCTGCCGCTCTGTTAGCCTTTGACGAGGTTGAATGGATTGGTCTTGGGGCGCGTGATTCTTTGCGCTTAGAGGCGGGCCTGTGTTTGTACGGTCACGACCTGGACCAGACCACTACGCCTGTGGCAGCGAATCTAGTATGGGCCATGCAGAAGGTGCGCCGTGGCGGTGGCGAACGCGAAGGTGGTTTCCCAGGCGCGGAGGTGATTTTGGCGCAGTTGGCAGAAGGTACCGAGCAGCTGCGCGTTGGCTTATTACCAGAAGGTCGTGCGCCAGTTCGCGAAGGCGTCGACATTGTTACAGCAGCTGGTGAAGTCATTGGCAAGGTGACCTCTGGTGGCTTTGGGCCTACCAAAGGTGCACCGGTGGCCATGGGCTATGTGGCGGCCGCTCATGCCGCAGAAGGTACCCAAGTATTTGCTTCTGTGCGTGGCAAGCAGTTGCCTTGTCGCGTGGCGGGCATGCCATTTGTTCCACAGCGTTATTATCGCGGGTAGTGCAATTTGTCGTTGCGAGCGTAGCGAAGCAATCTCATGCAGTATCGCACTTCGACCGAAGGAGGTTGCCACGGGCCTGCGGCCCTCGCAATGACGAGGGGTGGTGCCTGGCGGAGGTTGCCACGGGCCTGCGGCCCTCGCAATGACGAGGGGTGGTGCCTGGAGGAGGTTGCCACGGGCCTGCGGCCCTCGCAATGACGTGGGGTGTTGCTGCGGCCCTCGCAATGACGTGAATGTGTCGCAATGACGAATTCTATCCTGCTACAATAGCCCCATTATTCTAGTGGAGCATCCCCGTGGCCTATCAGCCTGATCAAACCCAAAGCCTGCTTTGGCACGACTACGAAACCTTTGGCACTGATCCGCGTTATGATCGTGCTGTGCAGTTTGCGGCTATCCGTACCGATCTAGATTTTAATCCCATTTGCGAGCCCATGATGTGGTATTGCCGCCCGGCGGATGACTATTTGCCTGCCCCTGGGGCCTGTCTTGTGACGGGTATCACCCCACAAAAAGCTTTGCAAGAAGGCTTGCCAGAAGTGGAGTTTATGGCGCGTATTAACGCCGTGATGAGTGAGCCTGGCACCTGTGTAGTGGGCTATAACAACCTGCGCTTTGATGATGAATTTACCCGCCATGGGCTATACCGCAATTTCTTTGATGCCTATGCGCGAGAGTGGCAGGGTGGCAACAGTCGATGGGATTTGTTCCAGCTAGTACAAGCCGCAGCTTTTCTACGCCCAGAAGGGATTAACTGGCCGCGCAATGCCGACGATCAAATAGTATTAAAGCTGGATCAGCTGGCACCGGCTAATGGCATAGAACACGGTGATGCCCATGATGCTCTGGCGGACGTGTGGGCAACCATTGCCATGGCCAGAAAACTACGTGAGGCGCAGCCGCGACTGTATAACTTTGCCTTCCAGATGAAGCACAAGGCCCAGGTTTGGGCACAGTTGGATTTGCAGTTGCAAAAGCCGGTATTGCATATGGCGTCTATCTATGGGCGTGGCAATGGCTATATGGCCTTGGTGGCACCCTTGGCCAAACACCCGAGCAATAATAATGGTGTGCTGGTGTTTGATTTGCGCCAACACCCGCAACAGTGGGCTGAGGCTAGTGTGGAACAGCTGGCCCAAGCCTTGTTTAGCCGCCAAGATCAATTGGCGGGTCAGCCACGCCTACCGGTGAGTGAAGTGCAGGTGAATAAGTGCCCCCTGGTGGCACCCATGAATACCTTGGCAGAAGAGGTTGGCAACACCTATGGCATAGAGCGCCAGACCTGTCTGCAGCATCTACAATGGCTACGTGACAACCCTGATTTTATACAACGGCTAGTGCAGGCATATGCTCAGCGGGACCCTATCACCGCCGAAGATGTGGATGCCGGCCTTTATAGTGGCGGCTTTTTTGATGATCACGACAAGCGCATGATGCAGCAGGTGCACGAAACCGCACCGCAGAACTGGCATAGTAAGGCCTTTGCGTTCCATGATGAGCGTTTGCCGCGCATGTTGATGCGCATGAAAGGCCGCAGTTACCCCGAGCAATTGTCTTCTGCTGAAGCTGAGCACTGGGAAATGTATCGTCAGCAACGTTTACTGCAGGGTGGCGTTGCTGGTGTGCGCACCTTTGAGCAGTTTGGTGCCGAGCTAAATAAACTGGCTCAAGAGCGTACCGATGAGGCTAGTCAGGCGGTGTTACAGGACCTAGCCATGTATGCCGAGTCCATATACCCCTATTAGTCAGGCCTAGCATGCTGTTGTCTCTTACCAGTCTGTTTTTCTCGGCCTTGATCGCCGCTACCATCTTGCCAGGTGCCTCGGAGCTGCTGTTTACCCAGCAATTGTTGCAATACCCTGAAGCTTGGTTATGGTTGTGGCTTGCCGTTAGCAGCGGCAATGCTCTAGGTGGTGCTATCACCTTTTATATGGGCGTGGGCATCGGCCACTTGGGGCAGCAATGGCATTGGGCTAAAAGGCTGGGTATGCGGCCGCCGAGCCGTGCATTAATGGCTCGGGTGCAGCGTTATGGTAGTTGGAGTTTGCTGTTTACCTGGCTGCCGGTTATCGGCGATGGCTTGTGTCTAGCTGCGGGTATACTGGGCTGGTCCCGTTGGCGCAGTCTGCTATTGATCGCCCTAGGCAAGGCGGCGCGCTATGCCGCCATTGTGTGGCTAGTAGGGGGCTAAGTTGTTGGGGCGCTCAGCAAAGCTCAGGCTTCAGCTTCATCGCGCAAAAATACCCACTCTTTGGCTTTGCTCTGTTCAGGGCTAAAGTAATAGCCTGCGTCAGTAAATGTTTTTAGTGCTTCGACATCCGTCAGACGCTGCTGAATGGCCCAACGAGCCATCAGGCCGCGGGCTTTTTTAGCAAAGAAGCTAATCACCTTATACTGGCCGTTTTTCTGGTCTTTAAATACCGGCGTAATGACGTCGGCTTCCAGTTGCTTGGTTTTTACCGACTTGAAGTATTCGTTGGAAGCCAAGTTGACTAACACCGGGGCCGAGTCGGTGGTTAGCTCACTGTTCAATGCCTCGGTGATCTGCTGATCCCAAAACTGATACAGGTCTTTGCCCTTGTGGTTGGCAAACTTGGTGCCCATTTCCAAACGATAAGCTTGCATTAAATCCAGGGGGCGCAGCAATCCATATAGGCCAGAGAGTATGCGCAAGTGATCTTGCGCCCAGGCTAGATCTTCAGCAGACAGGTTTTCGGCATCCAGGCCCGTATACACATCCCCTTTAAATGCCAATACTGCCTGTTTGGCGTTGTCTGGGGTAAATGGTTGTTGCCAAGAACCGTAGCGGGCGACGTTTAAGGCGGCTAACTTGTCGCTGAGTTTCATTAACGTGGCTAGGTCTTGGGGGCTAACTTGGCGTAATTGATCAATCAGTTCTTGGGCCTGAGGCAGCATGTCTGGCTGGCTGTAGGTGGGTACATGGGCTGGGGTGTCGTAATCCAGGGTTTTGGCTGGAGATAATACAATAATCATAACTCTACTCGTTGTCTGCATGCTCAATAGGCATGGCTTTTAATATGCGCATAAGTTTAAAGATTATAGATGTCCTGCTCAAGTCTGCTAGTGGTACAATTGGCCAATGCATAAGAAACTTAAATCGCCACAACAGCTGCTAGGGGCCATTCAGGCTAAAGCGGTAAATGATGACTTAGTTCTGGTGGCCATCGATGGCCATGCAGGTGCAGGCAAATCTACCTTGGCGAGCTGGTTGGCGACGCACCTGCAGCACGCCCAGGTGATAACCTTAGACGATTTTTATCGTGCCCTAAGCCCTCAGCAACAACAGCAATTGCAGGCTGACAAGGCCCTGCAGGCTTATTTTGATGTCACGTCTTTTGCCACGCAAATATTGCAACCACTAGCCAATCAGATGCCTGTTAGTTGGCAGCCTATTGACTGGCTAACGGCACAACCCCTGGCCCTGAAAACCGTTCGGCCACAGGGTGTGGTGTTGATAGAAGGGGTGTTTGCCTGTCATCAGGCCTTGTTAGACTACATGGATATTAGCGTCATGGTGATGGCTGGCTCACAGCAGCGTCAGCAGCGGGTGTTAGGTCGCTCGCAGCCGGACACGCATTGGTATCAACATTGGGCGGAGACCGAGACCTGGTATCATCAAACCAATGGCACCCAAGCATTGGCTACTTATCTATATAGTGGTGAACAGGCAGTGGCGATGCTTAGCTGATTTAGGTCAGGCTGCTGGTTAAATTTTGCCCATAAACAGGCCAAAAAAATAGGTCAAAAAAGTGACTAAAAAAATAGTCAATATTTGTCATTTTATGTAATCCCTTGAGTCCTCTAGGGTTCCTTGATGTCAAGGCTAAAAGAGCAAAAAAGTGCAATTATTTTGCTTGATTTTACCCCTCTGCGATTCTATATTTGGTGTCGATTCAAGGCTATTTACACTATATATAGTGTTTTGTTCTAAAGATTCACTAATTGCCTTTCAAGTCCCTATATCACAGGGGTTGGCTGATTCTAAGCCGGGTAATTACAGTCTGAATACATGGCCTGCATAATAACAATAGCGTATTCATACGTTCGGACAATTAGCTTAGGCTAAGGACAAGCAAAGGCAAAGGCACAACATGCAAGACTTAATGGTGACCAAGCGTGATGGTGAGCAGGAAAAAATTGACCTGGAAAAAATCCACCGCGTGATCCATTGGGCCGCAGAAGGTTTGCAAAACGTTTCTGTATCCCAAGTAGAAATCAAATCCCATATCCAATTCTTTGATGGCATCCGCACCGAAGATATCCACGAAACCATTATCAAGTCTGCTGCTGACCTGATCTCTGAAGAGACTCCGGATTACCAGTATTTGGCTGCTCGCCTGGCTATTTTCCACCTGCGTAAAAAAGCCTTTGGCCAGTTTGAACCCCCCCATCTATTTGACCATGTACAGAAAATGGTTGCCGATGGTCGTTATGATGCCGCCCTGGGTACAGACTACAGCCAAGCAGAATATGACGAGCTCAATAGCCATCTAGACCACAGCCGTGACATGAACTTTAGTTACGCGGCCGTGAAGCAGATGGAAGGTAAGTACCTAGTGCAAAACCGGGTTACCGGTACCATGTACGAAAGCCCGCAGATTTTGTATATGTTGGTGGGTGCCTGCTTATTCTCGGGTTATCCTAAAGATACCCGTCTTGGTTATGTGAAGCGTTTTTATGATGCTTGTTCTTTATTTAAGCTGTCATTGCCAACGCCCATCATGGCCGGTGTGCGTACACCAACTCGTCAATTTAGCTCCTGTGTGTTAATTGAATGTGGTGACTCCCTAGATTCCATCAACGCCACCGCTAGCGCCATTGTTAAGTACGTTAGTCAGCGTGCCGGTATTGGCGTGAATGCTGGCCGCATTCGTGCATTGGGTAGCCCAATCCGCGGTGGTGAAGCATTCCATACTGGTATGATTCCCTTTATTAAACACTTCCAGACAGCCGTGAAAAGCTGTTCTCAAGGTGGTGTGCGTGGTGGTGCGGCCACCTTGTTCTACCCCCTATGGCACCTGGAAGTAGAATCTTTGCTGGTATTGAAGAACAACCGCGGAGTAGAAGAAAACCGTGCCCGCCACATGGATTATGGTGTGCAGTTCAACCGTTTAATGTATCAGCGTCTTATCAAGGGTGGCAACATCACCATGTTCAGCCCGTCTGATGTGCCAGGTTTGTACGACGCCTTCTTTGAAGATCAGGACCAGTTTGAAAAGCTCTATGTCGCAGCAGAAAACAATCCAGATATTCGCAAGCGTACGGTGAAAGCCGTGGATCTGTTTGGCAAGTTTGCTCAGGAACGTGCTCAGACAGGTCGTATCTATCTACAGAACGTTGACCACTGTAATACCCGTAGTGCCTTTGACCCAGCTAAAGCACCAGTGCGCCAGAGTAATCTGTGTTTGGAAATTGCCCTGCCTACAGCACCCATGGAAAGCATTGATGATCCAAATGGTGAAATTGCTCTGTGTACCCTGTCAGCTTTCAACTTAGGTGCTTTGGAAAGCTTGGATGAGCTGGAAAATCTGGCGGATTTGATTGTCCGCGCTTTGGATAGCTTGTTGGATTACCAAGAATACCCAATGCAAGCTGCTCAATCTGCCAGCATGAACCGCCGTACCCTGGGTGTGGGTGTCACCAACTTTGCATACTACCTAGCTAAGAACGGTGTGCGCTACTCCGATGGTTCTGCTAATGCCCTGACGCACCGTACCTTTGAAGCGGTGCAGTATTACCTACTGCTGGCATCCAATAAGCTGGCTATGGAACAGGGTGTATGCCCAAGCTTTGGTGACACCTTCTATGCCCAAGGCAAGATGCCTATCGATACCTACAAAAAGGACGTTGATAAGTTCTGCGATGAAGCACTGCACCTAGACTGGGATACGCTACGTGACAGCATTGTTACCAACGGCTTGCGTAACAGTACCCTGACAGCCTTGATGCCATGTGAAACATCTAGCCAGATTACCAACAGTACCAATGGTATTGAACCACCGCGTGGTTTTGTCAGTGTGAAGGCCAGTAAGGACGGTATCCTCAAGCAGGTGGTGCCTGAGTTTGAGCGCCTAAAAGACAATTATGAATTGCTGTGGAATATCCCTAACAACGAAGGTTATCTGCAGTTGATTGGTATTATGCAGAAGTTTGTCGACCAGGCTATTTCGGCGAACACCAACTACGACCCAGCACGCTTCGAAGGCGAAAAAGTGCCCATGAAGCTGCTCTTGAAGGATTTATTGACCGCCTACAAGTATGGCGTGAAAACCCTGTATTACCATAACACCCGCGACGGTGCCGATGATGGCCAAGACGACGGTTGTGAAGGTGGCGCTTGCAAACTGTAAGCCCCAAAACGATTTAGATTTAAGAAACGAAGAATGACATACTCAACTTTTAATAAGACCAAAAATGATGCTTTAAAAGAACCCATGTTCTTTGGCCAAAATGTTAACGTTGCCCGTTATGACCAGCAGCGTCATGCCATTTTTGAAAAGTTGATTGAAAAACAGCTGTCTTTTTTCTGGCGACCAGAAGAAGTGGATCTGTCGACAGACCGCAAAGACTTCATGGCCATGCCAGAGCATGAACAGCATATTTTTCTCAGTAACCTAAAATACCAAACCTTGTTGGATAGTGTGCAAGGGCGCTCACCCAATGTGGCATTTTTGCCAGTGGTGTCGCTGCCCGAACTGGAAACCTGGTTAGAAACCTGGTCTTTCAGTGAAACAGTACACAGCCGTAGTTATACCCACATTATTCGTAACGTGGTGGCTGACCCTAATGTGGTGTTTGACGATATTGTGGATAACCCAGAAATCGTTAAGCGTGCTGAATCCGTAACACGTTATTATGATGAGTTCATTGCCAAGGTAAATTTATACAACCTGGTTGGCGAAGGTGAGCATGAGCTCAATGGTGAACAGGTAACCATCAACATGCGCGAACTTAAGCGTTTGTTGTACCTCACCATTGCCTCGGTTAACGTTTTGGAAGCCGTGCGTTTCTACGTTAGCTTTGCCTGTAGTTTTGCCTTTGCCGAGCGTGCCATCATGGAAGGCAATGCCAAGGTTATTAAGCTGATCGCCCGCGATGAAGCTTTGCATTTGGCCGGTACACAGCACATTATGAATATCATGGCCAATGGTCAAGATGATCTGGAGATGGTGGAAGTGGCCGCTGAATGCGCTGCAGAAGTGCAGGAGATCTTTAGAGAAGCGGCGGAGCAAGAAAAGGAATGGGCCAGCTACCTGTTTAAAGATGGTTCCATGATTGGCCTAAATGCCGAAATTTTAAAAGAGTACGTAGAATACATTACCAATGTGCGTATTCGTGCCCTTGGCTTTGACGATATGTTTGAAGGCCGCAATGCCAATCCGCTACCCTGGATGAATGCTTGGTTGGTGAGCGATAATGTGCAGGTAGCCCCGCAGGAAGCTGAAATTAGCTCCTATCTGGTTGGCGCTATCGACAGCGACATGGATGACGCTGACTTTGACGATTTCGACCTATAGGTGAATCTTTTTGAAAATGGGGTCAGGTGTAATCATTAGCAATAATGATGGTGCCTGACCCCATTTTATTTGCTATGAATAATTCCCGCGTTACAGTGAACGAGCACACGGTATTTGAATACGATGCTGAATTCTCTCTGCTTGATAGTATGGAAGAAAATGACGTGCCTATGGAATACAACTGCCGGGGTGGTTATTGTGGACTCTGTAAGGTGCAGTTAACCGCCGGCAAGGTGGAGTGGGTGCAGGATAGTCTGGTGCCCCTAGAAGAAGGCGAAGTGCTGGCCTGCTGCTGTGTGCCCGACGGGCCGATTGCGATAGAAACCTAGATATAGCCTTCTTGGCTAATTCATTAGCCGTCATTGCGAGGCCCGTAGGGCCGTGGCAATCTCCATTAGGCGAAGTGCAATCCTGCAGGAGATTGCCGCGCTACGCTCGCAATGACGAGGTTTTCTGCGCGCGCAATGACGAGGTTCTGCTACGCGCGCAATGACGAGGTTTTGCTAATTAACGATTAATACGCGCATCCTTCAAGGTGTCAGCAATCAAGAAGGCCAGCTCCAAGGCCTGGTCAGCATTTAAGCGTGGGTCACAGGCCGTGTGATAACGGTTGCGTAAATCTTCTGCGGAAATATCGTGCGCACCGCCCATGCATTCGGTGACGTTTTGGCCTGTCATTTCAAAGTGTACACCACCAGCATAGGTGCCTTCGGCGGCATGCACGTCAAAGAAGCCTTTCATTTCACGTAGTACATCGTCGACCATGCGGGTCTTGTAACCGGTGGAAGACTTGACTGTGTTGCCGTGCATGGGGTCAGAACTCCACAAGACTTCACGGCCTTCGGCTTGCACCGCACGCACCAAGGCTGGTAAGTGTTCGGTGACGTTATCCGCCCCCATACGGGCAATGATGTTGATGCGACCGGCTTCGTTTTCTGGATTAAGAATATCCAGCAAGCGTAGTAGGTCATCAGCCTGCATGGTGGGGCCAGCTTTAAAGCCAAGTGGGTTCTTTACGCCACGCAAGAACTCCACGTGAGCACCATCTACCTGACGGGTTCGGTCACCAATCCACAGCATGTGGGCCGAGCAGTCATACCAGTCACCAGTGATGCTGTCTTGGCGAGTTAGGGCTTGTTCAAAGTTAAGCAACAAGGCCTCGTGTGAGGTGTAAAGGCTGGTTTCATGCAGTTGAGGTGCCGTTTGCGAGGTAATGCCACAGGCCTGCATAAAGCTCAAAGATTTGTCAATTTGTGCAGCCAGATTCTCGTAGCGTTCACCCAAGGGGCTGTTGCCAACAAAATCCAGGTTCCACTGGTGTACCTTGTTGAGGTCTGCGAAGCCACCTTGGGCAAAGGCGCGCAGTAGGTTCAATGTGGCAGCCGACTGGTTGTAGGCCTGCACCAGCTTCTCCGGATTAGGTACACGCGCGGTTTCGGTGAAATCCAAATCATTAATGATGTCACCGCGGTAACTTGGCAAGGTAATACCATCCACGGTTTCTGTGTCAGCCGAGCGTGGCTTGGCAAACTGGCCCGCCATACGACCAACCTTAACCACTGGACAGCTACCGGCAAAGGTAAGCACAACAGCCATCTGTAGTAATACCTTGAAAGTATCGCGAATATTACCGGCATTAAACTCAGCAAAACTTTCCGCGCAATCGCCACCTTGCAGTAAAAATGCCTTGCCCTGGGTGACATCAGCTAGCTGGCGCTTGAGGGCACGCGCTTCGCCAGCAAATACCAAAGGAGGTAGGTTGCCAAGTTGTTGTTCTACGCGTGCTACCGCCGCAGCATCGGTGTAGTTAGGTTGTTGCAAAATAGGGAAATTGCGCCAGCTATCGGGAGTCCAGTTGTTCATTTATCCGTCAATCAGATTATATAAGTTGAAAAAAACAAAACCAAAGGCGGTTTATACCATGTGGGGCTGTGGCTGGCTATGGGAGGGGTTAAAAAAGCCAGTCATTGGTAGGTGTACTTGTTTATTAGTACTAAATATTTGAAGTATATGATAATAATACTAAATATGATATTTTTGTTTTGTTGGGTTTTCATAGGAGGATAAGGGTGGTAACAGGCAGTGATGTCGATGGTGCGCCGCGGGTTCTCATCGTCGAAGACGATGAACGACTAGCGCAATTAATAAAAGACTACCTCAGCAATAATGGTTATCAAGTGCAGGTGGAGCATCATGGTGGCCTGGCGTTGCAAGCGGTTAGCAGCATGCAGCCAGATATAGTTATGCTGGATGTCATGTTACCCGGAGAGGACGGCCTAGTAATTTGCCAAAAGCTACGCGCACGGTATCAAGGTTATATCATGATGCTGACCGCGAGAACGGACGACATCGATCAGGTTTTAGGGCTGGAAATGGGGGCCGATGATTACCTCTGCAAACCCGTACAGCCAAGGCTGTTGTTGGCGCGTATCAAAGCGGCCCTGCGCGGCAAATATGGCGGCCATGGTACGGGCAATAATGGGGTTAATCAGCTGCATCAACAGCGCTATCATATCGGTGAACTAGTGGTTGATAATGCCAGCCGTGAGGTGCAATTGGCTGATCAGCAGGTAGAACTTACCAGTGCGGAGTTTGATTTACTGTGGTTATTGATAAGCAATGCTGGGCGGGTACTAACACGAGAAGAGATTTTCAACGCTTTGCGAGGCATTGCTTATGATGGTCAAGACCGCTCCATTGATGTACGAGTGTCGCGTATAAGGCCCAAAATTGGTGATGACCCTGACCATCCCCGATTAATCAAAACTGTGCGCTCACGGGGCTATTTATTTGTGCGAGATAGATCGTGAATAGGTTAAAGTCTAACCCCACTGTCGGCCACATGGAGAGGCAGATGGCCATGCAACAAGAATTGATGGCCGCCATTTCCCATGAAATAGGCACCCCTGTGGCACGCTTAAGTTTTGCTGTACACCTGTTAGCTGATAGCTTGCCACAACAGGTTGCTAACCAGCAGCATCGCCTGCAGATGGCGCTTGCCTGTGAGGAAATGCTGTTGGATCTGCAGGAAATCAGCGATTTGGTGGCTGAAATAATGACCTATACCCATCTCGAAGACGGTGGGCCTAGTATTGAATTTAAAGCCACGCCCATTATGCCAATTCTGCGTTCAGTGCTGGCCCAATATGCCGACTACGATAAGCGCTTGGATATGCAAATTTGCCCTGCGCAATACTGCACTAAAACTACAGGCTTGCACATTGATGCTGAACCTATTCAGCTGCGCCGGGCTATGCAGAACCTAGTGGGCAATGCCGTGAAGTACGCCCAAACTAAGGTGGTGATTGGTTATCACCTGGTAAACAGTGATACCTGTGAGATTTATGTTAGTGATGATGGGCCAGGTATACCCGAGCAGGATTATGGCAAGGTGTTTGCTCCCTTTTCGCGCCTAGATAAGAGTCGCAACCGAGCAACAGGTGGTTTTGGCCTGGGTTTGTCCATCGTGCGGCGCATTGCCTATTGGCATGGTGGCCGGGCAGAAGCGGGGCGTTGCGCAAGTCTAGGTGGTGCGCGCATGACTTTGCGCCTGCCGATACGGCAAGCACGAGAGCGTTGCCAAATTATGCAACAAGCCGCTACACATGGCAGTATTATAGGTGCTAATACTGGTGGATTTTAGTGGCTAATTACTTCGTCGCTAGCAGGGCGAATACCCACCAGAGCACGGGCGGAAGTGGCCTTGGCAGAATTAAGAAAAGCCTGCATGTAATCCGTATTTAATTGGTCTGTACGCACCGCCGCATAAAGGCTACACCATACCCCTTGGCTGCCGAGGGATTTAGCGCTGACATAACCGCGGCTAGAATATTCAAATAAGGCCCAGTTTGGTAGGGCACACACCCCACGACCGCTGGCCACTAGCTGCATCATCATCATGGTTAGCTCGGCGTGACGGATATTTTTAGGTTCGACATCCGCTGGTTCAAGGAAGTGGGTAAACACATCCAGCATGTCCCGCTCAACAGGGTAGCAGATGAGGGTTTCTTGGCTCAGATCACTGGGGTCAATGTAGTCTTTGGCTACCAGCTCGTGATGGTTGCTGACGGCCAATACTGATTCGTAGGTAAATAACGGCACATAGCTAATACCGGACAGGGGTTTGGGGTTGGCGGTGATGACCAAATCCAGTTCCCCGCGGCGCAACGCGGGCAGTGGAGCAAAACTAAAGCCACTGGCAATGTCCAGTTCAATGTCGGGCCATTCGCTGCGGTAATTGTCCAGTGTAGGCATCAACCATTGAAAACAGCTGTGGCACTCGATGGCGATATTAAGGCGACCAGAACCGCCTTTGGCTAGGCGTTCTATTTCGCGTTCGGTATTACGAATCTGAGGCAAGACTTCATCGGCAAGTAGCAGTAAGCGTTTGCCTGCAGTGGTGAATTCCACCGGTTTGGTTTTACGGATAAAGATAGGCGTGCCTAGTTTGGCTTCCAAATCTTTGATTTGGTGGGATAGGGCGGATTGCGTCAGGAATACTTTTTCTGAAGCTTCAACCAGACTACCAGTATCACGCAGAGCGGTAATAGTGCGGAGGTGACGTAAATCAATCATGTGAATAAAATTCAATAATGCAGATATAAAAGAGCATTATACATGTTTTTTATTCATGATGGGTGAGTCAGGTGCAAGAGGTTATGAATTGCATTCATGATCTGGCTTTGCCTGGGGGCAGACCTGAGGCCTGACCCCGAGCGAGGGTCGCTTAGACTTCTGGCTGCGTGAGCAAGAATTCCATCAAGGCTTTCTGTGCATGCAAGCGGTTTTCGGCTTCATCGAACACCACAGAGCGAGGATCGTCAAATAGGTTTTCACTAATTTCCATGCCACGATAGGCTGGTAAGCAGTGCATGAACACCACGTCATCAGCGGCTAGGTCGAGCATGGCTTCGTTGACTTGATAACCAGCGAACGCGGTCTCACGTTGCAGTTTTTCTTCTTCTTGGCCCATGGAGGCCCAGGTGTCAGTAACCACTAGATGGGCACCCGTTACGGCGGCCTGTGGGTCGCGACTAATGCTCACGCGATCGGCATTGCTGGCAACCAGTTCGGCATTGGGGTCATAACCTTCTGGGCAGGCGATACGCAGCTGGAAATCAAACTGGCGAGCTGCATTGATAAAAGAATGGCACATGTTGTTGCCGTCACCAACCCAGGTCACTGTTTTGCCTTGGATGCTGCCGCGATGTTCAACAAAGGTTTGCACATCAGCCAATAGTTGGCAGGGGTGGTAGTCGTCGGTTAGGGCGTTGATTACCGGTACCTTAGAGTTGGCGGCAAATTGCTCGACAATATCATGGCCGTGGGTACGAATCATAACGATATCGACCATGCTAGAGATTACCTTGGCGCTGTCTTCAATAGGTTCGCCGCGGCCCAGTTGGGTGTCACGGGGCGACAAGAAGATAGCATGCCCGCCAAACTGTGCCATGCCTGCTTCGAAGGATACGCGAGTACGGGTGGACGACTTTT
>JAERSU010000206.1 GCA_016845445.1 Oceanospirillaceae bacterium | reverse complement strand
CAACATGCTTACCATCAACGCCCTGGTCGCTGCGGATGCGGTGATTATCCCCATGCAGTGTGAATACTATGCCCTGGAGGGATTGACTGCCCTTTTGGAGACAATCGAAAAAATTCGTAAATTTCTAAACCCTCACCTGCGTGTCGAAGGCCTGCTGCGCACGATGTATGACCCACGAAACAATCTTGCCAACCAGGTTTCTGCGCAATTGCTGGAACATTTTGGTGACAAGGTTTACCGCACCATTATTCCGCGCAATGTCCGGCTCGCTGAAGCGCCGAGTCATGGCCTGCCAGTGATCAAATATGACAAGGCCTCCCGTGGTGCACTGGCCTATCTTGCCCTGGCCGGGGAGATGTTGAATCGCGAAGGGAAGGCAGCCTAAATGGCAGCCAAGAAAAGAGGCCTGGGCAAGGGCCTGGATGCCCTGCTTGGGGATCGCAAGAGTACTGAACTCGGCGCCATTGGCGGTAATGAAGAATTGCGTAAGTTGCCGGTGGACCTCATACAAAGAGGCCAGTACCAGCCACGCCAGGAATTTGATGAGGAAGCCCTTGAGGACCTGGCCAATTCTATTCGTGCCCAGGGCGTAGTTCAGCCAATCCTGGTACGACCTCTCTCCAATGGGGAGAGTTATGAAATTATTGCCGGCGAGCGTCGCTGGCGTGCCTCGCAGTTGGCGGGTCTTCATGAAATACCGGTAGTGCTACGGCAGATCGATGACCAGACCGCTATGTGCATGGCCCTGATCGAGAATATCCAGCGCGAAGATCTGAATCCCCTGGAACAGGCCCGGGGCCTTTCCCGCTTGCTTGATGAGTTTGACATGACCCATGAAGGCATCGCCGATGCTGTCGGTAGATCCCGCTCCACCGTCACCAACCTGCTACGCCTGCTGGAACTGGATTCGCGGGTAAAGAACATGCTGGTCGAAGGAAAGCTGGAAATGGGGCATGCCCGTGCCCTGCTGACACTACCCTGTGCAAAGCAGGCGGCGATGGCCTCAAAGATTGTCGGCCAGGGACTTTCAGGTCGTGCCACGGAGACATTGGTGCGAAAGGGTGGTGCTGGAGGAAAGAAAAGCAGCCCCAAAAAAGCCTCGAAGGACCCGGATACCCAACGGCTTGAGAACGAGCTTGGTGAAAAACTCGGTGCCAGCGTCAATATCCGCCACTCAAAAGGCGGCAAGGGGGTACTTGAGATTGCCTATAACTCCCTGGATGAGCTGGACGGTATACTCAAGCACATAAAATAAGCTGCATTCCACAAAATTTGTGCAGTGCAACGATTGATCCCTATGACATTGCTTACTATACTTAAGCGCTTGATCTACCTGCGGCACGATGGTGCTCTGGGGAATCCGTAGAGATTGAAGCACAGACTTGGGATCGCAGGCAGCGGCAGTTGGAAAAACAACAAGAGAATCAAAGGAATAAGCACGCTGCCTATAAAGTACTGTGTGTGATTGCCGTCGTCGTCGCAGCCATAGCCCTGGTCTTACTCCTGGTTAAAGGTCCTGTAGCGGCGTATTCGGCCTTACTTGGCGGTATAGCCTGTTTATTACCGAACCTGTTGTTTGCTCGATTTGCCTTCCGCCATTCAGCGGCAAATTCAGCAAGCCTGGTTATGCGCTGGTTTTATATTGGCGAGGCGGTAAAGATTATCGTGACAGTTATGATCTTCGCCCTGAGTTTGACCCGCTTGGAAGAGTTGAACCTGGCTGCAATGATGATCACTTATGTAGTGGCCCTGGTAATGAATATTCATGGGCTGGCCCTGGTAATGGGGCGTGAATAAAATTTACAACGATATTAATAAAAAGAGATTTTAAAAGTATGGCAAGTAGCGAAGGAATGACTTCCAACTCCTACATGCAGCACCATCTGCAGAACCTGGTTTATGGCAAATTGCCGGAAGGTTATGTAAGAGATGATGGTCATGTGCTGGAACAGGCACAGTGGACTTTCGCCCATACTCCCCAGGAAGCTGTTGATATGGGTTTCTGGGCATACAACGTGGACACCCTTGGCTGGTCCATCCTGCTCGGTGTACTTTTCTGTTCCGTGTTCTACATGGTCGCGCGCAAGACTACGACAGCTGCGCCTTCCGGTATTCAAAATTTTGTTGAGATGGTCGTGGATTTTGTAAACGGCAACGTTAAGGACATCTTCCATGCTAAAAACGATCTCATCGCGCCCTTATCACTGACGATTTTTGTCTGGATCGTACTTATGAATACCATGGACCTTGTGCCAGTAGACTGGCTTCCGTGGTTGGCCCAGTTATTCGGTGCCAATGTTCTTGGTGTTGATCCTCACCATGTTTACTTCAAGGTGGTACCAACCACCGATCCGAATATTACCTTTGGCATGTCCATTGGCGTATTCGCCCTGATTATTTACTACAGCATCAAGATGAAGGGCATTGGTGGCTTCATCGGTGAGCTGACCCTGCATCCTTTTAACTCAAAGAACATGTTTGTGCAGGCAATATTTATTCCTTTCAACTTTTTACTGGAAGGCGTGAGCCTGGTAGCAAAGCCGGTATCCCTGGCCCTGCGACTTTTCGGTAACCTGTATGCTGGTGAGCTGATCTTCCTGCTCATTGCCATGCTCGGCTGGTTTCAATTACCACTGCACTTTGTCTGGGCGGTATTTCATATATTGATTGTGTTACTGCAGGCTTTTGTATTCATGATGTTAACGATCGTCTATCTCAGTATGGCGCACGAACATCACTAAATTTGTAAGACGTAGTTTATTTTTTTTATTTATTTGGAGGACAAGATGGAAACGATCTTAGCTGCTACATCTCTTGGCGTATTGTTGGTACTCGGTATGGGTGCATTCGGTACGGCTATTGGTTTCGGAACCCTGGGTGGTAAATTCCTGGAAGGCTCCGCTCGTCAACCTGAACTGGCGCCAATGCTACAGGGTAAAATGTTCCTGGTTGCTGGCCTGATTGACGCTGTCACCATGATCGGTATCGGTATCGGCATGTGGTTCACCCTGGCGAACCCTTTCCTTGCATACCTGCAGTAATTTGGAAATCAATTATTCGGTTTAATAACAGGCTTACAAGGGGACTGAAGTGAATTTTAATGCAACCCTGATTGGGCAAACCATCGCCTTTATTATTTTCGTATGGTTTACCAGGACATATATATGGCCCTTTATCATCACTGCGATGAATGAAAGGGAAACCCGTATTGCAGATGGTCTTGCCGCAGCGGAAAAAGGCCAGGCAGCCCTGGTAGAAGCGGAAGCGCAAAAAGCTGAATTAATCGAGGAAGGCAAACAGCAGGCCGCGGAAATTGTTTCCCAGGGTCAGAAACGCCACGATGAGCTTGTAGAGGCAGCGAAAGGTGATGGCCAATCTGAAAAGGAAAAAATTCTTGCTGCTGCGCAGGCTGAAATCGAACAGCAACGTACCCAGGCACGGGAAGAGCTGAGGGCGCAGGTCGCTGCCCTGGCGGTGGCCGGTGCAGAACAGATCCTCATGCGTGAAGTAGATCAGAATGCGCATAACGAGGTGCTGGGTAAAATCAGCGCGGATCTCTAAGGCGGGCAAATAACTCAATGTCGGAAAAAATAACTATTGCACGGCCCTATGCCCAG
>JAERSU010000205.1 GCA_016845445.1 Oceanospirillaceae bacterium | reverse complement strand
GCTGAATCATATTTAGGTCATCTTCCAGTTTACGCTCGTAAAACTTACCGTGGCCACCTAAACCCGCATTGTTTATCAACACGTCAATCTGAATATTCTGCGCTTCGGTCTCAGCAAATACCTTAGCTGCTGCGGCTGGCTCCATCAGGTCGGCAAGCAGTACGGTTACTTTTACGCCATGCTTTGTTTGCAGTTCATTTTTAAGCTCCTGCATTGGCTTCTCAGAGCGGGCTACAAGCACCAGATCATCACCACGCTGAGCATGTTCACGGGCCAAAGCCATACCAATACCACCAGATGCGCCAGTTATCAAAGCTGTGTTGGACATCATGTTTCTCCTCATTTAGTTCAGTTTGCGCTTGCTTTCAAGCTATGGTGATAGTTTATGTTTGTACCCCCTGTCCGAACCTAGCAAAAGGTGTCAACGCCAATACCATTAATGCCAATTCAATTCATTGGGGTCTGACCCTAGAGGGTCAGACCCCAGGGTAAACGTCAAGATTAGTAAAGCCTTGTCAGCCTTAGCAAAGTTACTGGCAAACGGTGCCAAACATGAGTTTAATAGCGCCAGATTTAGATAGCCCCATAGAGATTGCCAATGATGAATACCGCAACCACTACCCATAGTTCTGCGCCAGTGAAGAAACAAGGCTGGATGTACAGCATCGTTAAGACCCGCTGGGTGTGGGATGTCATCTTGATGATCAGCTTCATCTTTGTCGCTGTGCCACAGACCACCGGAGAGATGTTGCACGAATGGGGCGCGGTTATCTTTAGCGTGCCTTTTATTATCCACCTGATGCTGCACTGGGATTGGTTAAAGAACCTGCCAAAAACACTCTTCATGAAGATGAAGGCCAGTGACAAGTTTAATCAAATTCTCAATATCCTAATTTACCTCACCATGGTGATGGCCATGGTATCGGGCATCATGATTTCCGAAGAGTTAATGCCATCTTTGGGCTTTAGTGATAACGCTAAGGCGGTTTGGAAGTTCTTGCACCACACATCGAGTGAATTCATATTCCCACTACTGGGTATTCACCTAGCCATGCATTGGGATTGGATTAAGAAGGCCACTAAAAAAATGTTTGCCAAATAGGCGTTAAGATTATGAATTACTTTACTCAAGATTTTGCTAAGCGCTTTACGATTGTGTTAATGGCTAGCATCGCCGTGGGCTTGCTGCTCTGGGGATTGGATTTTACTGACTGGGCCAATGACTTCACCATGGAGCAAGACGATCACGATGATCATGGCGAAGGCGCAGCAAGAGGCCCTGAAGGTGTGGCCGATGCGTTTAAACCCTTTATTAAACTCACCGTACTAATGCTCGTCCCTGCGGTCATTTGGACCTGGGCTAGTAAACTAGCCAAGCGCTTTAAGAATTAGCTAACTATGAGGGGTCAGATCTGAGCAAAAGCGAGGGTCTGACCCCGATGCTATGTATGCACCATAGGGGTCAGATAGCATGCCCCGCGACCGTAGGAAGTGCCTTGGGCACTCCTGCGGAATCTGACCCCAAGCTAGCTGCTCTAACTAGGAAAAGCAAACTGCTTGGCTCTTGCCTTCCTGAAGGCAAGCTTAGCTTGGAAAAGCAAACTGCTTGCCTTCGCGCACACCGCTAGAAGGCCAGCGCTGGGTGATGGTCTTGCGACGTGTGTAAAAGCGAATAGCATCTGGGCCATAGGCACTTAGATCACCAAACAAGGAACGCTTCCAACCACCAAAGCTGTGGTAAGACACAGGCACAGGTAGTGGTACGTTGATACCTACCATGCCCACCTTAATGTGGTCAGAGAAGTAACGTGCGGCCTCACCATCACGGGTAAACAGACAGGTACCGTTACCAAATTCGTGATCATTAATTAGTTGCATGCCCTCTTCCATGGTATCCACACGCACGACACACAGTACTGGACCAAAGATCTCTTCTTGATACACCACCATGTCTTTGGTGACATTATCAAACAAGGTACCGCCAACGAAGAAGCCATTTTCATGACCATCAACCACCAGGTCTCGGCCATCAACCACTGGCGTTGCACCTTCTTCCACACCTTGGCTTATTAAACCCTTGATACGCTCCTGGGCAGCCTTGGTAATCACTGGGCCCATCTCGTTAGAAGTGTCAGTACCATTACCAATCTTTAAGTTAGCCACTTGCGGGGCAATCTTGCCAATAAATTCATCCGCGGCCTGGTCACCAATACACACAGCCACTGAGATCGCCATGCAGCGCTCACCACAGGAACCGTAGGCTGCGCCCATCATGGCAGCAACCGCATTGTCCATATCGGCATCTGGCATGATGATGGCGTGGTTCTTCGCACCACCCAAGGCCTGTACCCGCTTGCCATTGGCTGTACCCGTGGCATAGATGTACTCAGCGATGGGCGTGGAACCCACAAAGCTTACTGCCTGTACGCGCTGGTCTTCCAAGATGGTATCCACAGCCAACTTGTCACCATTGACGATATTCATCACACCGTCAGGCAAACCCGCTTCTTTTAGTAGGTCAGCGATCATCATTGGGGCCGATGGATCACGCTCCGATGGTTTTAATACAAAGGTGTTACCGCACACAATGGCCATGGGGAACATCCACATGGGCACCATGGACGGGGAGTTGAACGGGGTGATTACGGCGCATACGCCAACCGGCTGACGTACGGAATGAACGTCGACGCCGTTGGCGGCGCTTTCAGTGAACTCACCTTTCATCAGGTGCGGAATGCCGCAGGCAAACTCGACCA
>JAERSU010000204.1 GCA_016845445.1 Oceanospirillaceae bacterium | reverse complement strand
AAAATGCTGCGCGAAATCGATAGCCGGGTACGTTTTTTGGAAAAACGGCTCCAAAAAATCAACATTGTTGAGGGCCAGCCTAAGGACATCAACAAGGTATTTTTTGGCGCTTGGATTACCCTCGTGGACGAACAGAACGAGGAACGCAAAGTGCGCATTGTTGGCCCTGATGAGATCGATCCCAAACAGGGCTATATCAGTATCGACTCTCCCCTAGCCAAAGCCTTAATCGGTAAACAGGTGGACGACCTCGTAGAACTACGAGATTTAAATAAAGAATACGAAGTGTTAATCATTGAATACGACACCTAAGGCAAAAGGGCGCCGCTGCAGCTAGCCTTTACGGCTCAAATAGTAATAAAATTAATCTAAATCAATTATTATATTCAGATCTTCGATATGAACATTGAGCACATGCGGGCATTTTTAGAGGTAGCGGCTACCGGTAGCTTTCAACTAGCCGGTGACCGTTTGTATATTACCCAATCCACCGTCAGTGCACGCATTAAAGCCTTAGAAGACCGCTTAAATCGTGAATTGTTTATTCGCAACCGTAAAGGCGCCACCCTCACCTCGGCAGGCCATCACTTCCATCGTCACGCCTTAACAGCAGTACAAGCTTGGGAACGGGCTCGTCAAGAAATTGCCCTGCCCGATGACCTCACGGGCATCTTTAGCCTTGGCCTACAGCTTAATCATTGGGACCCACTGGCCCCCGACTGGATGCAAGCCATGCAGCAAACGGATCCCCATGTGGCCACCCGTATTGTGTCTGACTACTCTGATTCTCTCATGCGTCAGTTACGCGAAGGGCTATTGGACATGGCAGTACTCTATGCCCCACAACAACGCCCTAACTTGCGCATTGAAACCCTCGCCGAAGAAGATCTTATTCTGGTATCCACAGAGCAACGAGAAATCCAAGTGGGGCGTGTCGAAGGCTACGTATTTGTAGACTGGGGTGATGATTTCCGCGCCCAACACAGCCTCGCCTTCCCGGAAGCTTCTGTGCCTAGATTATCCGTCGGCCTGGCAGATGTTGGTCTCAATCACATTCTGAACCGTGGTGGTTCCGGTTACTTCCTGGCGCGCACGGTACAGCCGTTAATCGATGAAGGTAAACTCCACAAGGTGGATTCGGCACCCATATTCCAACGCCCTTTATACCTGGCTTATCCTACAGAATGTAACGATGCAGACATACAACAACATGCCGTAGAGCATCTGCGTGCGGCCATGGGAAAGTAAGTCTAGTGGGTCAAGCCACGGCGATATGAAAAAATACCGGCCAAGACCACATAAGCAGCCGATAGTAGCATGGCGATTTGAATCACCAACAACAAACTAGGGTGCTGTTCGGTAGTGATCGCCACATCCCCCATAATTACCGTAAACAACACCATTATCACCGCCGAACTGATCATGTTGCCCATGGTGCGGGCCAGGTTAATCATGGCGGAGACAATACTTAAGCGTTCTGGCGGCACGGCACCAATGGCGGCGTTGTTATTGGGGGCAGAAAATAGACCAAAGCCGCCGCCAACTAAAGCCACACACATAATGACGTAGTCTATACTGGTGTCGGCATCTACCAAACTCATGGCCACATAACCCACGGCAAATAGAGCGCACCCCAAGGTCGACAGATAACGGGCTTCGTACTTGTCAGACAAGCGCCCGGCTATGGGTGACAACACCATCATGATCAGCGTCTGAATCATCACCACCTGCCCTGCTTCTACTGGCGTCATGGCGTGCACATACTGCAAGTACATGCTGACTAAAAACACCATGGAGAAGCTGGAACCATAAACAAATAGCCCCGCCAACAGTGACCGATTAAGCAGTCGATTGGCTTTTACTGCACGTATTTTTAATAGTGGATTATCACGCTTAAGCTGATGGCGGATAAAGGCAACAAAGGTCAGCGCCCCCAATACAGCTAGGGCTGCAAACAGAGGATCACTAACACGGCTTGTGCCCACCAAAAACAAGGTCACAGACAAGGCCATAAATAACGCCCCTTGGATATCCAACGTCGGTGCGTCCTTACTGCGCCATTCACCTTTGACAAAGAGGAACAACACCAATAACGCCAGACAAGCAACGATTGCCGGTGCCCAGATAACCGCACGCCAGCCAAGTTCCATAATGAGCCAACCACCAATCAAAGGCCCCATGGTTAGTCCCAGGTAGACAGAGGAACCAGCAATACCTAGGGCCTGGCCACGCTTACTATTGGCATAGATGGCGCCGACAAGGGCAATACCGGTACCATAAATCATGGACCCAGCTAAGCCTTGCAAGACTCGCACAAACAGCAAGGTAGCAATATTGTAGGTCAACAATATAAGGAAGGAGCTAATGATGAATATTAGGCTGCCAAGCCAAAATAAGCGTTTGCGACCATAGCGGTCAGCCAAACGGCCGATGGGGAGCAAAAACACCACGTTGCCCCACAGCATGGCCGCCGGAATCCAGCTGAGCATTTCCGCGTCAGCCTGCAATTCCTCACCAATGGCAGGTATGGCAATATTGATAGCTGACAAGCTCATAGAAACGATAATCATCACCAAGCATAAGGCAAGCAAGGCTAGGCGACGCACATTAGGAGAATTATCGTAATAAGCTTGTAAGGCAATGGCATCCATGACAACTTTCTTAACAAGTTAAACAGGCATTTAACTGCAACTAGGGTCCAGACACAAGATTAATCCATAAAAAACTGTATTTTCAGTTCTAATTTTTATAAGGTTTGGAGTACAGTATTAATAGTTACTGGAAAATTGTCCTATGTATATTAAAGACATGATGACCACTCGCTTAGCAACAGTGATGATGGATGACAATTTGGGCACCATACGTGACATATTTGAGCAGGTATCCTTTCATCACGTACTAGTAATAGACGAAGATGATGGCCAGCTGGTAGGCATGGTTTCAGATCGCGACATGCGGCATTATTTGAGCCCTAAGCTAGGTACAGGTGCAGAACTACAACGTGATCGCGACACCCTCACCCAAAAAGCCCACCAGGTCATGACTCGCAACCTCATCACCCTCACTCAAGAGCATCAGGTGTATGACGCCATTGAGCTATTTACCAAACACCGCATCTCTGCTATTCCCGTTGTGGACGCTAATAAAAAGCCCGTTGGCATCGTTAGCTGGCGTGACATACTAAAACAAATTGTCGAGCATAAGTCTCGTGACAAATTTAACAGTTGGATATAGGCAGCTATTTATAGCGACCGGTGGATTAGGTTTATGAAACAAATCCTCCTTGTCGAAGACAGCCGTTCTTTTGCTGCGCTGGTGGCTGCTCAGTTAGAACAAAGCCTCAATGCCCAGGTTACCAAGGTGTTGACCAAGGCCGACGCTGTGGCTGCATTGCAAGCCAACCGAGAAGATTACTTTGTTGCCATATTGGATTTATTTTTGCCTGATGCCGAGCGCTCTCAGGTGGTTGAGCTAACAGAAGAATTTGCCATTCCCGCCATTATTTTTACCGGCGACGAACACGCCTCCTTACGCGAAGACCTACTCAGTTATCCCAGGGTGGCAGACTATATTGTTAAAAAACGCCCCAATGCCTTGGAACATGTGACAGAAATCATTAAACGCTTACATGCTAATCAGTTTGTGCATGCCTTAGTGGTAGACGATTCTCGCGTGAGTCGACAACTAGCGCAACAAACCCTTGAATCACAACTTATCAAGGTGTCCGCCGTTGACAGTGCCGAACAAGCCCTAAGCTTTTTAGATCAGCATCCAGAAATCTCCTTGGTGGTCACCGATGGCGAGCTAGGTGGTATGGATGGCATTGGCTTAACCACCGCCATTCGCAAACACAAGGGCCTAAAGGATCTGGCCATCATTGGTGTATCTGGCAATTACAATCGCGCCAAATCCATCGAGTTCCTCAAAGCTGGCGCCAATGATTACCTGGCCAAACCTTTCCAGTTTGAAGAACTAACCCAACGGGTTAACAGCAACTTAAATATCCTCTCACAAATGCGTGAGCTGGAGATAGCCAAAGAAAACCAACGCATGTTGCTCGACATGGCCGCCCATGATATTCGCAACCCTTTAGGGCACATAGTCTCCATTACTGAGTTAATGCGCAAAAAGCCAAAATCCTTAGACCGGTATCTAGGCTTGATGGAAATCTCAACAAAACAGCTTATGAACTTGGTGAACGAGATTGTGGCCTACTCTAAAGCCTGCTCGTCACGCCTACAACAGCAACACATTGACTGCCAGGCACTGATTCAGCCTGTGATAGAGGGCTTAGCAGATCAGGCAGCCAGCAAACATATCAACATCCAGGTAGAGCACAACTACGTCAGTATGACGGTGGATCAAACCTTAATCAGCCAAGTATTAAAGAATCTCCTCAATAACGCTATTAAGTTTTCTCAACCCCATACTCAGATTGAGATTAGCTGCCACATTATTGACGGTTACAAGGTCATGCAAATTAGTGATGAAGGCCCGGGGTTTAGTGATCAGGCACTGGCGCAGCTCTTCACCCCATTTGCCAAGATAGGCAACAAACCCACCGCTGGGGAAGAAAGCAGCGGTTTAGGTTTGGCCTTATGCAAGCAGCTTGTTAGTGCACACAATGGCGACATCTGGTTCACCAACAATGCACCTTTAGCCGGCGCCACCGCTCACATCAAGTTGCCCCAATAGGTTAATTTCGCCGCTCCTGCGCAAAGCTTGCCCCGCGAGCGCAGCGAGTGCTTTGGGTATCCATGCGCCTGCGGCATACCGTACATCCTGTACAT
>JAERSU010000203.1 GCA_016845445.1 Oceanospirillaceae bacterium | reverse complement strand
AGATAAGACTGAGGATTAACGGGCTTGCCATCTTTGCGGATTTCAAAATGCAGACGTCCATCAAGCTTTGGGCCTTTACCTGAATGGGCTATCTGCTGCCCCCGCTTAACCAAATCACCTTCTTTAACCAGCAGGCGATTATTGTAAGCGTAGGCACTCAAATAGGTGTCGTTGTGCTTGATGATTAACAAGTTGCCATAACCTTGAATACCATCGCCAGCGTAAACCACCTGGCCGGTGGCGGCTGCCAATACCGAACTGCCAGGCTGAGCCGCGATATCGACCCCCTTACTGGTTTCAGAGCGACCATTAAAGGTTGCCACCAAACGCCCCTGCAACGGCCACTGCCAGGCTACATTACTCACTCCCTTATAGGGTTTGACTACTGGGCTAACCACCTTGGTGGTACTTTTGGGTTTACTAACCTGTGTTGGCTGACTGGAGCTTGAGGTCTTGGCTACAGCTTTAGCGCTGCTAGTGCTACTCGTACTGCTAGTGCTCTTTGTGGGCGTTGCTAACTGGCTGGCCGAGGCTGCGTTGAAGGCGATCTTTTGCCCTACGTAGATGGTATAGGGCGAGGCAATCTTGTTCACTTGCGCCAGCTTCTTGTAGTCCCAGCCATAACGCCAGGCAATAGCAAACAGGGTATCCCCTGCTTTGACTGTGTACACCGCTGGGGCTTTGGGTTTATAACCCAACACCACACTAGCTGTGCCGGTAGAAGTGTTGATTGCTAAATCCTGAATAGGCACATAACCGGTGCTACCACAGGCGGCCAGCAAGGCTGCCATGGCTGTCACCATGAGATATCTAAGTGGCCGCATCAGTGTGCTCATTTAGCTTTGTAAGTCCTTTAACTTGATCTGCCCAAAGCGCCATATTAAGGCCGCGGCAAGCAATACAGCAATAATAGCAATTGCTAGTTCATGTTCAATACCTGTCATGGCGGAATATTCCCAAGGCAGCATGTTTTCTTGTAATAGTGGCACCTGTTCACCGGCAGAATTAATGCGATAAGTGATGGTGTATTTCCATGGCCATAGCTTAAGCGTTGAACCTAACATCAAGCCAGTTAACACACTCATGGTGGCGCCAGCATAGTGTTTTAACAACCAGCTTACCACACGGCTAAAACTCATAATGCCCACCAAACAGCCAAGGGCAAAGGCTGCCAAGATAGGCATTTGCAAGCTAGCTGTGGCAGCAATTATTAGTGGGTAAACACCCACTAATAACAAAATAAAACTACCCGAAATACCCGGTAATATCATGGCACTAATGGCCACAGCACCGGCTGCCATCACAGCCACATATTGCCAACCACTGACCTCTTGCCAAGCAGCCTGCACCGGCAACT
This sequence comes from Oceanospirillaceae bacterium, assembly GCA_016845445.1. Lineage (GTDB taxonomy): Bacteria > Pseudomonadota > Gammaproteobacteria > Pseudomonadales > Balneatricaceae > Njordibacter. The sequence continues at coordinate 7,221 of JAERSU010000203.1, read as the reverse complement.
GCGCTAACAGTGCACTGACCATAAAACCACCTGCAACAAAAGCAATACTAAGCATTTGCTGGCGCTGCAATTCCCGCAACAAGAGTACACCAGCACTCAATACCAAACCCAAAAACAGGCTCCACATCATCACCGACTGGGTCTGTAACAACCAATTGATAAGCTTGGCAATGCCCAATAGGGCGCTACCTATGCCAGCAAATAACACCAGCAAAAAGCCAAGATCAATAGCATCACTGGCCTTTTGCCAACGGCCGCCTAATAGGTCCTTAAAAGTACCCCAGCCACAGGCGCTGATAGCATTAATCAAACGGCCATAAATGCCGCCTAACAAAGCAATGGTACCACCGGAAATACCCGGCACCAGATCAGCCATACCCATCAAGAAGCCAGTAACAAATACACGCACGGGACGCTGAGGCCAAAATGTCTTCATATCGATTAACTTAAACCATTCAAAAGGGGCACAAAATTGGCTGCTTCAACCTTCTGTTTGGCAAAATAATTGCCAGAGCGGGTAATCTTCAGCAGATGTTGTTCTCCAGTGCCCACAGGAATAACCATGCAGCCACCTTCAGCCAGTTGCCATTGCAAGGCCTTGGGTACTTCCGCCGGCGCAGCCGTCACCATAATGCCATCAAATGGCTCGCGATCTGGCCAACCCGCGTAGCCATCTCCATGCCGATAAACCACATTAGTGATGCCCATACCTTGTAAGCGCGTGCGGGCCCGATTTAACAGAGGCTCAATACGCTCCATAGTAAACAAGCGTGGCACTAGTTGCGCCAACACACTGGTTTGATAACCGGAACCAGTGCCTACTTCCAAGACTTTTTCGGCCTTGCCAGAAGACAACAACAATTCACTCATGCGTGCCACTGTATAGGGTCGGGATAGGGTTTGGTTATGACCAATTGGCAGGGCCGTATCTTCATAGGCGCGATGGGACAAGGCTTGATCCAAGAACAAGTGCCTAGGGGTATTGGCCATGACTTCCAGTACCCGGGGATGGCTGACACCGTTTTCCTGCAATTGAGAAACCAGCCGCTGACGGGTGCGGGCCGAGGTCATACCTATGCCCGCTCGCTGGTGGCGATCAACTGGTGATTGACCAAAACGCATTAAAAATATTCCTGCAACCAGGGATTAAGGTCGGCAAAGGCGGCGCGACAGGCCATATCCGGCGCCAATGGCGTGACCGACACATAGTTGTTAGCAATAGCATAAAAATCAGTGCCTTCGCTGGCATCAGCCACTGCACCTACCTTGCCAATCCAGAAACAGCGGTGGCCACGTGGATCCTGCGCATCAATGGCAGCCTGACCAAGATTACGCTGCCCCAAGCTGGTTAATTGCACACCTTTAATCTGTTCGTAGGGCACGTCAGGGACATTCACATTGAGAATGCACCGCGGTGGCAGTTGCAAGGCTTCTACCCCTGCCATTAAGCGCATGACCACCTTGGCAGCCGTATCAAAATGGGTGTCTCCCACAAGTGACACAGCCATGGCATGATGAGGCAGATAACGCCCCTCCATGGCGGCAGCCACGGTACCAGAATAGAGCACATCATCGCCCAGATTAGCACCATGATTAATGCCGGACACCACCATATCTGGCTTAATATCCAAGGCACCATTGATGCCTAGATGCACGCAATCAGCTGGCGTACCGTCAACCCCGTAAAAACCATTATCTTGCGGCATCACCCGCAACGGCCGGGTCAGCGTCAGCGAGTTACTCGCTCCACTTAAATCACGATCTGGCGCGATGACCGTTACCCCATGTTGCGGCATGATTGCTTGCACTAGGTGATACAAACCCTTGGCATGAACGCCATCATCATTGGATATCAAAATGTGCATATTGACTAACCGTCCTGCTGATGTGGATTGTGGGTTTGCACCAGTTCGCGTAATACACTAGTGGCATAGGCACCACGCAACAAACTAAAGCTTAATTCTAACATAGAGCCATCAGCAGGTAGAGAGCCATCAGCAGGTGAAGAGCCTTCAGCGGGTAAAGAGCCTGACTTCCATCGCCATTGCCAGTCCATAGGCTTGAGTACCAGCGGACGTCGATCACCATCAAGGCCTTGTCTAGCCAAACCATCCACCCACGGCTGCATATGAGCAAGAAGATGTTGTTCCATGGCACTTGCTTGGCTAGAGGCAGCGCGGCCAGAACGACCAGCTAACCAACCCAAAGGCACGATTTCGCCGGCCTCAATGCGCGCCTGAGTGAGTTCATCGGCAGAGGCAGCAAACTGACTATAGCCATCGGCAAAAGCATAGAAGTCACCGTCACAAGCCTGTCGCCAAGTGCCATTGGCCACGCGTGCCGAGAGCAGCTCATTAAACACATAGGCGCGGCCGGCGGACAAGGCCATACTGCGCTTAAAGCGGTCCTTGATGCGCCCACCCGTTAACAACTTTTGAGCTAGTTCTAGGTTCTTGCCCTGATGGCCAAAACGCTGTTCAGCAAAATAGTTAGGCACACCCTGCGCAGCAATTTGCGCTAAGCGCTCATTAGTTGCTGCATGGTTAGCCATATCACGCAAAGTGATAACAAAGCTATTGCTAACATGCACGCCGCTGCGTAGCTTTTTCTGATGCCGAATTACCTGATGAATATGCACCTTTTCCGAGGCCAAAGCTTGCCAATCAGGGTCATTGTCACCTTTACCCGGCAAATGCACAGCAAACCATTGGCGGGTAACACCATGACGGTCTTTGAGGCCTGAATAGGCTACTTCACGGTTATTGACCTGCGCAAGCTTGGCTAACTGTCGAGCCAGATACTCGGTATTGGTGTCGACCTTAGTGATATCAAGCATCACATGTTCGCCTTCACCACTGGGCTCAAAACCTAGGTTTTCAACCACCTGAAAGTCCTGCCACTGTTGTTTAAAGGTCGCCCTCTGTTGAGGTTTACCAAAGGCGTAATGCCAACTAGCTGGCCAGCTTAGTGGCGCCAATTCCATCATTGCTTTTCAACCAATTGATAGAAGGTTTCATCAGGCTTAACCATGCCCAGATCGCCGCGCGCGCGCTCTTCTACGGCCGCCAAACCCTGTCGTAGATCTTCTACTTCAGCATAAAGTTGCTGATTGCGCTGCTGCAGCTGTTGATTAAGGGCTTGTTGGGCGGCAATCTGGTCTTGCAAGGCCCGCACTTCTACCTGCCCAGCCTCGCCCCACCAGTACTCATACTGGAGAATCAGCACACAAACAAACAAAAAGATGGCGATGGCACGCATACTATGGACTAACAATCAGGCATTAAAAAAGGGAGCGGTTACCAAGCAATATGGTGATCCAGCTCCCTTTTGTCAATGGCATAAGCCGTCATGGCGAGTAAAGCGAAGCAATCTTCTGCAAAATGCCGCGTCGCTATGCTCTGCACAATGACCTTGCTTATTGCCCCTTAATTTCGCTACGACCGCGATAAGGTGCTGCACCTTGCAGTTCTTCTTCGATACGCAACAAACGGTTGTACTTGGCAACCCGATCAGAACGACAAAGAGAACCCGTCTTAATTTGGCCAGCACAGGTTGCCACCGCTAGATCAGCAATGGTGGTGTCTTCAGTTTCACCGGAACGGTGGGAGATAACGGCAGTAAAGCCGGCATCCTGAGCCATCTTGATGGCCGCCAGAGTTTCAGTCAAAGAACCAATCTGATTGAACTTAATAAGGATGGAATTACCAATGGCCTGCTCGATACCACGGGACAAGATTTTGGTGTTGGTAACAAACAGGTCATCACCAACCAGCTGTACACGCGCGCCACACTTGTTAGTCAGATCAGCCCAACCGTCCCAATCACTTTCGTCCATACCGTCTTCGATAGAAACGATTGGGTGCTTGTTAGTCAGGTCTACCAAATAGTCGGCAAAGCCAGCAGCATCAAAGCTCTTGCCTTCGCCACTTAGGTTGTATTGGCCGTTCTCATAGAACTCAGAAGAAGCACAGTCAAGGGCTAGGGTTACATCTTCACCCAGCTTGTAGCCAGCTGCCGCTACTGCTTCGGCAATGACTTCTAGGGCCGCTTCGTTGGATGGTAGGTTAGGGGCGAAACCACCTTCATCACCCACTGCTGTGTTTAAACCACGGCTGCTCAATACCTTCTTCAAGGCGTGGAAGATTTCTGCGCCACAACGCAGACCTTCGGCAAAGTTTGCAGCGCCAACAGGTTGCACCATGAATTCTTGGATATCAACGTTGTTATCTGCGTGCTCACCACCATTAAGAATGTTCATCATGGGTAGTGGCATGCTGTATTGGCCAGAGGTACCATTTAGGTCGGCAATGTGCGCGTATAGGGGTACGCCCTTAAACTGGGCAGCAGCCTTAGCCGCAGCCAAGGACACAGCCAGGATCGCGTTGGCGCCCAGTACTTCTTTGTTTTCCGTGCCATCAAGGTCGATCATAGCAGCGTCCAACGCCGCTTGATCCGTTGCATCCATACCTTTTAAGCGCTCCACAATGGGGCCACGAATGCCGGCAACGGCCTGCAGAACGCCTTTGCCCAGGTAACGGCTCTTGTCGCCATCACGTAATTCTAGGGCTTCACGAGAACCAGTAGAGGCTCCGGATGGGGCGCAGGCAGTGCCTACTTGGCCACCAGCCAAGATTACGTCGGCTTCAACCGTGGGGTTACCACGGGAATCCATTACTTCACGGGCTTTAATATCAACAATTAATTGATCCAAAACTAACTCCTGTAGGGGTTATGATTAGCTAAAATATCTACTACTTCACGCCAGCTTTTGCGATGCCGGCGCGCACAAAGCCTTCAAACAGGCCATGTCCATCGCGCGGCGTGGAGGTAAATTCTGGGTGGAATTGACAGGCCACAAACCAAGGGTGGTCAGCCAACTCAATCATTTCAACCAGGTTGCCATCCATAGAACGACCAGAGAAAATCAGGCCCGCTTGTTCTAGTTCGGCAACAAAGTTATTGTTTACTTCAAAACGGTGGCGGTGACGTTCAACAATGACGTCCTGACCGTAGCATTGACGGGCAATGGTGCCTTCTGTCAGCTGACACTCCTGAGCACCTAGTCGCATGGTGCCACCCAGATCAGAATTTTCATCACGGGTTTCGACATTGCCGTCTTGATCCAACCATTCGGTTATCAAACCGATAACGGTGTGTTCTGAATGCGGGTCAAATTCGCTACTGTTAGCGTCAGCCCAACCGGCCACGTTACGAGCAAATTCAATCACCGCTACCTGCATACCTAGACAGATACCCAGGTATGGAATCTTATTCTCACGGGCGTACTTAACCGTGGCAATCTTGCCCTCGGTACCCCGCTCACCAAAGCCACCAGGCACCAGGATGGCATCCACACCAGCTAGCAGGCCAGTGCCTTTGTTTTCAATTTCTTCAGCGTCAATATACAGGGTATTAACCTTGGTGCGGGTCTTGATACCAGCATGGCTGATGGCTTCAATCAGCGACTTGTAGGCATCCAATAGCTCCATGTACTTACCCACCATTGCAATGGTGATTTCACGCTCTGGATTCAACTTGGCATCAGCCACAGCTTGCCACTCAGTCAGATCCGCTTCTGGGCAATCCAGACCAAAACGTTCCACCACAGTGGCGTCCAAACCTTGCTGGCGCAGCATGGCTGGAATCTTATAAATGGTGTCCGCATCGGGCATGGAAATAACCGCCCGCTCTTCCACGTTGGTAAACAGGGCAATCTTCTTACGTTCTGGGGATTCGATAGGCACTTCTGAACGACAGACCAAAATATCTGGCTGAATACCAATAGATCGCAACTCTTTCACTGAGTGCTGAGTTGGCTTGGTCTTGGTCTCACCCGCGGTAGCAATATAGGGTACCAAGGTCAGGTGCATAAACATGGCACGGTTAGAACCCAGCTCCACCTTCATTTGACGAATAGCTTCGAGGAAGGGCAAAGACTCAATGTCACCGACGGTACCACCAATTTCAACCAAGGCCACATCGGCATCTTTAGCCCCCAGATGCACACGACGCTTAATTTCATCGGTGATGTGTGGAATAACCTGCACCGTACCACCCAGGTAATCGCCACGGCGTTCTTTACGCAACACATGGTCATACACGCGACCGGTGGTAAAGTTGTTGTCCTGGCTCATCTTGGTACGAATGAAACGCTCATAGTGACCAAGGTCCAAGTCGGTTTCTGCACCGTCTTCGGTAACAAACACTTCACCGTGCTGGAATGGGCTCATGGTACCTGGGTCAACGTTAATATAAGGATCCAGTTTCAACATGGTGACTTTTAAACCACGTGCTTCTAGAATTGCAGCCAAAGAAGCCGATGCAATGCCCTTACCCAGAGAGGAAACCACTCCACCTGTTACAAAGATAAAACGAGTCATGTAATGCCTATTACCTGTTGGGTTGCACCGACTGGGTACAACGCGAAACAATTAGCCAAACAACAAAAAAGCACGCACTAATACCCGCTGACCAGCGTGGTATAGAAGCCTGCTTTTAATTATTCTGACGTGTATTAACGTTGACGGGAAAGCTGCTCCGAAGGAGGCAATACTTCCACTTCAAGATGGGCGTGTAGGATACCAGAAAAGCAGCTTTAGGACAATGCAGCGACTAATAAATTAGCACCGCTGCCAACGCCAACCCACTGCCGATTCAGCCAGACCAAAGCCTTCATTTATCCACACATCAGCCACCATGGCTAGTTCACCATTAACATAAACCAAGGGTAATTGATCACGCTGCCAGGCTGGCACCTGGTATTCTTGCAACAACTTCTTAAGGCTTTGGCTATGTCTGCGTCCCATGGGCTGGCAACGTTCACCGCCAGCCCGCCAAGATACCGACAAGGTATCGCCAATATTAAGGCCTACTCCACCAGCTGCCGGTACTAGCCAACCGCCAGCCAAGGGCACCTTGACCTGCTCATCAGGTGACCATTGCCAAATCAGCTCATCTAGCATTGGCTCAGCTGGCTTATCATTTGCCAACCAATAAATAACCCCATAGCTTCTTTGCACCTGCCCCCTAGGCAATTGCCACTGTGGCTGTGCATCTGGTTTGGCTAATAAGACCTCATCATCAAAGCGTTGCAACTGTTGATAATCTGGTGCTTCCTGGCCTAGACCTCGCAACCAATAACGCAGCACATTATGGCGCCTGGCTGGGCTTAACTGCTTTAGCTTGGCCACCTGCCAGCCACCACCCACGCCAGCTTCTTCA
>JAERSU010000202.1 GCA_016845445.1 Oceanospirillaceae bacterium | reverse complement strand
CAATTGCTGATCGCGAATGGCTTGGTAGGCTCGTACCACCCCTGCGACAGAGCATTCATCGGTGATGGCGATGGCCTGATAGCCTAGCTCGGCAGCCCTTTGTACCAGTTCTTCTGGGTGGGAGGCGGCGCGCAAAAAACTAAAATTACTGAGGCAATAGAGTTCGCTGTAATCCATGCTGGGCACCTAGGCAAAGTAGCCATGCAGGAACCATTCTTCCTGATGATTGCGAAATAGCCAGCACAGCTGTCCCTGAGGATTGCGAGCAATAAAATAGTCTCGGCAGATGGCGTGATTGTCCCACCAGCCGCTTTGAATGCGCTCTGGGCCTTGTATATATAACCAGCCGTAGCGAGGTTTATGAGGGAGGGCTTGTGGTAGAGGCAATAAGATGCTCGGCCTAGGCGCATTGACTACCATCTGTTTAGCTTGGTTGTTGAGGTTGAGTTGCTGGGCTTGCACGCTGCTGGCAGCTTGTTCTGGACGATAGTCATCATGCAGTTGTAATTGTTGCACAGCATGATTGCCGAGTTTGTTTTGTAGACGCCCAAGTAGCTGACCTGGTGTTAAGGCACCGTGCTTACGCTCCTCAAATAAGCTAGCCGTATGGGCTTGCCAAGGGCTGTATTGGCGGCCTTTGATGTGTAGGCTGGTGACTGGCTGTTGCAGCTGTATTTGTTCTAGACGTAACATGATGAGATCAAGCCATACTTTGGCCTGATATTCTGGGCTGCCATTGCCAATCATCAGCCAGTCTTTGTGCTTATCACGATAACCTAGCCCTACATGCAAGCTGGCAACCTGCCATTGACGTGCATAGAGAAAGCCTTCCAAATCTTGTAATAGGCGTAGCAGCGGGAAACGCAGGCTAGGGCTGTGTTCGACTTCATAGAGTAAGGGCAGTTGTTGGTTAAAATGTTGCCTGGGACGGTAGGTCCCTTGTTGCGGAGGCTGGCTTGTATGTAAAGCATGTAAATGGCTAATAAGCTGCTGGCCAAGACGCTTGCCCAAGGCTTTGCTAGGTAGGCTTTGGGCTTGGCGGATAAGCTGAACACCCAAACGTTGTAACTGTTCGATGAGTTTGCTTTCTAGACCGCTGTGCTCAATAGCCAACTGGCCGACTAGTTGTTTGGCTTCATTGATGTTGTTACAGAGTCGGTCTCGCCCCGCTTGAGCTAGCAGTTGGGCTGCTAAAGGGGTGTGGGCTGAGGCATAGTGATATTCAAGCTGACGTTGTTGTAATGGTGCCTGTAGAGTCTGCCAATAGGTCTGCTGATCCTTGTATAGGCGGCGCATATCTTGGCTGTAGACTAGTATGCCTTGGGGTGGGTAAAGATAGAGGGTGGCGCTTAGTTGGTATAAGTCATAGGCCAGCTGTTTTAATAACTGTTGTTCCAACTGGGGCTGATGATCGCTAATGCTTAGGTCACTACAGAGTAACGCTGCTTGAGCTAGGCCACTGCCTAAGCGGATGCCTGCTTGGCGGGCGGCCTGGTTGGTTTGTACGATGAGTCCTTGTTTAATCAAGGCGCAGGGGGCAAGGTTGCCCCTGCGATTTTCGTCAGAGGATAGGCTGCTGTCCAACTGCAAGTTGGGAAAGTAAAGATACAGCCACTGCATAAGCCATCACCTTAGTGGGACCACATTGTTACTAATAGAGACAGGGGCAGGAACAGGAGCGGCATACAGGTGAGGCCATTGCTGGTGCATATGAATGCAGGTATCAGGCTTAGGCCAATGGCCTTGCAACTTATTCACCTGCAATTGCAAACCATGTTGATGAGGTTGTATATGCAAGCGAGCGGTGATCGGCAAGGCATCCGTTGGTTGCTGATGTTCACGCAACCAAAACACCAAGGCCTGATTCTCCTTGGCAGCGCACTGTAAACGTCTAGCCTCACTGTTGCGCATCTGCCTTGCCCAGAGAACGACTTGTTGGCAATTGGGGCATTGCAGGCTTTGTTCTGCCGCCCATAGGGCCTCTTGCGGATTTTGGCAGCGCACGATCAATAGCTGTTGTAAATTAACCTTGGCCTGCGCCAGTGCTTGGGCCTGTAATCCCTGGGGAGGATTAATCCACACCTGCAAAGACCGGCTGTTAGCATCATGATCCTTCGCTTCGCCCAATAAAGGCAAGAGCAGATTTAGTTCTCCCACACCTTGCAATGGGTAGCTGATTTCTACCATGCCAGCCTCGGGCCAGCCGCCATCTAAAACCTCATCTAGGTCCCTATAGCCGCTGGTGTGCGGGCGAGTGCTGCCCCGCACAAGCTCCTTAGCGCGCCAGATATTGGCTTGTTGAAATAATTCCTGAGCACTCATAATAAGCCCAAACTACTGGATATATATACAGTAGTTTGGGCTTATTTTTTCATAAGGTCAAGAAAAATATGCAACGCTGAGCAGAAATGAAAGCGCTTGCTAAGCTTATATAGGTGTCTATTGAAAGAGATCGAGAAGATGATCAGGGAGCGTCGCAATGAGCTCATTAGTGCATGGCAAAAGCACTTCGAAGGTTGAGATTAGCCATATTTCAAACCACGGATCCTATCACAGAGGGAATATTGCATATGCCTTAGATTTGGCAGCAATAGCCCATCCAGTTGATGGTTATGGTATTTATATCCACGAAAAAGAGCCCCAGCGTAGGGATTGATAAATAACTTAAGACTCAGGGAACAGCTGTTTCATGTGTACTACACGCATGACGTGAATATTAGTGCCATCGAGGCAATAAGATACGAGCATAGATATCTCAGGGATGATAAGTAGACGCCCTCTTAAGCCTTCCCGTTGTGCGCCCATGAGTGGTTGATGAAGTAGATTTTCTACATGATGTTCGATGACTTCGTCGGTCTTGATGGCGACACTTGGGTTGAAGTCGTAGAGGTAGTCGAAAATCCTTTCTCGATCCTTGAGGGAGTCCACTTCCCAATAAATCATTTACTTACCTTGATTATGAATTTTGTTTTTATAGGTAGCCATGCGAGATTTGGCTTCATCATGGCTGACAAACACAGCATGGCCCTTGTCTAATTTGTTAAAAGCTGTATTTACCTGCTCAAAAAGCCAAGTGTCATGAGACATGGCTTGACGTTGCTGTTCTGCTAACTGCTGGGTTAGATCTCGGCAGGCATCGCTTAATGTACGGCCTTGGCTTTCGGCCATTTGCTGGGCAAGGCGTTTGGTTTCCTCATCCACACGAAATTGAATTCTAGTATCCATCTATACGGCTCAATAGTGATTGCTAGTGAGTACAAATGTTAGCACAGGAATCTTAGGTGTCTAAGAATATGTGAAAATTAATCTTAGATAACTAAGGATTTCGCTAATTAATGGCGGTAAAAGTCAAATAATCTGCGTTTATTGCTTATTTTTGCCCTGCAAGAGCTGTCATTATCTCGATTCTTAACCTTGGCTATTTATCCGTAGCTGCTTATTAATGACCTTTATGGAGTCGCGTTATGCCTCTAGAAGCAAGCAAAAATGTCTTTATTACCTGTGCTGTGACAGGTTCCGGTGGTACTCAGGATCGTTCCCCCCATGTGCCACGCAGCCCTGAAGAAATTGCCAATAGTGCCATTGATGCGGCCAAGGCCGGTGCTGCGGTAGTGCATTGTCATGTGCGTGAACCAGATACCGGTAAGCCTAGCCGTCGATTGGATCTGTACAAAGAAGTCACCGAGCGCATTCGTGATGCTGAGGTAGACGTGGTACTGAACCTAACTGCCGGTATGGGCGGCGACATTGTGTTTGGTGATGTGGAAAGCCCATTTCCTGTCAACGCAGAAGCCACGGACATGATTGGTGCCACTGAGCGGGTTGAGCATGTGCGTATTTGTCGCCCTGAAATCTGTACCCTGGACTGCGGCACCATGAACTTTGCCGAAGCGGATTACGTCATGACCAATACCCCGGGTGCCCTACGTGCCATGGCGGCCAAGATGACAGCAATGGGCGTGCGTATTGAGATTGAAGCCTTTGATACAGGCCACCTGTGGTTAGCTAAGCAGCTGGTTTCTGAGGGCCTAATTGATGACCCTGTCATGGTGCAGCTATGCATGGGCATTCCATGGGGGGCGCCAAATGATCTGAACACCTTTATGGCCATGGTTAACAATGTGCCTAAAGACTGGATTATGTCTGCCTTTGCCATTGGCCGTGACCAGATGAACTATGTGGCTGCCACCACCTTGGCAGGCGGCAACATCCGTGTGGGTCTGGAAGACAATTTGTGGCTGGAAAAGGGTGTGCTGGCAACCAATGCTCAGTTGGTAGAAAAGGCCGCTACCATTGCTACCAACATGGGCTCTAACCTGATGACTCCTGCTGAAGTGCGTGAGCTGATCAAGGTTGAAAAGCGTGCTCCGCTACAAGCCTAATTGAGCGAGGTGGTTTAGATGACAACTAAGCGTGTAGCTGCCTGTGTAGGCGGTGGTGTTATTGGCGGTGGCTGGATTGCCCGCTTCCTATTGAATGGCTGGGACGTCAAGGTATTTGACCCAGCTCCTGATGCGCAGCGCAAAATCGGCGAAGTATTGGATAATGCCCGTGCTGCCTTGCCGCAGCTCAGTGATGTTGCCCTGCCGGCAGAGGGCACCTTGACCTATTGCGATACTATGGCTGTAGCGGTGGCCGATGCTGAGTGGATACAAGAAAGTGTGCCAGAGCGTTTGGATATCAAACATAAGGTCATGGCGGATATTCAGGCTCATTGCCGTGCCGATGCCATTGTGGCCTCTTCTACCTCTGGCTTTAAGCCATCGGAGTTGCAAGAAGGCGCTGCTCGACCTCAGCAAATGATGGTGGCGCATCCATTTAATCCAGTCTACTTGCTGCCCTTGGTAGAAGTGGTGCCGAGTGAAGCCACGGCTGAAGAGCTAACCTTGAAGGCCATGGATATCTTGACTAGTGTGGGCATGAAACCTCTGCGGGTACGCAAGGAAATTGATGCCCATATTGCTGATCGTTTGTTGGAAGCTGTGTGGCGTGAAGGCCTGTGGTTAATCAATGATGGCATTGCGACCACAGAAGAAATTGATGATGCCATTCGCTTTGGCTTTGGTTTGCGTTGGGCGCAAATGGGCTTGTTTGAGACCTATCGTGTGGCGGGTGGTGAAGCCGGTATGGCACACTTTATTGCCCAGTTTGGCCCATGTCTGGAATGGCCATGGACCAAGTTGATGGATGTGCCTGAATTGACCGATGAACTGGTGCAAACCATTGCTGACCAGTCGGATGCACAATCGGGCATGCATACTATTCGTGAACTGGAGCGCATCCGCGATACAAACTTGATTGGTATCATGCGGGCTCAGAAACAAACCAATTGGGGTGTAGGCCAGTTGCTGAATGACCATGATGAACGCTTGAAGCAGCTGGGCTAGTGATAAGTCTTGTGGCTGCAAAAGCATATAAAAGGCTGCCTTAGGGTGGCCTTTTTAATGATTCTAATCAATGCTAGTACGATAAATTGATTTGAATCAATAATTGCAGTAGGGTCAATTGATAGCATACATATGTTTGAAAATTTGCGCTAGCTCAAGGAAGACTAACAAGTTAGAGCGGCGCTGTGATTAATCTTCACGCAGTACGCAAGTAGGACCTTATGAACTCTCCAATCCGTATCCAATCCTGTAGTAATTGTGGTTTGCACGATATGTGCTTGCCTTTGGCTCTAACCCAGCCGGAGATGCAGCAGCTTGATGGCATCATCAAGAAGAGCACGCCTTATCGTCGCAACGAAGTGATCTACCGTCAGGGTGATGCTTTCCAGTCAATCTATGCTGTGCGTGCTGGCATGGTAAAAACCACTGTGGTGAATGCCCGCGGTGAAGAACAGATTACCGGATTCTACTTCCCTGGTGAATTGTTGGGTTTGAATGGTCTGCATGAAAATGTTTATGCCGGTACTGCTACTGCCCTTGAAACCGTTAGCCTGTGTGAGATCCCTTACACAAAATTGGATGAACTATCTGCTCTGTTGCCTGAGTTACGTCGCCAAATGATGCGTCACATGAGTCAGGAAATTGCTGATGAGCAGGACATGATGCTGGTCTTAGCCAAGACTTCTGCAGAAGAGCGATTGGGCAACTTCCTATTGCGTTTGTCTAAGCGTTTTAAGCGTTTAGGCTTCTCTTCTACGCAATTCCGCCTTACTATGTCTCGCGTTGATATGGGTAATTACCTTGGCTTGGCGGTGGAAACCGTTAGCCGTACCTTAACCAAGCTACAACAGCGTGGTGTAATCAAGGTTGAGGGTAAGGAAGTCACCATATTGAACTTTAGCGGTCTGACTTGCTTAAATGGTAAGTGTGACGAAGAAGTTGAACCTTTAAAACTAGGCTGATCCCTTAATGCAACTGGCTGATATTCTTGATTTAGACAAACACCCAATTAACGATCCAGAATATCAGGCCCAGTGTCTAGCTAGTTTGCGTCGCGATGGCGCATTGGTTATGCAGGGTTTAATTCGCCCTGCCGCCTTGGCTGCCATTCGTCAGGAAGCCTTGGATCATCAGCATCTAGCCTACTACACGCAAGATCAACATACGGTTTATCTGCATGCTGTGGATGAGCAGTACCCACTGGATCATCCTCATAATCGTTTGGTCAGCTCCTCTAAGGGCTGCATTACCGATGATCAGGTGCCTGCCGATTCGCCTTTGCGGGTGCTTTATGATGCGCCAGAATTTAAGCACTTTCTAGCCACCGTGCTGGAAGAAGATGGCTTGTATGCCTATGCCGATCCGCTGTCATCCATCAATACCCATTATGCCAGCGCTGGCCAAGAACTGGGTTGGCATTTTGACAACTCATCGTTTGCTATTACCTTGCTGATTGAAAAGCCTAAAGGTGGTGGAGAATTTGAGTACATCCGTGATTTGCGTGATGCCGATGCAGGTGAAATGAATTACCAGGGTGTGGCCGACCTATTAGATGGCAAGGCAAAGGTACAGGTGTTACCCACACAGGCTGGTGATTTGGCCTTCTTTCGGGGGCGTAATTCGGCCCACCGTGTTACGCCCACTGAGGGTGATATTACGCGCATGCTCGTCGTGTTGGCCTATAACACCAAACCGGGTGTGAGCTTATCGGCAACGGCGCGTATGACCTTTTACGGTCGTCTGGACTAAGCTGTCATGGCTAGCTGCAACTATGCAGCTAGGTCAACAAGGTTTAATATAGTTAGGTCTGCTATCTGTTGCTGAGGACAAGTATGTCCATCATTCTCATTACCGTTATGTCCGTACTGCTGGTCATCATGACCGGCTATGCCTTGTCACGTTTTCTCATGACTGATCCAAGTTTCTGGCAGGGCGTTTCTAAGCTTTGTTACTGGGTGTTGTTCCCTATCATGCTAGTGAAGGTGTTGGCCGGGGCTGATTTTAGTGGCGCCTGGGTGGGAGACCTGGTGATGCTGTTATGGGCGGCACTGCTGTTAATGGTGCTATTGAGTTTATTGAGTGGCAAATTATTGGGCTTGTCTGGTCCCTCTACCTCATCGATTCTGCAAGGCAATTTGCGGCACAATACCTTTGTTGGTATCGCCATTATGGGCGATATGCTGGGCGTACGTGGCATTGAACTGGCTGCCCTGGCCACGGGTATATTGGTACCGACGGTGAATGTCTTTTGCGTGGTGATTATGATGCGCTTAAACGGCACCGGCGAACAGACCATGAAGCGTTTAATCGTTAAGGAGTTGGCCCGTAACCCATTAATCATGGCCGTGGCTTTGGGCATTGCTATCAATTTGTCTGGTCTACCATTGCCAGCTTTGCTTGCCCAGACAATGGATTTATTAAGTCGTGCAGCCTTGCCTATGTTGCTCATGGCGGTGGGCGCAGGTATGAAGTTCCGTGCTATCAGTAGTAACTGGCAAGCCCTGTTAGCCGTGTTGCTCGGCAAGGGGCTAATTATGCCTGGTTTTACCCTCTTGTCGGCAATGTTTTTAGGACTACCAGCCGAGGTTATTATGGTGGCGGTGGTCTTCACCTCATTGCCTACTGCTGCCGCAGCCTACGCTTTGGCGCAGCAACTAAAAGGCGACGTGGCGCTAATGGCAGATATTATTAGCGTGCAAACCTTAGCCAGTATGGTGCCCTTAACGGCTTGGTTGTTAATCGCCGTACAGGTAACAGGCATTACTATAGGAGCTGCTTAAGGCATTGGCTCATGGCTGCGTGAATGGCATCTTGTTGTTTATGTTGCCCATCTTTGATGACCTGATTGCCTGCCACATAGACATCGTTTACCGGGTTGTGGTTACTGGCAAAACACCAGCGGTCTAGCCATTGCTCCGGTTGCGCGCTAGCCAATGTAGGGTAACTAACATCTAAACAGATGAAATCAGCACGATTACCTTCGGCTATGCCACTGTTTATAGCGCAGCTGGCGCCACCATCAGACACGCACTTCTGGTACAAATAGTTGCCTACACTGGGCTCATGTTGGTTGTATAGTCGATTGCGTTGTTGTTGCTCTAGGCGCTGACCATACTCTAGTAAACGAATTTCCTCTGCAACTGACAGGCACACGTGACTATCAGAGCCAATGCCAAGGCGCCCGCCTCGGGCAATTAATTCTGTTGCTGGGAAGATACCATCGCCTAGATTGGCTTCGGTTGTGGGGCACAGGCCCACTATCGCCTGACTGCGGCTAATGGCCTCTAGTTCGCTAGCATCAACATGAGTTGCGTGCACCAGGCACCAGCGATCACTTAAGCCAATTTCCTGGTCTAACCAAGCCACGGGCCTTTGTTGGCTCCAGGCGAGGCAGTCATGCACTTCTTTTTGTTGTTCGGCGATGTGTATGTGCACGGGCCAATGTTTGGGCAATGCCTCTAAACAGCTGGTGATTTGGTGTTTGGAAACGGCGCGCAAAGAATGAAAGCAAATGCCCTGGTTTAGGCGAAGGTCTTGTACACTGCTCAGATCTTCTTGTAGCCTTAGGTAATCATCCAGGATGTGCAAAAAGCGTTGTTGCCCAGCATTAGCTGGTTGGCTACCAAAGCCGCTGTAACTGTAAAGCACTGGCAATAATGTTTGGCCGATGCCTGTATTCTGGGCTGCTTGGCGCACAGACAAGGCCATGGTGGCTGGGTTATCAAAGGCTTGGCCATTTGCCTGATGGTGTAGATAGTGAAATTCAGCCACTTGGGTGTAACCGGCCTGTAGCATTTCCACGTAGACAAAGTTGGCAATACTATAGACCTGTTCAGGTGTGAGCTTGGCGACCAATCCATACATCAAATCTCGCCAGCTCCAAAAGCTATCTGCAGGGTTAAGGCTGACTTCCGCTAGACCTGCCATGGCACGTTGAAAAGCATGGGAATGGAGGTTGACCATGCCCGGTAGGACTGGCTTGGACAGATGGATGTCATGCTGCTGCATTTGACTGTCTGGCTGCAGGTTGGCAAACCGGCCATTAATGACCTGAAAACGAACCTGTTTAGCCCAGCCGTTAGTTAACAGAAGATGGTCAGCGAAATAGTAGGTCATAATAGGCAATCATAAAATTTACTTGTATAGACAAGATGATACTACCTTTTTTCCTGGCCTCGCCATATAATTGCGACATAAATTAGTAAAGAAATCGTCATTATGAGTGATACTGCCCTAGTTGATAGTTTATTGGCTGCCATGGAGGATTCTCCCGCTCCCATTTATCAGCGCGTTAAAGATGCTATAAAGCACAAGGTTACCAGTCAGGAGTGGCTGCCACATCAGCGTATTCCTTCAGAATCTGAATTGGTGAGGGCTTTGGATGTTAGCCGCATGACTATCAATCGGGCGCTGCGTGAATTAACCGCTGACGGTATTTTAGAGCGCCAACAAGGCGTAGGGACCTTTGTCGCGCCACAAAAGGTCCATTCGGCCTTGTTCGAGGTGCATAATATTGCTGACGATATTGCCGCGCGTGGCAACCGCCATCATGCCCAAGTGCTAAGTTTAACAGCCGGGCAGGCAACCACCGATGAAGCCTTGCAGTTAGCCGGGCGTACCGGTATGAATGTATTCCGTTCTTTGTTAGTGCATTTTGAGAATGACAAACCAGTGCAGATGGAAGAGCGGTTGGTCAATGCGCAGGTGGCGCCGGATTATGCCGAGCAAGACTTTACTCAGACTACCCCCTATACCTATCTTAATCAGGTTGCGCCCATCACTGAGGGTGAACATTTGGTTGAAGCAGTGATGCCCAATCGTTGGGAAACCCAAGCCCTGGGATTGGAAGACTCGCGCGCCTGCCTACAAATCCGCCGCCGTACCTGGTCAGGGGAGCAGATAGTAACCAGTGCGCGACTCTTGTCACCAGGCGATGTGTTGCAATTGTTTGGTCATTTTCGCCGCTAATTTGCCCTAGCGAGCCAGCCAGCAGGTGTTCTTGTAATACGACAAGGGATGTATACTTATTGAAATTTAACTTGTATATACATGTATATTTATCTTAGAATCCCCACTATTGAATGACTAATAATGTCACTGGAGTGGATAATGAATATGCAATCTCAACAACAGCGCTTTCGTGCCGGCACGGTAAAGGCCAACACCGGCACCCAGCTAGAAGCCAAAAGTTGGCTGACAGAAGCCCCCTTACGTATGCTCATGAATAACCTGGATCCCGAGGTGGCGGAAAACCCGCAAGAGTTGGTGGTCTACGGCGGCATTGGCCGTGCGGCCCGCAATTGGGAGGCCTATGATCGCATTGTTGCTAGCCTCAAGGAGCTGGAGGAGGATGAAACCTTATTGGTGCAATCGGGTAAGCCTGTTGGGGTGTTTCGTACCCATGCCAATGCCCCACGGGTATTGATCGCCAACTCCAATTTGGTACCTCACTGGGCCAACTGGGAACATTTCAATGAGCTGGATGCCAAGGGTTTGGCGATGTATGGCCAGATGACCGCAGGTTCCTGGATCTACATTGGCAGCCAAGGTATTGTGCAAGGTACTTACGAAACCTTTGTTGAGGCCGGGCGCCAGCATTATGACGGTGACTGGACAGGGCGTTGGATTTTGACTGCTGGCTTAGGTGGCATGGGGGGTGCGCAACCCTTAGCTGCTAGCTTAGCTGGGGCTAGTTCGTTGAACATTGAATGTCAGCAAAGCCGCATTGATTTTCGTTTGGCGAATCGTTATTTGGATGAACAGGCTGATGATCTGGATGATGCTCTGGCACGCATTGCTCAATATACGGCCAGTGGAGAAGCCCGTTCTGTTGGCCTGTTGGGCAACGCCGCAGATATCTTGCCTGAGCTAGTAAAACGTGGTGTTAAACCTGATTTGGTGACCGACCAAACGTCGGCTCATGATCCGTTGAATGGTTACCTGCCTCAAGGTCTAGATTGGGAAAGCTATCGCCAGCAAGGTCTGACTCAGCCAGAGCAGATCGTAGCCCGAGCCAAGGCGTCCATGGCGGTGCATGTGCAAGCCATGTTGGCTTTTTATGAACAGGGCATACCAACGGTGGACTATGGCAATAACATCCGCCAGATGGCATTAGAAGAAGGGGTGGCCAAGGCTTTTGATTTTCCAGGCTTTGTGCCAGCCTATATTCGGCCATTATTCTGTCGCGGTGTTGGACCATTTCGTTGGGCAGCATTATCTGGCGATGCTGAAGATATCTATAAAACCGATGCCAAGGTAAAACAGCTAATTAATGACAAGCATCTACACAACTGGTTGGACATGGCCCGTGAGCGTATACAATTTCAAGGTCTGCCAGCACGCATCTGCTGGGTGGGTTTGGGTTTACGTGAAAAACTGGGTTTGGCGTTCAATGAAATGGTGCGTACTGGCGAACTAAAAGCACCTGTGGTGATAGGCCGAGATCACTTGGATTCTGGCTCCGTAGCCAGTCCCAATAGGGAAACAGAAGGCATGCGTGATGGCTCGGATGCGGTATCTGATTGGCCATTATTAAATGCTTTATTAAATACGGCTTCTGGCGCTACCTGGGTGTCGTTGCATCATGGCGGTGGCGTAGGGATGGGCTTCTCGCAGCATTCTGGTATGGTAATTGTGTGTGATGGCACTGATGAAGCCGCCGAGCGTATAGCCCGAGTACTGCATAATGATCCAGCGACGGGGGTGATGCGTCATGCCGATGCCGGTTATCAGGCAGCCATCGATTGTGCCCATGAACAGGGTTTGAAATTGCCTAGCTTAGATTAACATTCATAGAGCAACAGTTTGAGAAGCATTATATGTATCAATTAGAAATAACCCCAGGCGAGTTGAATCTACAGCAACTGCGCCGAGTTAGCCGTGAGGGTGTGCAAGTCAGCTTGGCTGATGAGGCCTTGGGGGGTATCGCAGCCAGTACCGCCTTGGTGCAAAAAATGATTGATGAAGATCGCACCGTGTATGGCATTAATACCGGTTTTGGTTTGTTGGCCAATACCCGCATTGAGGTCAAAGATCTGGAAGAATTGCAGCGCTCCATTGTTTTGTCACACGCAGCAGGTATTGGTGAATTGATGCGCGATGAAACCGTACGTCTGGTGATGGTTTTAAAAATTAATAGCCTGGCGCGCGGTTATTCTGGCATACGAATAGCGGTGATTGAGGCGCTTATGAGCTTGTTGAATCACCAAATCTATCCGTGTATACCGCAAAAAGGATCGGTGGGTGCATCCGGTGATCTGGCGCCCTTGGCGCACATGAGTGCGGTGTTGCTGGGCGAAGGTCAGGCGCGCTATCAAGGTGAAATTATCTCGGGCCAGGCGGCCCTTGCGATTGCTGGCCTTGAGCCTGTGGTGCTGGCACCGAAAGAGGGCTTAGCATTGTTAAATGGCACCCAGGCGTCTACGGCTTTTGCCTTGGAAGGGCTGTTTGGAGCGGAAGATCTGTGGGCCTCTGCGGTGGTCTGTGGCGCCTTGTCGGTGGAAGCCGCTTTAGGGAGTCGTCGACCATTTGATGATCGCATTCATCAGGTTCGTGGTCATGCTGGGCAGATCGATGCCGCCATGGCCTATCGTCATTTGTTGGGCCAGAGCAGTGAGGTGGGGGATTCCCATGAAAACTGTGACAAGGTGCAAGACCCCTATTCTTTGCGCTGTCAGCCCCAGGTAATGGGTGCCTGCCTTGATCAAATTCGCCATGCGGCCAAGGTGCTAGAGATCGAAGCCAATGCGGTGTCCGACAATCCCTTGGTGTTTGCCGAACAAGAGGACATTATCTCTGGCGGCAACTTTCATGCGGAGCCGGTGGCCATGGTGGCGGACGGCTTGGCAATCGCCATTGCGGAAATGGGTAGCCTGTCAGAACGACGCATGGCCCTACTTATTGATTCTGGCTTGAGTAAATTGCCACCATTCTTAGTGGATAATGGCGGGGTTAATTCTGGTTTTATGATTGCTCAGGTAACCTCCGCTGCATTAGCTAGTGAAAACAAGACTTGGGCTCACCCAGCCAGTGTGGATAGTTTACCTACCTCTGCCAATCAGGAAGACCATGTGTCTATGGCCACCTTTGCGGCTCGAAGGTTGCATGATATGGCCGGTAATAGCCGTGGAATTTTAGCCGTTGAACTCTTGGCAGCGGTGCAAGGGTTGGATTTTAGGGCGCCATTGCAAAGCACCGCGGCCTTAGAAAAAGCCCGCTCTGGCCTGCGTGCCAAGGTGGCTTTTTATGCTAAGGACCGTTATTTTGCCGCCGACATCGAAGCGGCCAATCAACTGCTTGAGATGGCCTGCCATAACAGCTTGATGCCTGATCAGGTATTACCTAGCTTTGCATAGGAGGTAGGCATGTCAGCAACACTTTGGCACGGATTCGATATGGCCACCATGGCCGCGGGTAACTATGGTTTGCTTAAAGATGCCGCCATGGTCACCGAAGCGGGTCGTATCACCTGGTTAGGCAAGGCCGCTGCAGCGCCAGCGGTGGAGCGGGAGCATGACTTAGGCGGTGGGCTAGTGACGCCAGGGCTGGTAGATTGTCATAGTCATATTGTGTTTGCAGGCAACCGTAGTCAGGAATTTGAGATGCGCATGCAAGGTGCCGACTATGCTGCTATCGCTAAGGCTGGCGGTGGCATAGTAGCAACGGTGAACGCCACGCGCGAGGCCAGCGAAGCTGAACTGTTTGCTCAAGCTAGCAAGCGTTTGCATAGCCTCATGGCCGATGGTGTTACCACCATTGAAATTAAATCAGGCTATGGTTTGGATCTGGCTAGCGAAATTAAAATGCTGCGCGTGGCGCGCAAACTAGGTGCAACTCATGCGGTAAATGTTGTTACCAGTTGCCTGGCGGCCCATGCCTTGCCTAGGGAGTTTGCCGGTCAAGATGATGCTTATATTGATTTGGTATGTGAGCAGATACTGCCAGCTGTGGTGGAACAAGGCTTAGCCGATGCGGTAGATGGTTTTTGTGAAGGCATTGCCTTTACAACGGAGCAGATGGCCAGGGTATTTACTAAGGCACAATCCTTAGGACTGCCAGTAAAACTACATGCAGAGCAGTTGTCTGATTTGGGTGGTGCTGCTATGGCAGCAGGTTTTGGTGCCTTATCAGTGGATCATCTGGAATACCTCAATGAAGAAGACGTCAAGCGCATTGCCAAAGCAGGCAGTGTGGCAGTGATCTTGCCAGGGGCTTTTTACAGTCTGCGGGAAACACAACTACCACCCATTCAAGCACTGCGGGATGCGGGTGTGCCTATGGCAGTAGCTAGCGATGCCAATCCTGGTTCAGCCCCGGTTTTGTCCCTGCGCTTAATGCTGAACATGGCTTGTGTGTTGTTTGGTATGACACCCGAAGAAGCCTTGGCTGGGGCAACAGTGCATGCCGCGCAAGCACTAGGTTTGCAACAACATTATGGTGAGTTAGCAGTGGGTAAAGCGGCAGATTTTGTCTGCTGGGATGTCACAGGGCCTGCGGATTTGAGCTACTGGCAGGGTGGGCAGCTACTAAAACACCGCATTTACGCAGGACAACTAACATGAGCGATTGGCATGCTTATGATCTGCATGAAGGCACAAGCCCATTGCTGATTAGCATGCCCCACAGCGGCACGCGTCTGACAGCGGAAGTCAAAAAGGCGATGACGGCTCAGGCCAAGTTGTTGCCTGATACGGATTGGTATATTCCTGAAATTTATAGCATGGCTACTGATTTGGGAGCCAGTGTTCTGCGTGCCAACTACTCACGTTACGTGATTGATGTAAACCGTTCCTTGGATGATGTGCCCCTCTATAGCAGTAAAACTACGGGTTTATTTCCGGATATTTTATTTGCCGATGAGCCGGTATTTGCTGACCAGATGCAGCCAGATGAAGCCCATCAAGCCGCTTGTAAACAACATGTCTGGCAGGCTTACCATGCCACCTTGGCTAGGCAACTTGCCCGTCTAAAGGCCTTGCATGGCTATGCCATTTTGCTAGATGCTCACTCCATCGCCAGTGTTGTGCCCATGTTATTTGACGGTAAATTGCCCGATTTTAATTGGGGCACTAATGATGGCAAGGCTTGTCCTGCCAGCTTGCTGCAGGTGGCCACTAAGAGTGTGGAGTTGGCACCCTATTCACAGGTGTGCAATGGGCGTTTTAAAGGCGGCTTTATAACGCGTCACTATGGCCGGCCCAGTGAGCATGTGTATGCTTTGCAACTGGAGTTGGGACAGGATACTTATCTCGCCGATGGCGATCAGCAAACCTATATTATGGACAAAGCAAAACTCGCCCGGCTGCAAGTGATAATTACCAAGTTGGTGCATGGTTTGTGTGCTTGGCGACCAGCACACTAGCTCTAATCATCATTACGGTGCAATTTCATTTCCAATAGGCAGGGTTTAAAACCTAGCTTTTCATAGGCTCTTACGGCTGGGGCATTGTCGTGATAGACGTCCAAGAAAAAGGTCTCTACCCCCTTTGCTTTACTCCAAGCTACTAGCTGTTCAATTAGTTGCGTGATTAAACCTTGGCCCCGATGGCTAGGGGCCACATACATGGCGCTCAAATAGCCATGTCGATCATGCTCATGGGCGGGTTTTGAGGTGCGCAATTGCACAAAACCGCAGCCCACTAAGGCCTCGTTATCTTCAATCACCAGTAACAGCGATTGATCATCGGCAATGATATGGGGAAAATCATAATAACAAGCGTCGTGGTTTTTTATGTCACTATCAAAAGCTCTTTCCGCGCTTACAATACCTTGTTCCATGGTTAATAACGCGGCAATGTCTGGCGTATGGGCAGGACGTATTTGCATTGCTGTTAGTCTTTTAAGTTGGCTGATTGAGGCATGCTAACAGGGAAATGCAATACTTGCTACACAGATTGTTGCCTTGTTGGTAAGATTTAAATATTACAAAATATCTATTTAAATTTATATTTTTGTATCATATAATTC
>JAERSU010000201.1 GCA_016845445.1 Oceanospirillaceae bacterium | reverse complement strand
AATTAACAGCGAACCCAGCTCCAGGATGCTTTGGGGAATTTCCATGGCAGTGTGCAGCAGCCGCGGCGGCTGGTGTTCGATTGCTGTATCACTCATTTAAAATCAATACCTTATATGTATCTACGGGTAGTTTCCCCGGAGTGTGCTTGGGGCTAAAAACAGACTGTATTCTACCAAATTGGAGCCTAAAATTGCTCAATTGTTCGATGTAAACGTGAAATATGAACCTGTATGCCCATACAAACCGGCAAATGACCGCTTATGTCAGGCCAATGCTTACGCCGTTGCTGGCCAGTAGCCGGTTCAGCTGCATGGCTGCGGAAGCGGCGTTATCGCTATCGCCGTGCAGGCAAATAGTCTCAGCCCGCAGTCGAATTTGCTCTCCGGTGATAGTGGTAATGGACTGCCCGAGGGCGATCGCCAGTGCCTGCCCGGCTGCCTCTGGCGGCGAGCTGATGACTGCATTTGGCAGTTCACGCGGGGCCAGGCTGCCGTCAGCCTGGTAACGCCTGTCGGCGAAAGCTTCTGCGCGAACAGAAAACCCCTGGTCTGCGGCGACTTGCAGGAACCGGCTGCCAGAAAGTCCCACAATTAAAACGTTAGGAGTGATGTCGGCGCAGGCTCGCAATATTGCAGTGGACATATCCTCCTGCTGTGCAGACATATTATATAGTGCACCGTGGGGCTTGACGTGCGTGATTATACGACCTTCGTCATGTACTACTTGTTGTAGCTGGCTTAGCTGGCTGGTTACCAGCTGGTAAATTTCATCAGGAGACAGTTGCATTGACCGCCGACCAAAGTTTTCCCTGTCAGCAAAGCCGGGATGGGCGCCTATGGCAACGTTATGCTCGCCCGCAATACGCACTGTCTCGCGCATGGTAATGATGTCGCCAGCATGGGCGCCGCAGGCGATATTGGCAGAACTGATATAGGGCATAAGTGCGGTGTCGCGTCGCAATTGCTGCTCGACGATGTTTGCGTCAACACCGGCACTGGAGTATTCACCGACATCGGCGTTCAGGTCAATGCTTGCCATGTTTTTTCAACACCGACTGGAATTGTCGCAGGCGTTGTTTTTCTTCCCTGAGTGCTGCAACGGCTTCTTCGGCGTTAGACTCACGGAACTGCAGGCTCTGGCCGGCCGCCGTTTGCGCCAGTTTCCATAAGTCGGCCTTAATGACTGTGGCAATAACCGGATAGCCGCCGGTGGTTTGGGCGTCTGCCAGCAGGACAATGGGGTTGCCGCCGGGTGGCACCTGTATTACCCCGGGGAAAACGCCTTGCGATGGTCGTGTTGACTGCTCACCGCTATAAACCAGCTTGTTACCGCCATCAAGACGGCAACCCATACGGTTGCTCTGTGGTGTTACGCGCCAGGCAGTATTCCACAGTGCCGCCTGCGAACCGGGATCAAATTGCAAGTAGTCGGGGCAGGGTATGGCGCGCACAATGCCGTCACTGGGTGTTTGCCTGACACCCATGCTTTTGTGCAGGCTTTTTTGCTTGCCCGCTGAAAGTACGTCACCTTTTTTGAGCAGGCGTCCGTGCCAACCTCCCATGCTGGCACCGATATCGGTTGAGCGGGATTTAAATAAGGCGGGTACATCAATACCCCCTTCGATAGCAAGGTAAGAGACACCGCTACCCGCTATGCGCAGTACGTCGCCTGGCTGCGCTTGCAGCCGCCAACCCATGGTTAAGGGTTTTTCGCCAGAGTTATCGCCCGATGATATAGTTGCCTGCATAGCGGCGCCGGTAATGACGATCCAACGGTTGCAGTCAAAGGCAACCTCAACCGGGCCGGCCATGATCTCCAACACGGCAGAATTTTGCGGGTTGCCAACCAACACGTTGCCGTAGGCTAATGCCTGGCTGTCCAGTGCACCACTTTCGCTAATACCGAGCTGGCGAAACCCGGTGCGACCCCGGTCCTGTATACTGGTATGCGGCCCTGCGGCCAGTATCCTGATCATAAGGTGTCGACCGCAATAAACTTAACGTAGTCACCCGGCAGCATTAACGAGGCCGGTTCGCGCTGCGGGTCAAATAATGTTTTGTCGCAGCGACCAATAATTTGCCAGCCGCCGGGAGAGGCAAAAGGGTAGACAGCGGTTTGGCTGCCGCCGATGCCAACGGAGCCAGCCGCCACTGAAAGCTCGGGAGTTTCTTTTCTTGGCATGAACAATTGTTCGGGTAAACCATTGAGGTAGGCGAAACCAGGTTGGAAACCGAGGAACATAACCAGGTAATCGGCATCGGTATGCAGGTCTATTACTTCCCGTTCGGTGAGCCCTGAATGTGCTGCTACGGCTGTCAGGTCGGGCCCGTATTCATCGCCGTAACGCACAGGCAAAGTGATGGTTTGCGCTTCCGGTAGTGCTTCGTCCCCGAATTCCCAATGGTTACCCAGTACGTCCAGCCAGTCGGGATGCTTGCTGGCCAGTGGGTCGAAAACCAGAGTAAGGTTGTTCATGCCAGGAACGACATCGACAAGGCCCTCCCTGCCGGCGAGCTTGTTGGCCATCCACCAGAGGCGTCTTTGCACGGTGATAATATTTTCCAGCGGGTTGCTGCCATTTTGTTCGCCCTGCGTAATGTTGGCGTCCAGTACAACCGCGCGTTCCCCCATGCGATACAAACGCGCAGTGAGGCAGAGACCGGCATGGAAGCAGTCTACTGTTTTTCCCTCAGTTGCATGCATTACTATAACGCTCCGGGTGTTGGATGATGGCGAAAGCAAGCTTTTCTCTTGCAGTTATTATAGGC
Organism: Oceanospirillaceae bacterium; assembly: GCA_016845445.1. Classification (GTDB taxonomy): domain Bacteria; phylum Pseudomonadota; class Gammaproteobacteria; order Pseudomonadales; family Balneatricaceae; genus Njordibacter. The sequence goes on along the minus strand of JAERSU010000201.1, from coordinate 478 downwards.
TATTTGCCACCAGTCCTGATTTACCATACTATCCGCGGCCTTTTCGCGGCTTTGCCTTTTTATTATGACAGAAAGTAAAACCGATAGTTTATTTGCCCACCCTATGGGGGCGGTCGGCGCATTTACCTTTGACGAGACGGTAGCCGCTGTTTTTCCCGATATGATCCAGCGCTCGGTGCCAGGCTACAGTACCGTGGTGTCAATGAGCGGTGTCCTGGCTGAGCATTTTTCCCAAGCCGATAGCAAGCTGTATGACCTGGGGTGCTCTCTGGGGGCCACCAGTTTTGCCATGGCGCAACGAGCGGCAAAAAACTGCAGGATCATTGCGGTCGACAATTCGCAGGCCATGCTTGGCCGGTTTGCGAAGGTGTTGCAGGAAAACCCGACGACCGTACCCATAGAGCTGGTCTGTGACGATATCAACAACATCACAGTCGATAATGCATCGGTAGTCACATTAAATTACACACTGCAATTT
>JAERSU010000200.1 GCA_016845445.1 Oceanospirillaceae bacterium | reverse complement strand
CATCGTAACCAAGCGCGTTTAGAAACTCTTGAGACAGGACCTCTTTGGGAACCGTATCAAGAGCATCCATTTCTTTTATGACGTCTGCGGCACTCGCGTTTTCCCCAATGGATTCTCTTAGTTTAGCCTTTTGCTGGTTATACAAATTCTTTGCATCTTCTGCCCTCTCAAGCTTGCGAGTAACGCGGTACTCTGGACCTGTAGGTCTAATAAGAAAGTTCTGTAGGGCTGTCATAAATTTGCCAACCGGAGCCATTGCTGCACCGACTTGCTGCAATGCAGGTCCATATAGTTGATATCCAGGCAACGCCTGGGCAGCAATCTTTACCGGCGCAAACATGAGTGCGCCATCCACTTGGTTGAGGAGCCCAGTGATTAGTTCGTACCGGCTTACTTGTTTTCCACGCATTGCCTCTGGCACGTAGGGTTTGTCTGGTGCCGTTACCATCTTCTTTTGCAGATGCGACTTTAAGACAGGGCTCATCTTAAGCGCACGCGCTGCCCCGGTAAACGTCATCAACGTAAACAATGGGTCCGACTCGAACGCTTTTACAGGGTCGGTTGCAGTGTTGGCAATGCTTGCGCCCATCGCTTGGACCATGTTTCTAACCGTGTCGGCACGCTTGCCGGAACGCATAAGGTCGTACTCTTTTGCGGTAAGAGGACGAAACACGCCCCGGTCTCTCATGTCTGAAATGACTGACCGTTTTACTATTTGTGGAACGTCGTCTCCAAGCAGGCCGTAAGACTCCCAAATCAACTGGCCCAAGCCAACCACCATCTCACCAATGTTTTTCGCAAAGTTGAGGGGAAGGCTGTCTTTGCCTCGCTTTCCTACCCGTTCTTTTTCAGCAACCAGTGCCTGGGCAAATGCTGCGCTTCCAGCATCTTCAGAGCGGTCAAAAAAACCTGGCTGGAAACCAGTCCAGTCAGTGGGTAGCGACCTATAGATGCCCTCAACTACGCCTTTTCCAGCCTTAGCAACGCTGTCTCCAAAGACAGCAGACCCGATAGCCGCCAGGGGGCCACCTGTTACTAATCCAGATAGTGCTCTTGCTCCTGTTCTTGCGGCGCTTCCGCTTGGCGCTTCTTCATCAACGCCATACCTGTCTAGCGATTTACCCTCAAGAGACGCTTTTCGCTCGTCTTCTACCGTCTTGTCCGGTGATAGGCGATACGCGCCCAGCCTCTTTAAGTAAGGGTTAATAATTGCCTTGGCGTCTTCGCTGTACTCCTTGTCGTACCTGCCGTCGTAGAAGTCGTCTACGATTCCTTCTGCGGTACTTAACAATAGCCGGTCAGTTTCTTCTTTGGACTTTCCTTCCAGTAATAACCCAAACCCTCTCTTCTCTAGCATCTCCCTTGCGGCACCCATAAGTTCTCGCGAGGGCTTAGACCTTAGCTTTATAAAGGCCTCTTTAAGGTTGTCTGCCCGCCTAGCGTCCTCACTTTTTACCGGCTGCCCCGGCGCAGACACCAGCTCCCCGGTGCCAATCATTCGGTCGTAAAAAGCTTTTTGCCCTGGGGCTGTGCGAGTAAAAACGCTAAGGGCTGGCTTCGTTAATTTTATAGCCTCACGTGTAGCAAGCCCGACTTGCTCTGGGTCATAGGTTCCCTTCTTGCGACTTTCGCGTATTCTGCGAGATATTTCTTTTCTTGCTTGCTCAGGAAATGGCGTTGACGCTCGAGTCGGTGTAATCGGCTTTTTGTACCGAAGGCTTGTCTGTGCAAGCTGGTAAGGAAACACAGCATCGTCAGCCCCCATGCTTTCGCCTGCTTTGGGTGGCTCTGGCTCTGGCTGTTTTGCCGAGCGAAACAAAGGGTCATCCGTTTGCTTTACTGGAGCCCCAAGCTGTCTTGCCAATCTTCTTGCTGCCTGCACACCAGGCGCAAGCTGTTCGCCTATCTTCTTTCTTCTTAAAAGCTCACGATATACTTCGACGGCACGCTCGTGTCCCCTAGTCTTTTTTTCAATCGGAGTAAGAAGCTCAAGAAGTTCGCTCTGCTTCTCAAACCTTTTGCGGCGCTCCGCTTTCTTAGACCTAAGGCCTGACTTTACACGCCTGACATAACCATCGAGTGACTCAGGACCTTTTTCCTTGCTCATATCCTAACCCCTCGGAATCGAGTCGTCGGCTACGCCCTTGCCTTTTCTTTTCAGCTTCTCCTCTTCAACCTCAACTCGACGATTCTGTAGCATAAGCAGGCTATCTTTATAGTCTTTTTGCTCTCCAGATTTAATCTGTTTCTGTGCCGCTTTTTGAAGTCTATCTAAGGTGACGGTGTTTGCAGACTTTTGCGCTCTTCTGCGCTTGTCAAGAATCTCTGGAGTCGGCTTAACCCCTTCCTTTAATTCGACCGTATAAAAGGTTGCAGCTAATGGGTTCCTTTCATCACCAGATTTAATGGGAACAAGCTTTAGCCTTGGGTCAAGCTTTCTTGGGGCGTTTCTGCCGCGCCCTGGCATTGCCCTTCGCAGGATTTTCCACGCCCTCGCCGATGTAAGCTGGGTCTTTGCCCTTAAGAGCGGAATGTTCTCTGCCTTCTCTGCCGCTTGAGCCCTTCTTAGAAGTGCCTGCGCCTCGATGGTGCGACCCTCTGCCAAAAGCTTCCTTACCTTAAGAAGGGCAATTTTTCGCTGTTCTTCAGTCATAGGAGCAGGCAGCTCTCTTAGGACGTATTGTTCGCCTGCACGAGCACCAGACTCGCCCGCTATGCTGCCAAGTAATCCTGGTGGCATCTCGTATTCACCACGCGCTCTTGCCGCTGCACCGAGGCGACGGATGTCAGCCGGTGTCTTGGCTAGTTTGCGAATAGCCCTTAGCTCGGCAAGCGAGTATTGAGACAGGTCTTCAGGCAATGCGCTATCTCCACGCGCTGCCTTGCGGTCTGTCACGTTCTTCTCTCGGAACATCTTGCCGAGCTGGGCAATGTCAATCCTACCATCCTTCATCGGCACCTTAACGCCACCAACCTCTGTAGGTATGGTTGGCATCGGGGGTCCAGGCTCCTGACCCAGACGAGCACCCTCTGGCACAGGCAGGACGGTAGGTGGTCGCTCAGGAAGGTCAGCAGGCTCAGGCCGCAAGAACGGTGACTCGAGTTTTGTGTCTGGAATAGAGGGAACGCTGGCAGGAAGCACCCTGTCTGGAGGGCTATCACCTTGAACAAAAGGCCCTCCTATTCGTTCGCCTGCCAGCTTTCGATTTTCATCTCGCAAAGTTCTTATAATTGGCTGGCCGTCCAACGCTTTACTTTTACCAGTCGGAGTTAGCTCTGGGTACAATTGTTGTGCTATTAGGCTGCGTATCCCTGCCTCTCTTGCTTCAGACGGAATCGGCGGAGAGGGGTCCTCGCCAGGAACATTAAGCATTTGAGACAGCCTTGGGTCCAGCTTAAGCCGGGAGCTAGGTACGCCAGTTATTGCCCTCGGGGTAACCGTAGTTCTAAACCTTGGCCTGCCAAGCGACCTGTCGAAAGAAGCTAAAGGCCTCTCTTCATCTGGTGTCTGGAACGGCGCGTCTGTAAAGTCGTATTCGTACACATTGGGTATTGGACCTCTTGTGGTCTTTCTCGGAGTGCTAAAGCCCATTCGAGGGAATGGCTTTCCACCAAGAGGCACCACTGGCTTAGAGTCTTCTTGAGGCGCAAAGAATTGTGTGCCAGGAAGGGTGCCTGTCTGTGGCAAGCCAGGTCCAGACATGGGCTGTGCTGCGGCGGCGGCTGCGCGTTTCCTCTCAAGGTTACGCATGTTGATAAGCTCGGCGCTTTGTTCTGGCGTAAGCCCATCCTCTAAAGACCTCTGCGCTGCTGCTGCCCTGGGTGATGTGGGCGGTTTAGCGATAGCCTTACGGATGCCTTTTACAAGCGGGTCAACCAGGGGAAGTGTCCCCTTGATTGCCCGAATGACGTCCATGTACTTAGCTACGCCGCTTTTTTCTGGGGCGTCGTCTAGGCTGACTGCATCAACCCTTGCTCGCCTTCGAGGTCTTATGCGTCCCATGTTAGGCTCCTATAGTTCAGCGGAAAGGGCGTTAATCATGTTTTGATATTCTGCCCTTGCTGCGGGAAAGTCTGCTTTGTTGGCTAGGTCTGACAGCTGGGAAATAGCGCGGCGTAATCCTGCGGGTCCACCTGCAACATTGGCGGCATATATTTCGTTAGCCTGCGTATACGCTTCTGCAACGGCTTCGTCTCGCAGCGACTCAGGAGTGGCTGCGGACCTTGCCTCTTCAATGTCTGCAAGCATGCCTTGAGCCTGCGTCTGGATGCCCATAATGTTTTTGGCTGCCGTCTGCCTAGCCAGTTGTTCTTGTTGAGCAGCATCAAAACCAGACTGTGCAAGTCCGGCACGCACCGCGCCTGAGCCTGCAAGCCCCCCGGTACCTCCCGCTAGCC
>JAERSU010000199.1 GCA_016845445.1 Oceanospirillaceae bacterium | reverse complement strand
CTGCATGTTCGGTGTCAGGCCCCAACCCGTTGAAGCTGGAGAGAGAAAAAATCTATTACAGGATATGGTCAACGGCTTCCGCTATATTGGCTCGCATCGCCCCCTGCTGGTATGCCTCATTTTTGGCATGATTCCAATGTTCCTGGCCATGCCGTTCCAGAACCTGCTGGTGTTGTTTGCCGACGAAGTCTGGCGTGTAGGCGAACGCGGCCTGGGTATATTGATGGGTGTGGCCGGCATGGGCGGCGTGATAGGCTCGTTCTGGATTGCGCGACGAGGCGAAAGCACACGGCGTATTCGACTGGCAGTGATTACCTGCCTGCTGTTTGGCGCACTGCTAATGGTATTTAGTATGACGCCGGGATTTTACCTGGCACTTATCCCGTTATTCCTGGCCAATGCTTGTGCCAGCGCCAGCCAGACCCTTAACAACACGATTACCCAACTATTGGTTAAAGACTCTTTTCGCGGCAGGATGTCAGCATTTATGATGATGGCGTTTGGCCTTACGCCGCTTGGTGTTTTACCACTGGCGTTTCTCGCGCAAATGATTGGCCCGCAGTGGTCCATTTTTATCGCTTGCTCGCTGATGTTGTTAACCGTGGCAGTTTTCTACCTTGCCAGTACAAGCCTGAAGACCCTGGACGACAGCGTGCGCAATAAACTCAAGGAATAAACCGGCTCTATCAGTTTGAGGGCCGGCTTTTTTCGGCCAGGCCCGCAGCATTTTGCTCCCAGTTTTTCCCGTCGAAGGGAACAACCGTCAAGGATACGGGTTTGGTTTCGAGGCAACGCACGTTGACGTCTATACCATCGGGATTAGAACGTGGTGTATAAAAAGGCTTGATACCGCAGGTTTTGCAAAAGGTATGCCTGGCGATACCGGTGTTAAAGGTATATGTTTCCAGGTTTTCTTCACCCTGCAACAAGCTGAACGAAGCCATCGGGACAATCAAATGCAGGAACCCGGTTTTTGCACAAATCGAGCAGTTGCAATCTTCCACCTCCAACTGATCGGGTGCCTCAACCGAAAATCGCACCGCTCCACAATGGCAACTACCCTGGTAAATCATTTTGTACTACTCCGACTCGGGATCGAACCAGTCCCTGGGAATATTGTGCTCTATAAGCCGCGTAATACTGATGCTGGTAATGTTGTGATCCTTACCCACTTCGTTGGCAAAGTGTGAGCGCTGGTTACACCTGGCGACTATCATTGATTCGGGATACCGCTCCCGCAACCAGAGAGCCGTGCGAAGATTTTGTTCCTCATCACCAGTACCGAGGATAATAGCTGGTCGCGTATTGCCGAGGTCAACCAGTTGTTCAACCTGGTTCCACACTTCGGGATGCGATATATCGCCTTCGATTAACTCGCGGCGATAGTTCTGCATAAACTCTATTTGCTCTTCAGCCACCAGCACCCGCCGATTGGCATCGGAATCGATAATGGCCACGGTTTGTATTTCTGCCAAAGCCTGTTTTTGCAGTTCTTCAAGAATGGTTTGTCCAAAACGCCCAAAACCGGCCAACACGACGACATCCTTGGGGCTGGTTTCATCAAAACGATGGACTAATTTATCCTTAACCAGTGCTGCAGCGGCCAGGTGGTAGTTGTTAAATGTCTGGCAGAGTTGTGACACCCGGGTGGTTTCCATTGCCCGCATAAAACGCAAATTGCTGCAGTGGATAATAATTTTTCGACCCAATTCAGGCGCCGCCTGGATAATTTTGCTGGCCGCTTCAAAGCTGCGCAGGTTGTTCTCTTCAAACAGCAAGACTTTCCTGGCATGTTGCAAGCGCAAGCGTCGCAAGACAAACTCATGCGTGATGTCACCCACCATGACAATAGCACCGAAGGTTTCCTTCAGTTCTTCCTGCGTGGTTTCGTCCATGTCCGGACAAACCACCACCACCGGCACTCGCTTGTGATAGTAGCGAAACACGCGCAAATAACTCAACGTCAGCTCACCCGCACCGGTGATCACGATATGGTTTTTAATACTCCTGATTTGCCAGTTTTCCCTGGCGATAGCGCGGAAAAAAGTTTCTATCAATGTAGATGCCGCCAGTATCGGCGCGCCAAAATAGGCAATCCACAGCAACACCCGGCCAAACTCCGGCCCGCCCACAGGGGTACCCAGGTCGATACCTCCAACCACAAACAAACTCAGTGAGTAGTAAGCCTTAACCAGGAAATGATCATCGACAATGGAGGGACGCTCGGTTACCGATACGCCAATAAGAAAAGCAAACAACGAAGACAGGTAAAAAAACAGTGCCAGCGCCGAGCGCCAGCTAAGGCGTTTGATTGACGATACCTGGAATAGCACTGCGCGCCTAGTCCCCCGCTATTTTAAACATAGGCAATACCACGTCACCGCGCGGTACAAAACAAACCTGCAATGGCAGGCCTACCTGTACTTTATCGATATCGCAGTCAACGATATTGCTTAACATATGCCAGCCTTCTTCCAACTCAACAATGGCGGCAACATAGGGTACTTCGAACTCGGGCCGCTGTGGCCGATGGATTACGGTAAAACTGTACAAGGTTCCCTTACCGCTACTCGTTACCCATTCGAGCCGGTCACCCAGGCATTGGGTGCAGGCGAACTCCGGGGTAAAAATATAAGCTGAACAGTCCTGGCATTGCTGCACCAGCAGCTCACCCCGGCGACAAGCCTCCCAATGAGGTTTCGACAATTCGGTTTCGCGCGGCACCGGTAATCCGGGCTTGTCGAGTAATGATGGATCACCCCACGTACTCATAACAATGTACTCATGACGATGTACTCATAACAATGTACTCATAACAATGTACTCATGACAATGTACTCATAACGGTGTACTTACAAAAATGCACTCATGTTATTTGCTCCCGACCCAAAAGCATCACGTCGCAAAAGAGCGCACCCGATCCGCCGTTACTGGCCAAGGCTACGTTGGCACCCGGCACGGTTAATGCCTCCGGCAGTTTGCCCATCAGTTGCTCGGCTGCGGCAATAACCTTTTGCAACATTTGCACTGTGCCGGCATGGCTAAAAGACAACAGCCCACCATTGGTTACCACTGGATACTCACCGTCGATAGCGATACGGCCATCCATCACGAAGTCGCCGCCCTCACCTTTCCCACAAAATCCAAAGGTTTCAAACTGGCGAATAATCTCAAATGAAAACGGGTCATAAAATTCGCAGACATCGACCTCCTGCGGCTTTAACCCGGCCTGGTCAAATGATCGTTGCGCTGCGCGCTGGCCGATATCGCCATAGGTATCCCAGACCGGTGCACGCGTGTAGGACAGGCCCTGGCGATCGGTGCCGGCACCCAGGATATAGACCGGATTCACGTCGAGATCCCTGGCTTTTTCTGCCGTGGTTAACAGCAAGGCCGCACCGCCTTCGGACGTCAGGCAGCAATCGAGCAAATGAAAGGGTGAAGCCACCATGCGCGAATTGAGCACGTCTTCACTGCTCACATCACCCTTGCCATAGAAAGTCGCCCTGGGATGTTTTGAGCCATTGGTACGGATAGTCGCTGCCACTTCGGCCAGCGATTCGGGTTTGGTGCCATACAAATGCATATGACGTTGCGCACAAAGTGCAAACTCTGCCGCGGTGTATAAACCCCAGCACTCTACAAACTCGTGTGTTGGCCGGGTCCATGGTGCTGTCGCACCGCGATTACTGTATTCACCGGCCTGGGCTGAACCGACAAGAACCATTTCTGCCTGGCCGGTGGCAATCGCCCCGGCGGCTTCGAGCACCGCAGAGATACCCATAAATTCGTTGCCCACCCAGCGTGGCTGGCCGTTTAACAACTGGCCTGCCTCACGCGGCGTTAACCCCCAGACCGGCGTGTTGACATTAATGCCATCAATATC
>JAERSU010000198.1 GCA_016845445.1 Oceanospirillaceae bacterium | reverse complement strand
TTGGTGTCATAGGCAGTGGTTTTGGTTTTACTGATCTGATGGCCAAGGTGGGCATCGAGCGGCGTTCTTATACTGCCGGCAACAACAAAGATTTTCTTGATCCGTTTCAGGCAGAAAAACCGGCGCAAAAAGCTCAGTTTGAAGCCCTCTTGAAGGAAGTCCATGAGCAGTTTGTTAGTGTGGTAAAAGCAGGCCGAGGAGAGCGCTTAAAGGCCCACCCAGATCTGTTTTCTGGTGCCGTTTGGAATGGTGCTACAGCGGTGGACATGGGCCTAGTAGATGGCTTGGGTAGTGTGTATAGCGTTGCCCGAGAGGTGATTGGTATTAGCGAGCTAGAAACTTATCGTCCAGCCATGACGCCCATGGAAGAATTACTCGACCAAATGGGCGCACAGGCCAGCACGCGTTTACAAGCCTGGCTGCAGACGCCTTCCTTACGTTAATCAAGTTTCCCTTGGAGGCTGATCTTTGGTCAGCCTCCGGCAAGTAAACTATCATCGCTACTGCAATGGCCCCACGCCCAACTCATTCAAAATACTCACCAAGCTAATCAATGGCAAGCCAATCAAAGCATTAGGGTCTTTGCCTTCTAAACGCTCAAACAAGCTAATCCCCAAGCCTTCGCTCTTAAAGGACCCAGCGCAGTCATAGGGCTGCTCTTTTAGCAGGTAATTTTCAATGGCTTGCTGTGAAAGTGGGCGCATGTGTACATGAAAGGCCTCCACTAGGCTATAGACTTGGCCTTGGTGAAGCACGCATAATCCCGTGTAAAAGGTAACACGTTTACCTGCCATACTGGTTAGCTGCTGAATGGCTTTGTCATGGTTATAGGGTTTGCCCAATATGGCGCCGTCACAGGCCGCTAATTGATCACTACCAATGACTATGCTTTCAGGGTTCGTGGCAGCTATAGCCTGTGCTTTGCTGATGGCTAAACGCAGGGCGGCTTGCTCAGCAGATTCATGCGCTAGAAGCGTTTCATCGATGGCAGGAGAGGCTGTGTCAAATGACAGCTGTAGTTGTTGTAAAAGGGCCTTTCGGTATGGGCTGCTAGAGGCTAAAATAAGGGCTTGAGACATGGTATTGAGGTGCCGATTTAATGGGTTTACGAGCATTATCGATGAATCCGCAAAGAATTACCTGATTTTTTATTAGTTTTTGCACTTATAGGGTAATTTTCTTTGACATTAGTACTCGACCTGAATATCATATCGCGCCATGTTTGACACTCCTATTGCACCTCGGTTGGATTCCCGCAAACTCTGCGATGCAGAGCAACTAATTAGCGGTTTCATTGAGGTGGCTGAGTTGCCAGGTCTGCGAAGTTATCTGCAGTCTGAAAAGGGTAAGGTTGAAATCACCTTGCAATTTCAGCGTGATGACCATCGCCGCCCCATTGTAACTGGTTCCGTTGCGGTAAAAGGAGTGGAAATAATCTGCCAACGTTGTTTGCAGGTTGCTGAGCAAGATGTGAGCTCTGACCTGAACGTGGCAGTGGTATTAGATGAATCGCAAGCTGAGAAGCTTCCGGCCGAGTTAGATGCTTGGATTGTTGAAGATGGTCAGCTCAATTTACGCGAACTTCTAGACCAAGAATTGATTTTGAGTTTGCCCATCGTGCCATACCATGCCGACTGTGAAGTCGAAACCCAGTATGGTGACGCCGATGGCGAGCAGCAAGAGAAAGAAAACCCATTCGGGGTTTTGGCTCAATTGCTGCAAAAAGATTAGTTAACACTATCCATTTAGGAGTAATCAGCCATGGCTGTACAGCAGAATAAAGTAACCCGTTCCAAGCGTAACATGCGTCGCGCACACGATGCTCTGACCAGCGCTACCTTGTCTGTAGATTCTACTACTGGCGAAACTCACCGTCGTCACCACGTGACTGCCGACGGTTTCTACAAGGGCCGTCAGGTAGTTAACAAAGACGCCGAATAAGGTTTGTCGACCTATACCCTGGCGCTAGACGCCATGGGCGGGGATCTCGGTCCCCAACCCAGTCTCGAGGCAGCACTAGTCTGCCTCGATTTGTTTCCCCGTCTCCAGTTGTTATGGGTCGGACCTGACAAGCAACTTGCTAGCTTGTTATCCCAGGTCGATTCACAACAACAACATCTACTCTCTCGCTTAACCATCATTGCCGCAGACGAAGTGGTTGAATTGTCTGATGATATGTTGGTTGCCCTACGGCAAAAACAAGATTCTTCCATGGGCATTGCCTTGCAGCAGGTTGCCGAAGGCAGTGCCGATGCCTGTGTTAGTTGTGGCAACTCCGCTGCCTTAATGGCCATGAGTCGCCAAATGCTGGAATGTTTGCCTGGATTTGATCGCCCGGCATTTGCTAGCCATGTACCCACCCTTAATGAGCCTTGTTTGATCGTTGACATGGGAGCCAATATTGCCCCTAGTGCCGAACAGTTACTGCAATTTGGGGTGGCCGGACAACACCTTGAACAAGCCTTGATGCCCTGCAAAGACATCAACGTTGGCCTGCTCAATATCGCCGCGGAATCAGGTAAGGGCCAACCAGAGGTGCAGCAGGCTCATGAGCTCTTGCAACAGGCTGATCTTGACTACTATGGTTACATTGAGCCCCATGATGTTTTTAAGGGCAAAGTAGGGGTGCTGGTCTGCGATGGCTATGCTGGCAATATCATGATAAAAACCGCCGAAGGCGTTAGTCATATGCTGTCTGCTGCTATGCAAGCAAATCTGATCGCCCAAGATGGCGACCAGGGTTTGATGGCTCCTGTGAGTGAGCAATTTGACCCGCGTAAACTTAATGGCGCTTTTTTATTGGGTTTACAGCAATTAGTGGTAAAATCACATAGCTACGCTGACTCTACAGCATTAGTAGCAGCAATATCTTCTGCCGTACGCTATTTAGAACAGGCGTTTACCGAACATCTGGCAGAAGCAGCAACAGAATAATTACAGACAATCATGAGGCTTTCTTTATGACATCTAAACTCGCCTTTACTTTCCCGGGTCAGGGTTCCCAAAGCGTTGGTATGTTGGCTGATCTTGGCGATCAAGCTGTGGTATCTAACACCTTTGCAGAAGCTAGCGAGGTATTGGGTTACGACCTTTGGGATCTGGTGCAAAATGACGACCAGGGTCGGTTAAATCAAACCCACATTACTCAGCCAGCACTACTCACTGCCAGTGTGGCCTTGTGGCGCTTGTGGAATGAGCGCGATGCTGCCCAACCAGCCTATATGGCGGGTCATAGCTTAGGTGAATACTCGGCTATGGTTTGTGCCGGTGCCATGGCCTTTACTGATGCTGTTGATTTGGTTAAGGCCCGCGGCGAGTTTATGCAATCTGCGGTGCCAGCGGGTACCGGTGCTATGGCCGCTATCATTGGTTTAGCTGACGAGGCTATTGCTGCTGCATGTAGGGATTCAGCTGCTGGCGAAATCGTCGCTCAAGTAAACTATAATTCACCTGGCCAGGTGGTGATTGCGGGGCAGGTGGCTGCCGTTGAACGTGCGATGGCTGCTTGTAAAGAAGCTGGCGCCAAGCGTGCCCTACCTTTGCCTGTTAGTGTGCCTTCCCATTGCGAGTTAATGAAACCTGCTGCTGATCAGTTGGCGGCCAAGCTTGCCTCTATCAATGTGACCATGCCAGCCATTCCAGTAGTGCAAAATGTCAACGCTAAGGTGGCAGACAACGCTGATCAGCTAGTGGCTAACCTGGTTGCTCAGTTGTATCAACCTGTGCGCTGGACAGATTGCGTTAATAATATGGCGCAACAGGGTGTGGAACTTATGCTAGAATGTGGCCCAGGAAAAGTACTGACTGGGTTAAGTAAGCGTATTGATAAGTCAGTGGCTGCCGCAGCTATCAACGATAGCGCCAGCTTAGACGCTGCTCTGCAAATGTAGAAGGACACATATAATGTTAAGTATTGAAGGTAAGGTTGCACTGGTCACTGGCGCAACGCGTGGTATCGGTAAAGCGATTGCACTGCAATTGGCTTCTCAGGGGGCAACGGTAATCGGTACAGCTACTTCTGATAATGGCGCTGATGCCATTAGTACCTATCTTAATGAAGCTGGCAATGCGGGCCAAGGCATGGTCTTGAACGTGGGTGACTCAGCCTCAGTAGAGACTGTGTTAAAGCAGGTGGTGGCAGAGTTTGGCGCCCCCACCATACTGGTTAACAATGCCGGTATCACCAAAGACAATTTGCTAATGCGCATGAAAGAAGACGAGTGGGATGCGGTAGTCAATACCAATTTAAATTCCATGTTTCGTCTGGCCAAAGGATGCTTGCGTGGCATGACCAAGGCCAAGTGGGGCCGGGTCGTTAACATTAGCTCAGTGGTCGGTTCCATGGGTAACATGGGGCAAACCAACTACGCCGCTACCAAAGCAGGTGTGGAAGGTTTTAGCCGTTCCATGGCGCGGGAAGTGGCGTCTCGTAACATTACCGTCAACTCCATTGCGCCTGGCTTTATTGCTACTGACATGACCGACGCCTTGGGTGATGAGCAAAAAGATGCCCTACGTAAACAGATCCCTTTGCAACGCCTAGGAACGCCTGAAGATATTGCCGCTTTGGTAGGATTTTTAGTGAGTGATGCGGGTAGTTACATCACTGGCGAAACCGTTCATGTGAACGGTGGAATGTATATGGGCTAAGGCAGCATGATCTATTGCTGACTTATGCCAAATATTTATAGTTAAAACACTGTTAGAGCTTGCTATTTCTGTCAATTTGTTGATAATGACCACACTCTATTTAAGAGTTATAAAATAGGTTTTTGCTGGCAATGTCAGCGGCCATTTTGAGGTTAGACCAGACAACAAATTGACTGTCTTGGCGACACAAAAAACCAATTAGGAACGATTATGAGTACTATCGAAGAACGCGTAAAGAAAATTGTTGCAGAACAACTGGGCGTTAAAGAAGACGAAGTTACCAACGAAGCTTCTTTCGTTGACGATCTAGGCGCTGACTCTCTGGACACAGTAGAGCTAGTAATGGCCCTAGAAGAAGAATTTGAAACTGAGATCCCAGATGAAGAAGCTGAGAAGATCTCCACTGTACAAGCTGCTATCGACTACGTTAACGCTAACCAATAATAGTTGTTAACACGGTACAGAGTAC
>JAERSU010000197.1 GCA_016845445.1 Oceanospirillaceae bacterium | reverse complement strand
AGCTGGCAAAGGGCGATGGTTTAACAAGATTAATAAACTCATTGATAGCCACCAATTGCGCGCCAAAGTTAACCTGCGCAGCTGGGTAAGCAATGATGAGCGCAATGACTATGTGGACGCCTGTGATGTATTTTGCTTAACCTCGCGCAGCGAAACCTTTGGCATGGTTGTCATTGAGGCCATGGCGCGCAAGCGTCTCGTCTTGGCCACTCGCTGCGGTGGACCAGAAGGTATTATTGAACATGGTGTCAATGGCCTGTTAGCAGACGTCAAGCCGGAGGCCATTGCCGAGCAGCTACAGGTCCTTGCTGAGATGGATGATGCACGCTATCAAGCCATGTGCGAAGCCGCCTACCAACACGTGGTAGAGCACTATAGCACCAAGCCCTTTAGAGCTCGACTAACACAATTGCTAGATATGCTGGCTTAATCTTCACTAAACTGCAGATCATGCAGATGGGCGTATAGACCTTGCTGTTGTAACAGCTGTTTATGGGACCCCTGCTCAACGATTTGTCCTTGGTCCATCACCACTATAATGTCGGCCTGTTCTATGGTCGATAGCCGATGGGCTATTACCAGGGTTGTACGACCGGCCATGGCCTCATGCAAGGCACTTTGAATATGCCTTTCTGATTCGGTGTCCAAGGCCGAGGTGGCCTCATCCAATACCAAAATAGGGGCATCTTTCAAGAGTGCTCGAGCTAGGGCAATGCGCTGGCGCTGACCACCTGATAACAACACCCCAGATTCACCAATCTGGGTATCAAGTCCATGCGCCATGCGATCGGTGAATTCGTCCACCCGGGCAGCCTTTGCCGCGGCCATAATAGCTGCCTTGCTGGCCCCAGCCATGGCACCATAGGCAATATTGTCGGCGATGCTGCCGTTGAATAGAATCACCTGTTGATTCACCAAGGCAATTTGGCTACGTAGTTGTGCGCGGCTCAGAGTCTGAATATCACTACCCCCTACGCTAATGCGGCCAGCTTGTGGCTCATAGAAGCGTAACAGCATGTTGACCAGAGTGGATTTACCACTGCCTGAGCGGCCAACCAAGGCCACCACCTTGCCCTTTGGCAAAGTGAGATCAATGTTCCGCAAAACGGCTTTTTCGTCGTAAGCAAACTGCACACCACTAAATTCAATATCACCCGCTGGCAAGGCTGCCAAGCTAGACCCTTGGTCCACTTCAGGTGCTTCATCCAACATGGCAAACAGGCTCTGAGCGGCAGCGATACCCTGCTGCAAAATAGAGTTAATTTCCGTTAGGCTACGCAGGGGCTTGGTCAACATGCCGGCGGCCGTAATAAATGCAATGAACTCGCCAGCAGACATTACCTTGATGATCTCTGGTTGCAGAGCCAAAAAAATCAGCAAGGCCATGGCCGATGCCACAATCATCTGCACCAAGGGCGTAGAAATAGATTCTGCCAAGGCCAGCTTCATGGCTTGCTGGCGATTGCCATTGCTGGCTTTAAAAAAGCGCTGCTTTTCCTGTTCCTCTCCGCCAAACATGCGCACCACTTCATAGCCTTTTATGGCTTCACTGGCACTGGCGGTCACATCCCCCATACTGTCTTGCAAATTGGTACTAATGGTGCGAAAGCGCTTTGACGCTTTACTAACCACCACACCGATAAAGGGACCCACCAAAAGAAATACCGTGGTCAACTGCCAGTTGGTGTAGATAAGAAATCCCATCAGGGCGATGACGGTCAAACCTTCACGAATGAGGATTTTCAACGCTTCTGTGGCGGCACCAGTAATCTGCTCGACATTGAAGGTCAACTTGGATAGCAAACTGCCAGAAGAATGGCGGTGATAATAGGCTGCCGGTAACACCAGCAACTTGGCAAAAATCTCGACCCGCAAATTATGCACCACGCGGCGAGCCACGTAGGCAACTCCATAGTTACCCAAAAAGAAGCCCACCCCGCGGCTTAAAAACAGCGCCAATACCAACATTGGCACTAGATAACGGGCTTCAACATCACTCTGCTCGACGCTTTCCACCATGTATTCCATTAACTTGGCAAAGGCCGCTTGGGATACCGCAAAGAGTGCAAATCCAACAATGGCAACGGAAAAAGCCAGCCAATACCGACGTACATAGCTGAGCAAGCGGCGATAGGCCTGCCAAGCACTTTGCGGCTGTTTATCAAGATGTTTATCTGCCATGATTTTTCCTAATTAGCCTTACTGCTGCCATTGCCGCCCATGGGGACTGAGTGTAAACTGGGGTTCGAATAAGCAGCCTCAAGCGCCAAGCAAACAATCCGTGTCCCATACTGAATTCAAACCGGGCTTTAACCCAGCCGATTTATCCCTACGCCCTTACCTAGGCCCGAAATACTGGCCCCTATGGTTGGGCATGGGCCTAGTGCGCTTAATCACCTTGCTACCTTGGTCACTTGGCCAAGCCCTTGGGCGCTTACTGGGACGCCTATTGTACCAGCTCTCGGCGCGACGCCGTGAGGTAGTGACAAAAAATATTCAAGCCTGCTTTCCGGAGCTATCTACTGCACAACAACAGCAACTAATCCTAGCAACCTTTCAAGCTAACGGCGTCGGCGTAATTGAGACCGCATATGCTTGGTGGAGTTCCCTTAAATTCATGGGCAACAAGCTAGAAATTACCGGCCTTGAGGAACTACAGCAAGCCTGTAATAGCGATCAGGGGGTATTAATTCTTGGGGCTCACTTTACCAGCCCCGACCTTGGTTGTGCGCTACTCAATCAACAGCAGCCGTTTTTCGTCACCTACCAACGCCATGGCAACAAACTCATGGACACCCTGATTTTACGCGGCCGTGCCCGCTGTTTAGGCGGTGCGATAGAACGCGAAAACATTCGCCAGGTGGTTAAAGAGCTAAAGGCTGGCAGCACCATATGGCTAGCCCCAGACCAAGATCTAGGCCCCGAACGCAGTGTCTTCGCGCCCTTTTTTGGTATTCCCACGGCCACCACCAACATTGCGAGCCGGTTAACCAAGATGACCAGATGCAAGGTGTTTTTCTTCTCCCACCAACACACAGATGATGGCGGCTACCGCCTGTGCATTGCGCCACTTGCGCAATTACCCGGAGCCAGTGACGAGGCCGATGCAGCCTTGATTAACCAACATATAGAGCAGGCCGTGCGCCAATATCCGGCCCAATATCTATGGCTCCATCGGCGTTTTAAAACTCGCCCGACGGGTGCAGAAAGCATCTATTAGTTCAGCATAAATTGCTGCCAAATAGTTTGCACTTGAGCCCGCTGCTCCTGTAATTGATCGATGGCCACCTTGCCTGACTGGTTTTGTAGTGTTTGACGATGTTCCACTGCTCGAATGGTACGATAACAGTCTCGCAAGGCTGCGGCAGCCTCTGCAGCCATAATTCCTTCGGCCTGCATGGCATCCAGAATGCGTATGTTGTCGGAATAAACCAAGAGGCTGGGATACTCGTGGGCATGGGCTAGTACGGCGTACTGCACCATAAACTCAATATCCACAATGCCACCCTCATCTTGCTTTAGGTGAAAGTGCTCATATTGGCCGTCTTTATTGGGTTTGGAGGCCAGATTAGTGCGCATCTTTTCCCGCATATCAGTCACCGCCTCACGCAAGGCTTGCGGTTCCCTAATCTGTGACAAAATGCCCTCACGGACTTGTTTAAACTTGGCTGCCAAGGCGTCACTGCCGGCCACAGGCCGGGCCCGTACCAAGGCCTGATGCTCCCACGTCCAGGCTTGCTGCTGCTGATATTTCTCAAACGCATCGATGGTTGACACCAGTAAACCTTTGGCTCCGTCAGGGCGCAGGCGCATATCGACTTCGTATAATTGACCAGCCGCTGTGACAGTATTGAGATAACTAATAATGCGCTGCCCCAGACGGGTATAGAACATACTATTGGCAATACTCTTGGCGCCGCTGGTCATACCGGTAGATGGCGCATCATAAATAAATACCAGATCCAAATCGGAACCATAACTAAGCTCCCAACCACCTACCTTGCCATAGCCCACAATTATAAAATCATCACAGGGTCCATCAGCATCACAGGGCTGGCCATGGCGCTGGCTTAGTTCATGCCAGGCTAAACGCAACACTTGTTGCAAGATCGCTTCAGCCGTGAAGGTGAGCTGATCACTGACTCGCATAAGCGGTAATTTACCGGTGACCTCTTGGGCGGCAATGCGCAGGGCGCTGGCATGCTTGAAGTGCCTCAAGCTACCCATTAGCTGTTCCGTGTCTTCTTCGGGCAATCGCAATAAGCGTTGTTGCAGATCCTGTTGCATAGCCAATGGGGTGGGTACGTCAAATAAGCTATGCACATCGAGCAACTCATCCAGCAAAGATGGTTGGCGCGCCAAATAATCACCAAACCAAGGGCTGGCCGCACACAGATCCACTACCAGTCTTAAGGTAGACGGATTTTCCTGCAATAGCACTAGGTACACAGAGCGGCGCAGCACCGCCTCAATCAGCACCAGCACTCGAGCCAAGGTCTGGGCCGCATTATTCTGCTTGCTGCAAAGTTGCAATAGGGCGGGCAATAATTTGGCTAAACGTTCCTGCGCCACCCCCTGCATACTGCGCGCGGCACGGCTTTGATAGAGGCTTAACAAGTGTTTTAGCACCTGTTGCGGTTGGGCAAAACCAGCTTGCTCAAGTAAATTCAACCACTGAGTTTGGGGAATGTCGTCTTCATGGGCGGTGATTAATAGGCCCATTTCATTACAGATGGTATTAATACTCGACTCTTCTGCGACCGCTTCTGAATCGTCTTCATGAGCAATAACCTGGGCAAACTGCGAATGAATAAAGGCTCGCTGTTGGTCGATATCTTGTAACAAACTAGGCCAATTGGCATAACCAAGTGCGAAGGCCAAACGAACCTGCTCCACAGGGCTATCCGGCAAGGTCTGTGTTTGCCGATCTTGCACCGCTTGCATGGCATGTTCAACGTCGCGTAAAAACCAATAGGCCTGCTTTAATTGGCTGATTTCCTGTGCCTGCCAGCCAGCCACATCGGGTAACAGGTCAAGTGCTGTCATCAGACTAGTGGTCTGTAGGCGCTGATCACGCCCGCCGCGAATCAGCTGGAAAGCCTGGGCAATAAATTCAACTTCACGAATACCGCCACTGCCTAATTTAATATTGCTATGCAGCCCACGCCGCCTTACTTCACTGGCAATCATTTGTTTCAAAGAGCGCAATGATTCAATGGCGCTATAATCCAGATAGCGACGGTATACAAATGGCCGCAGGTTTGCCAACAATGCCTGCCCTGCCTGTTGATCACCGGCAACCACGCGGGCTTTTATAAAGGCATAACGTTCCCATTCACGCCCCTGCTCTTGGTAGTAGAGCTCCATGGCAGTGAAGTTGAGTGCCATGGCACCACTGGCACCGTAAGGTCGCAAGCGCATATCCACGCGGAACACAAAACCATCGCCAGTGTGAGTATCCAAGGCTTGAATCAGGCGCTGCCCTAAACGAATAAAAAACTGTTGATTATCCAAGCACTTGCGCGCCCCTCGGGTTTCGCCAGCAGCAGGAAAGGCAAAGATAAGATCAATATCAGAAGATAAATTAAGCTCGCCACCACCCAGTTTGCCCATGCCTAGCACGACCATTTTTTGTACCTGGCCTTGGTTATCTTGGGGTTCGCCCCATTTAGTTAAGCAATCCGTGTACAACCATTGCAAAGCACCATCAATGCAAACATCGGCAAAATTGGAAATTTCCTGGGTCAGCTCGTGGCTCGGGCAAAGTTTTAATATATGGCGCCAAATCAAGCGTATCTGGTGACGCTGACGAAATTGGCGCATAGCCTTGGCCAAGCTCAAATCATCCGTCACCTGAGCAAGGCCAGCCTGCATGTCTGCCATCATGTCCCTTTTACTTAACGACTGCCCATACCAGCTAGGCTGCAATAGTTGCGGCAGCTTTTGCCACTGTTCAAGGCACCAGGGACTTGCTAGGGCGACGGTTTCAATGGCCGTGGCATCATCAAGCAACACCTGCGCCAGTTGTTGCTGCTCAAAGGCATGCGCAAGCTCTTGCCATTGGTGGCTAAAATCAGCCTGCAATTGAGCGGGTACGCGAATCGAAAAGGTAGACATCAAGCACTGTCCTTATAGCTAAGCAGGGTCCAAATATTGAGCAAATCAGACTAAATACAAAGAGATATAGCCAATTATTATGCATTAAGCATAGACCCTAAAGGAATTTACCCCCTATAATCAACTGCTAAATGAAGTAATTCACCCGTTGCACACCAGTGTGCTGACTTAAGACAAGCAGCATTAAAACAGCAACTATTCTTGGGACCAAGTGAGTTAATTGTAGTGGCCGATCAAAATAACCAAGAAGTCATTGACGCCCTCAAAGCCGAGTTAAAAGACGCTAATGACATAGCCTTAACGGCACTGCGTTCTAATGGCGAACTCGGCGTGGTTATTAACTTCTTGGAAAACAGCTTCTCATGCGAAGACCATGTTGCAGTAGGCCAGCAAGTATTTAAGGCCATGCGCGCCTTTGGTCTGAAGTCATCCATTCAACTGCGGGTTGAATCCGGTGCCATCAACATTGCCGATGAAGAATTTGAGGGCCAAGAACAGGAATTTAAATTCCTATCCCGGTTACGCAGCAAGGGCCGCCTTTTTGATTTTGGTGAACACACCATGGTCAACTACGACCACATCAGTTTATTAATTCGCAACATGCCAGTGGATCAACCGGACAAGCACGGACGTATTAAAGATAACGTTGCGGTACTACTAAATGGTGCCGAAGCACGTCTTAAGGCCATCGAAGAAGCCACCCAGGCTGATCGCGTCAAGTCTGAATTCTTGGCCAACATGTCCCACGAGCTACGTACCCCGATGCACGCCATTCTTAGCTTCTCCAACATGGGTAGCTCGCGTTTGGAGAAGGTAGACCGCAGTAAGCTGGGCCATTATTTTGAGCGTATCCGCATTGGCGGCAATCGTTTATTGCTCTTGTTAAATGATTTATTGGACTTGTCCAAGTTGGAATCCGGTAAAATGGAATTCATCATGGAAAAGCACGACCTAATGGAAGTGATCCAACGTGCCATTCAAGAAGTCGAGACCTTGTGCTGGGATAAAGACTTAAAGATAGTCGTGCTGCCGGCAGCAGAGTCAACCGTCACCTATTTTGACGAAGAGAAAATGTTGCAGGTCGTGATCAACCTACTATCCAACGCCATTAAGTTCACGCCCAATGGCAAGCAAATCACCTTGTTCTTTGATAAGGACCTGAGCGCCAAACCAAAAGGCCAGCACCTATCTACTGACCTCATGACCCTAGTGGTTGATGACCAGGGTTTAGGCATCCCACCGGGCGAAGAAGCGGCCATATTTGATAAGTTCATCCAGAGTAGTAAAACCAAAACCGGTGCCGGCGGTACGGGTTTAGGTCTATCTATAGTGCAGGAAATTATTCATGCCCATAACGGCTATATCATTGCCACGGGCAACCCCGATGGCGGCGCTCGCTTCCGTGTCAGCTTACCTTTGGTAGAACGTGCTGGCATCATTGAGCAACCAGAGGATGAACCGGAAGAAGTGCAATATTCTGAAGATAGCGAACTTTTTTAGACCTTTTTGGGCTCATGGTTGAGGCATAACAACGGCCAATACCTGAGAAAACCCTATTCAGCCCCTCTATTGCAGCAATAGCGGGGCTTTTTAGTTTTCATAGCGTGTATTTGTGGTTAAAATCAAAGCTTCATTGACTAATATATCAACGAGGATATGTCGTGACTGACACCAATCAGGACTACGTTAACTGGTTTCGCCACTCTGCGCCCTACATTAATGCGCACCGTGGTCGTACCTTCGTGGTCTATGTGTGCGGTGAAGCCATCGATCACGATAATTTTAAACCTCTGGTACACGACCTGAATCTGCTTAGTAGTTTAGGCGTCAAGCTAGTCCTAGTGCACGGCAGTCGCCCGCAAATCGATGCCGCGCAAACCGCCGCCGGCTTGGCCACTTCTTTTGTCCAAGGTCTACGCATTACCACGCCTGGACAGATGCCACTCATCACCTCCGTGGTTGGCGAGCAGGTAGCTAAATTAGAAGCCTTGTTGTCCATGGGGCTAGCCAACTCACCCATGCAAGGTTCACGCATTCGCACGGTCAGAGGCAACTTCATTACCGCGCGCCCTATAGGGGTGAAAAACGGTATCGATTATGCCCATACAGGGGAAGTCCGCAGGGTTGACTCTAAGGCCATCAAGCAACAACTAGAGCTTGGCAATCTGGTTCTGGTTTCCTGTCTGGGCTACTCACCCACAGGCGAAATATTTAACCTGGCGGCCGAACAGGTTGCCGGCGAAGTGGCCATCAGCTTGCAAGCGGACAAACTCATTGTGTTTGGCGCAGAAAACGGTATCACTAACTCCCGTGGCGAAAGGGTCACGGAGCTACTCACCAAAGCGGCCAGTCGCCTGGTCAGTCAGCACCACAACCAAGAACAGGACTGGACCGATTTGTCCGTCCATCTAGAGGTGTTAAATCGTGCCTGTGATAATGGCGTAAAACGCGGCCATCTGCTCAGCTATCAGATTAACGGCGCCCTACTAAGCGAGCTATTTAGTCGCGATGGTTCAGGCACCATGTTGATCAAAGAAAGCTACGAACAGGTGCGCATGGCCAGCATCGACGATGTGGGTGGCATTCTTGAACTAATCCGCCCACTAGAACAAGAAGGCGTACTCGTGCGCCGCTCTAGAGAACTACTCGAAGCAGAAATTCATTATTTCAGTGTTATTGAACTTGATGGTGCCATCATTGGCTGTGCTGCCCTCTATCCCTTTGCCGATGACCGTCAGGCCGAACTCGCCTGCGTGGCCATTAATCCCAATTACCGAGGCGGTGATCGGGGGGCTCGTTTGCTGCAGCACATAGAGCAGCAAGCGCAAAAACTTGGCCTAAATAAGCTGTTTGTGCTCACTACAGCTACTGCCCACTGGTTCCTGGAAAACGGCTTTGAGCCCATACCTTTAGAACAGTTACCTGCAAGCAAGCAAGCATTTTATAACTATCAACGCAATTCCAAGGTATTCAGCAAACAGCTTACCTAGTCCGTTGTTACCCACTATTAACCCGTAATTAAAGTAGACATAAACCATGCCTAAATATCGTTCAAAAACTTCCACCGCCGGCCGCAACATGGCTGGTGCCCGCTCTCTGTGGCGTGCCACTGGCATGAAAGATGAAGACTTTCAAAAACCGATTATCGCCGTCTGTAACTCCTTTACTCAGTTTGTACCTGGTCATGTTCATCTTAAGGACATGGGTCAGCTGGTAGCGCGCGAAATTGAAAAGGCTGGCGGCGTCGCCAAAGAGTTCAACACCATCGCCGTCGACGATGGTATCGCCATGGGCCACGACGGCATGCTCTACTCACTACCGTCCCGAGACATCATTGCTGATTCAGTAGAATACATGGTCAACGCTCACTGTGCCGATGCCATGGTATGCATCTCCAACTGTGACAAGATCACACCCGGAATGCTGATGGCCGCTATGCGTCTTAACATCCCCTGTATCTTTGTGTCCGGTGGTCCCATGGAAGCCGGTAAAACCAAGCTCAATGACAACAAGCTGGATTTGGTTGATGCCATGGTCATCGCTGCTGACCCAGATGCCGATGATGCCAAGGTGGAAGAATACGAGCGCTCGGCTTGCCCTACCTGTGGCTCCTGTTCGGGCATGTTTACCGCCAACTCCATGAACTGCCTAACGGAAGCCTTGGGTCTGTCCCTGCCAGGCAACGGCTCTTTGCTGGCTACCCACGCCGACCGCGAACAACTATTTCTCAATGCCGGCCGTATGATCGTCGACGTCACCAAGCGTTACTACGATGGCGAAGAAGACGCCCTGTTACCACGTAATATTGCCAATTTTAACGCCTTTGAGAACGCCATGAGCCTGGATATTGCCATGGGTGGTTCTACTAACACCATTCTGCACCTGTTAGCGGCGGCTCAAGAAGGCGAAATTGACTTCGACATGGGCAATATTGACACCCTATCGCGCAAGGTACCGCAGCTGTGTAAGGTAGCCCCCAATACGCCTCTGTACCATATGGAAGACGTGCACCGCGCCGGCGGTGTGATGGGCATCTTGGCCGAGCTTAACCGCGCCGGTCTACTGCACGCCGACCAGCCTACGGTGCACAGTGCCACCATGGCTGAAGCCCTTGCCAAGTGGGACATAGTTAGCACCGAAGACCAGGCCGTAAAGACCTTTTACCGAGCCGGCCCTGCAGGCATTCCAACCCAGACCGCATTTAGCCAATCAACGCGTTGGGATTCCTTGGATGACGACCGAGCTGGCGGTTGTATCCGTAATCTAGACAACGCCTTCTCCATCGAAGGAGGCCTGGCCGTACTTAAAGGTAACCTAGCCGAAGACGGCTGCGTGGTTAAAACCTCCGGTGTGGATGAAAGCATCTGGGTATTTGAAGGCCCAGCACACATCTGCGAAAGTCAGGACGAAGCCGTGGCCAACATCTTGGGAGACAAGGTTAAAGAAGGCGATGTGGTGGTTATTCGTTACGAAGGCCCAAGCGGTGGCCCGGGTATGCAGGAAATGCTCTACCCGACAAGTTATCTGAAATCCAAAGGTCTTGGCAAGGCTTGCGCCCTGCTAACTGATGGTCGCTTTTCTGGTGGCACATCTGGCTTATCCATTGGCCACGTATCCCCAGAAGCAGCCGGTGGTGGCACCATTGGTTTGATCGAAGCAGGTGACATGATCCGCATCGACATCCCTAACCGCACCATCGATGTGCTGCTATCTGACGAACAACTAGCCACTCGTCGCGCCGCCATGGAAGCCAAGGGCAAAGACGCCTGGCAACCAGCCGAAGAGCGCCCACGCAAGGTCTCCAATGCCCTGAAGGCCTACGGCAAGATGGCAACGGCCGCCGACAAAGGCGCCGTACGCGATATTTCCAAACTGGATTAATATCCACAATAGTCTGTCCCATCGGGGTCTGACCCCGATGGGACAGACTATGCTATATGCTGGCAATACAATTATAGGTAGTTCAACAACAGTATACCGGTGAGTAAGATAGCCACCCAGGCTACCATGGTTTCTGTTGGCCACAACTGAGCAAAATAGCCCTTGGGCTGATCTTTTTCACGATCATAAGAGCTATTAATGGCAGCGCTCACAAGTTCATGCACCCACTTACCAAACTTTTCTTTGATATCCACAAGGCTAAGGTAGAAAGGCACTATATAGCTTGGTGCCCATTTACGGTATAGCCAATCGGCGTCCAAGTTAGTGGACGGTAGCTCTGGCGGATATAAATTCTTCTTGTTCAACCAAACAAAGGCTAAAGCAGAGAAGAACAACAACTGCAGTTGCGTCAACACATGGGTAATATCATAGGGCTGGTAGGTTGCCTCCCAAGGCAGTAAGGCATACACCGTTTGCGCTGGGAAGGTACCAATAACAATACACAGCCCGGCGGCAATGGCCATAGCCAGCAGCATATTTTTAGGCGGCTCGGTGGTACGAATACCCGAATCGTGGGCAAAAAACGCAAAATAAGGAATCTTGATACCGGCGTGGTGGAATACCCCCGCTGCGGCAAATAACAGCAATAGCCAAACCACGTCATAACCCTGCGCGACCGCGGCACTCATGATCATCGATTTCGACACAAAACCACTAAATAGTGGGAAGGCTGAAATGGAGGCTGCACCAACAATACACAAGATGGTGGTTTTCGGCATGCTCTTATACAAGCCACCTAATTCTGAGCCATTAATGCGCCCGGTCATATGCAGAACAGCGCCCATGGTCATCATCAGCAGGCCCTTGAATATAACGTCATTAAAGGCATGAGCGACAGCGCCATTGAGGGCTAACGAGGTACCAATACCGATACCCACCACCATAAAACCGACCTGGTTAATAAGGCTGTATGCTAATACGCGACGTAAATCATTCTCAATCACCGCAAAGAAGATTGGGAAACAGGCCATGGTCACACCAATCCATACCAGTAGCTCGGTGCCGGGGAATCCCCTAGCCAAAGCGTAAACCGCCACCTTGGTGGTAAAGGAAGCCAAGAATATAGTTCCCGTTGGGGTGGCTTCGGGATAAGCATCCGTCAACCAGTTATGCAAGAATGGGAAGGCGCATTTAATACCAAAGGCAATAAAAATTAACCAAGCACCCAAGCTCAATGCCCCATCATGGTCTAAGCCAATTTCCGTGAATCGAGCGCTACCTGTGTGTTTGATAAAGATCAGTGCACCAGCCAGCAGCAATACCCCCGACAGCACCTTCATAATGATATAGCGCATGCCGGCGCCATAGGCACGATCGGTACGCCGCGCCCAAATCAAAAACACCGAAGTTAATGCCAACATCTCCCAGAATACGAACAGGGTAAGTAGATCACCAGCAAATACGGCGCCTAGGGCGCTAGCGGCATAGCTTAAGCCCGCCACATGTTGCAGGGTATCTTTGACATGCAGGGCATATATTACGGCTATAAAGGCTGCTAGATGGAATAGGTAGCCAAACATGATACTCAGCTTATCCACCCGCACAGGCTCTAGCTGATAGCCCATGAAGTCCATGCTCCAATAAATACCGTGTTCTAATCCGGCGAGCTGTAAGGCACCCCATATGGGTGCCAACAACATGATGGCGCTACGTAAATGACCACGCAGAAAAATAGCGGCGATTGAGCCGATTAATAAGGGCAAAAATGGTGGCAACAAAGGCAGGCTACTTATCATAGTAGTCTTCCTCTTTCATCAGCACCTTGCGCATGGCTTTAGCCACCACCACCAACATCACACAGCCAATAAAACCATACACCGCATAGAAGGCGGGGATGTTTTCCCAACTGTGGTAAATGTGCCTATGGACGATAAAATCAGCCACTACCAGAAACACACAAAGGCCATAAAACACCTTCAGCATCATGCTAATATTTTCTGGCTTGTCGAAGAAATCGGGTTTTTCTTGTGGTTTACTCATGTTTGCCTACCTTGTGATGTCTGTAGATACACCAGGTATCAAATTGATCAACTCGATAACGGGCTGAGGATAAAAGAACAGCGCCACACATAAACTAGTGGTTACCGCCAAGGCCAAGACTATGAGCGGCGGTGCTTCTTGCACTTCTGACCATGACCAGGGCGGCTGATTGTCTGACTGGCTGTTAAAGAAAGCTTTGATAGGTAACGGCAACAGGTAAGCCACATTTAACAAGGAGCTAATGGTTAATACCACTACCACAATCAGCTTATCCGCTTCCAAGGCCGCAACAACTAAATACCACTTACTCCAAGTGCCGGCCATAGGCGGCAGGCGGATAATGCTAATAGCACCTCTGGCAAAAGCAATCATGGTAAATGGCATCTGCCTACCTAAACCAACCATTTCACTAATGTTCTTTTTGTGGCACGCCGCCATGATGGCACCAGCACAAAAGAACAAGGTAATCTTACCAACCGCATGGGTGACTATGTGCAAACTGGCACCCGCTGCGGCTATAGACGAAGCCAGTAGCGCACCAACAATAATGTAACTTAATTGACTGACGGTGGAATAAGCCAAGCGGGCCTTCAAGTTATCCTTGGTCATGGCGACACAGGAGGCGAGCAAAATGGTTGCCGTAGCGATATAGAGCATCAGGTCCGTGGTGACGATCTGGGCCAGATTATCGATACCAAAAATATAAATAACCACCTTAAGAATACTGAACACACCGGCTTTCACCACGGCTACCGCGTGCAACAAAGCGCTTACTGGCGTCGGTGCCACCATGGCAGCTGGCAGCCAGCGATGAAATGGCATCAAGGCAGCCTTACCAATGCCATAACAGAACAACACCAGTAGTAAGGCCAGCATGCCACTAGACTGGTCACCGGAGAAGACACCACCAGGTGTGAATGTGAGCGTCCCGGCGGTGACCCAGGTACCCACCATGGCAAACAACAAGAACGCCACGGAAGTACCCAACAAAATGCCAAGGTAGACTCGCCCACCCCGTTTAGCCGCCTCGTTGCTGGCGTGAGTCACTAACGGATAGGTCGACAAGGTAAGCAGTTCATAAAAGATAAACAGCGTCAGCAGATTGGCAGAGAAACAAATCGCCATGACGGTACTAATAGCCAAAGCAAAGCACATGAAAAAGCGCGTCTGCTTTCTTTCTTTATGGCCACGCATGTAACCAATGGCGTAGATGGTGGTAATAATCCAAAGAAAACTGGCCACCAAAGCAAATAACACTCCTAAGGGCTCCACCGCAAAGGCGATTTCCATGTTAGGCAAGGTACTGCCCCAGGAAACTGCCATCGGCACCCCATTAAAGGTGTGCTCGGTAATGCCTAGTACCAGAGTGAAAAGCATGACTGCTGTAGTGATCGACACAGTTTCACGCAAATTGGGGTGCTTAGCCGATAGCACGACTAAGGCAGCACCAATGAGCGGCACCAGAATGGTAAGGTTAATTAACTGGGACGGATCCAGAGCTGACCAGATATTCATTGACCACCTCCCACACTCATACTTGACTGGGTTAACCATTGTGCCGCTGACTCAGCTGCAGCAACACTGAGGGTAGTATCCAAGCCAAAGTAAATATTGCCCAATGCCAATACCCACATAGGTATTAACATCAACATGGGTGCTTCTTTAATATCTTTGCTGGCAGCAGATTCATCGGGCTTTTTAAGATAAGCCGCTTCGATTACCCGGAAAATATAAATAACCGCTAACAAGGACCCAAGCAGAATCAGAAACGCGATCAACCAGTGCTGCTGCTCTAGGGCGGCCGTCACAAGATACCACTTACTCACGAAACCTGCTGTTAGCGGCACCCCGACAATACTCATGCCGCCGATAACAAACGCCGCCATGGTGAGGGGCATCTTCTTGCCAAGGCCTCTAAAGGCTTTAATGTCCACGGAACCGGTGCGATACAGGACAGCACCGACAGCCATAAATAAAGCGCCTTTCATCAACGCATGATTAAACACGTGTAGCAAGCCTGCCATTAACCCCGCCGCGCTTGCCAAGCTAATACCCAAAATCATATAGCCTATTTGCGCTACGCTACTATAAGCCAGCACGGTTTTGACATTGCTTTGCGCCATGGCCATAAATGAACATTTGAAGATGGCAACAATGGCCAGGAGCAGCAAAATAAGGTCCATGCCCATGTTATGGAAAACATACTCCACACCATAAATAGTGAAGATAAAGCGCACCATCACGTACACCGCCACCTTGGTCGCGGTACTTGCTAGGAAGGCACTCACTGCAGAAGGCGAATGGGTGTAGGCTGGTGGTAACCACATATGCAGTGGGAACAAGGCCAACTTGACACTCACGCCCACCAAAATAAAGGCCAAGCCCGTATTAAGGGTACGGCTAGGGCCGCTTTGCGCTATACGATCAGCCAGATCCAACATATTTAAAGTGCCGGTCTGCATGTACAACATGCCCACGCCAATCAGTATAAAGGTGGCACCAATGGTACCCATCACTAGATAACGAAAAGCGGCTGTTAAGCTGCGTCTATCAGAAGCCAGACTCACCAGGGTATAGGTAGCTAGTGATGAGATTTCCAAAAAGACAAATAGGTTAAAAGCATCACCAGTGCTTAAAATACCCGATAAGCCAGTTAAACAAAGTAAATGGGCGGTGTAGAACAGCGTATGCCGGCTGCTGTCTATTTCTTTCTCAATGCTGGCCTTGGCATAGATCAATACCAGGGTTGAGATGGCGGTGACAAGGCTAAGTACCATGGCGCTGGCTGCATCCATGCGAACTTCAATCCCCCAGGGTGCTGCCCAGCCACCAACGGCGTAACTCAAAACACCTTGATCTAGGGCGGCGTACAACAAGTTAACCGAGATAACACAGCTAAGAGCGCTGACTAGCGTGGCTAATAGCCAGGCCAACTGTCGTTGACCCAACAATATACACAGGGGTGCTGCCATCAGCGGCAGCACAATAGGCAAGATAAGGAAGTGTTGTTCAAACATCAGATTAGATCGTCCTTATCCTTAAATTCATTTTCTTCGACGGTACCGTATGCTCGCTTAATACGCACCACCAACGCCAAGCCCACTGCGGTCGTGGCCACACCCACAACAATGGCGGTAAGTATTAACACATGGGGCAAAGGGTTGGAGTAGGTAGTAATGCCCTCGGCGACAATAGGTGCACTACCACCGGACACTTTACCCATAGATATGTACAAAATAAAAACCGAGGTCTGAAAAATGTTTAAGCCAACAATTTTTTTCACCAAATTATTGGCAGCAATCACCGTGTAGAAACCAGCCATCATCAAAAAGACGACCACCCAGTAGTTGTAATAATCGACAATAACGCTCATTGAATATTCTTCCTTTCCGCTTTACTGGCAAAGGCATAAAAAATACTCAACATGGCGGCAAATACGGTAATACCAACACCCAGTTCTATGAGGATAATACCCAGGTGTTGCCCTGCCACAGGATCAGCGGCGAGCACGTTGTAGTCCAAAAAGTTGCCCCCTAGGAAAAAGCTGGCTACCCCGGTGCCGGCATAGAGCAATACGCCTAGTGCCGCCAAGGCCTTTAGCAACCCTGGTTGCACCACCTGGGTGGCCAAGGGCAAGCCAAATACCAAGGCATAAAGAATGATTGCCGCGGCCGCTATGACGCCAGCTTGGAAGCCCCCTCCCGGCCCATAATCACCGTGGAATTGCACATACAAGGCAAACAGGATAATTAATGGAATAATAATCTTAGCAACAACCTTAAGCACCAGATGAGATTCCAAACCAGATTCGATGGCAGCACGGTCCTGCTTTGGCAAGCCCAACAAACTCAATACGCCAATAGCGGCGGCAAACACCACCGCTGTCTCGCCCAAGGTATCAAAACCACGATAGCTAGCTAACACCGAGGTCACCATATTAGGCAAGCCAATTTCTTGCGGCGAATCCTGGATATAGCGCAGCGCAACATGTTGATGCACGGGATTTTCTGGGTTGCCAAATGGCGGCATATCCAGGGTGCCATAGATCAAGGCAGCACCAGTGGTGACAACCACTAACAAAGGCAACAGGGTCTTGTGACCGCTCATTTTTTCTTGCCGCCCAGTAAGTGACAAGGTGCCTAACATCAGCACCGTCGATATACCAGCACCAACAGCAGCCTCGGTAAAGGCCACGTCCACGGCATCCAAATTGACAAATATCAGGGCCGATAAAAAGCTGTAAATACCAAACAGCATCACCACCGCAAATAAGTCTTTAAGGAATACCACTCCCAAAGCCGTTACCGCCAACATGCCCAAGAGCAGCAGATTAATTAACTCAGCCATCAGTGTTATCCTTGTTGTTGGATTCGGCTAGGGTTGCCACACCACCGTGTCTTGCGGACTTGGCCAAGGCATGGGATGCCGTGGGGCTGGTTAGCAACACAAAGACCAGCACAAACACCAACTTCACCGCCACTAGATCAAAGTCAGTACGTAAAATTAACCCCAGAAACAACAATATGGTGGCAATAGAATCCGTCACACTGGCAGCATGCACACGGGTAAAGAAATCGGGGAATTTAAACAACCCATAAGCCCCAGTAAGGGCAAAAAAAGCACCCACAATCAACAAGATATTACTTATTGTCTCTAGTATCACCCTACCTGCTCCTCGTAACCTTAGCGACCGCTAGTGGCTGTATATTCAAAGAAACGCAGTACCGCAATCATGCCGATGAAGTTAATCAACGCATAAACGATAGCGATATCGAGAAAGTCTGGGCGCTCACTCAAGAACCCCATCAAGGCGATCAATACGGCTGTTTTAGTGCCAAACATATTGATACCAAGAATACGATCGTACACAGTATCTGCCTGCAATGCTCGAGCCAGAGCCAGAGCCATAACAGACAGGACCGCAATGCAGGTTGCCGCTAGCACCATCATTAACTCTTACCCCCTAACACGGTAGCAATCTTGTTGGCCATATCACCGGCTTGCAGTTCCTCTATAGACTCCTGCTCGAGGGCGTGTACGGTTACGTGTTGGTCATCAATATCAATGCTCAAGGTACCTGGCGTAAGAGTGATGGAGTTAGCATAGCGTACGCGATTATTGTCCGGGATATCGGTCAGTGGTAATTTGGCCACAGCTGGTGACAGGGCTTTATTACGACTCCACACCAGCTTTGCGACCTTAACACTCGATAACAGAACTTGCCCTACCAGCCAGATAGCATAGCGCAGTGAAGGGATGCCTAAAGCGGGTTGCTCAGGTTGCTGGTCAAAGCTATCCATGCGCTGCAACAAAAACACCACTAACAACACAGAAAACAGCCCAAAGCCAAGCAACAATGGTTTAAAAAACCCAGACAAGAGCAGCCAAAACACCGCTAGTGTTAGCGTCCAAATAGCGAGATGAGATAGGGTTTTTGTGTTCATTAATATTTTCTAGCTTGATGCTTCTATTTAGCTTTCTACTTCCCTGTGCTTTGTCCTGCTTAAAGATCAATCTTTAATTTGAATTGTCAGTGAATCCGTTCTCAAGTTATGCATGACTTTTTCCGCAATGTTGCCCGTCAACATACCTTTTATGCCCTTATGGCCCATGCTCCCCATGATCACCACTTCGGCCTTCACTTCGTTAGCGCATTTTGGTATTGCCCTCTCTGGCACACCAGCGGTGATGTGTATTTTTACATCCGGCAGGTCGTGATCTTTAATAAGATCTGCCAGCATGGCTTCGCCTTCAACGCGGTGCTTGCGTGCATAGTCCTCGAGATTAACAATATCGAGTTCTTTCAAGATATTGGATACTGGGAAGCTATAAACCAAATGAATTTCGCAATCAAATGCCCGCGCCCACTTCTTTGCCCAGCGCAAAATATCGTTGTTTAGTTCACGTCGTGGACCCGTTGCCACGCTGGTGTCTACGGCAGCCAGTACAGCGGGCTTACTGCGCCAGCATTCTTGACTAGCAATAAGTACAGGAATCTCGAGATTGCGGATTAATTCCCAATCGCAAGGGGTATGGAAGAGGGATTCGGTACGGTTGCCCGCTTTCACAATGAGATCAAATTCATTGTTATTGGTGTAATTAATGACCCAGTTGACTATATCGTCTGTGACGACGACCTGACTTTTGATTGCCTGCTGGTGTTCATAATCGGCAAACACGTCTTCGATGGCATTATTTAGGGTAGCAGACTGACTTGCTACGGTGGCTGCGTTCGGCTGCTCCGAGCCGCTGGCTTTAATAAAACGAACTATGTCTATTTCCGCTCCCAAAGGGTTGGCAATATGGTGGGCCTTTTTGAGGGAACAATTGTCTGTTTCGTTGACATAGCTAATAACTAATATCGATTTTGGCATATCTATCCTTTTTATTATGAACCAAAATCTAACTTATCGACTAACGTCTAGTGAGTCAAGACGATATATCAGTTTTTTATACGGAAAACGGATAAGCAATAGCAGGGTGACTCTGATAATCAACAACCTCAAAATCAGCGCTGGTAACCCAGGTTTCCAAATCTTCTAAGGTCTTAATATCTGGGTTAATTTTTAGCTTAGGTAAGCTTAAAGGCTGGCGCTTTAACTGCACGTCGCGCATGAGCTCAAGCTGGTCTTCATAGATGTGCGCATTGACTATCTTGTGGTATGCCTTACCTGGCTTATGACCAGTAATCTGGGCCATGATAGCCAGGAAGAAATAAACCTGCACCATGTTGAAATTCAAACCCAAGGGCACATCACAACTACGCTGTGTGGAATTCAGGTAAAGGGTGTCACCTAATAAGGAAAAGTGATGGCTATACATGCAGGGACGCAAGCAGCCCATGTGAAATACACCTGGATGATAGAAGGTGTATATTTCACCGCGATCATCAACACCGGCACGCAGATCATCATAGATTTTGCGCAGTAGATCTAGGCTACCGCCATCTGGTTTAGGAAAGTTGCGCCCCACCTTGCCATAGATAAAGCCACAATCATCAGTCCCCTTGCGGTAGGGGTTATCTAACCAAGCCTGGTTATGGTTGGCATTGGCATCCCAGGTTTTGGTACCCAGGGCGCGGAAATCAGCAGCGTTATCATAACCACGGATATAGCCAATTATCTCAGCAATAGCAGACTTATAATAACTCTTGCGCGTGGTCACCAGCGGAAACTCACCCGCTCCCACGTCATAGGTTAAATCGGCATTGATCACCGTCAGACAGCGTTTGCCCGTGCGTTCGTTTTCTACCCATTCACCTTCGTCGATGATGCGTTGGCAAAGATCGAGATATTGCTTCATTTGTTGCTGCCGAGTAATAAATTGCTTCCAAGCGCTATGTTAGCAGATTACAATTACAGGCAACACGTGCCAACCCCACAAGATTGTAAAAATATGACCCTAGCTCTTATTGTCGCCGCAGCGCAAAACAATGTTATTGGTAACAACAACCAATTGCCTTGGTACCTGCCAGGCGACCTGAAATACTTTAAGGCCATTACCATGGCCAAACCTGTCATAATGGGCCGTAAAACCTTTGAGTCCATTGGCAAGCCCCTACCAGGCCGAGACAATATTGTCATCACCCGCAATGCCGATTACCACGCTGACGGGATCAAGGTGGTTGCCAGTCTAGAAGATGCCATTGAAGTGGCCAAAAGCATTAACCTGATTAACGGCAGTGAAGAAATCATGATCATTGGCGGCGCACAAATCTATGAGCAGGCCCTGCCTAAGGCCGATCGAGTGTATCTAACACGCGTCCACCGCCATGTGGAAGGTGATGCCTTCTTCCCACAGCTAGTGGAGCACCATTGGCGGCAAGTAGCCCGCCAAGACATAGCCGCAGAAGAACCCAATCCCTTTGATTTCAGTTACCTAGTCTTGGATCGAGTAGCCAACTAATGCTGTTCGCTATCTATTTGGGCCTCGGCGCCTTTGCTGGTTTATTAGCCGGCCTATTTGGCATCGGTGGTGGCGTCATCGTTGTTCCGGTTCTGGTGTTTGCTTTCTCCTTGCAAGGCATCGAACCCAGCGTCCTTATGCACATGGCCGTAGCCACCTCCTTGGCTAACATTGTTTTCACCTCATTAAGTGCCATCCGCACCCATCAGAAAAAAGGCGCCATCCTGTGGGGCATGGCCAAACCCATCGCCCTGGGCATGTTGCTTGGCTCTTACATCGGCGTTAACACGGCCGTCGCTGTATCGGGTGATTTATTACAGGGTATTTTTGGCTTCTTTGCGCTTTACTTAAGCGCCAAGATGCTCCTGCTAAGTAAACGCCCGCCGCGCAAACAACTGCCGGGCAAGACTGGCCTCACCATTACCGGCACCATTATAGGTTGGGCCTCAGCCATCTTTGGTATCGGCGGTGGCAACCTGTTGGTTTCCTGGCTAGTCAATCGTGGGGTGGTCATGCAGCAAGCAGTCGCTACCGCAGCAGCCTGTGGGTTTGCCATTGGTATCGTTGGTGCAATTACCAATATGTTTATTGCTGACAACCCAGCCTTACCAGACTATGCCATTGGCTATGTCTATCTACCCGCACTGGTAGGCATCGTGGCTACCAGTGCCATTGCTGCCAGCTATGGCGCCAAGATAGCCCATAACTTGCCTGCCCAACGCCTGCAGCAACTGTTTGCTATACTGTTGCTAGTCGTTGGTTTACGCATGGTAAGTCAGTTTTTGCTTTGAGGCCCCAGCGCCTATAGTCCAGCCCATGGTTAATGGAGATTCTTGTGCTAACCTATCCCAGTATTGACCCAGTTGCTATCCAGCTTGGGCCAGTGAGCATTCACTGGTATGGCATCATGTACATGCTAGCCTTTGCTTCGGCGTGGTATCTGGCTATGCGCAGGGCTCCGCGGGCTAACTTTAGCAAAGATCAAGTAAGTGACATCATCTTTAATGGTGCCATTGGCGTCGTTTTGGGTGGCCGCCTAGGTTACATCTTGTTCTACAATTTTGATGCCTTTTTAGCCAACCCAAGCATGCTATTGCGAGTCTGGGAAGGTGGCATGTCCTTCCATGGTGGCCTCATCGGCGTCATCTTGGCCGTCTTGTGGACAGCCCGCCGACAACAACGTACTTTTGCCAGTGTCATGGATTTTGTTGCGCCCATTGTGCCCATCGGCTTAGGTGCTGGCCGCTTAGGCAACTTCATCGGCGGCGAACTGTGGGGGCGCCCGACCGACCTACCCTGGGGCATGGTGTTTCCCCATGTTGACCAGCTTGCCCGCCACCCATCACAGCTATACCAGCTAGCATTAGAAGGGCTGCTGCTGTTCTTGTTGGTGTGGCTCTACTCCGCCAAGCCAAGAGCCACACTCAAGGTCTCCGGCATGTTTTTACTTGGCTATGGTTGCCAACGCTTTGTGGTTGAATTTGCCCGTCAACCAGATGCCCATCTAAATTTTGTCGCCTTTGATTGGCTCACACAGGGACAGTTGCTGTCACTACCTATGATAGCCATAGGCCTCTTTTTACTACTGCGTAAGCCGGCTAACTAAGCATGTGTCTAATTGTTTTAGCTCACCGATTACACCAAGACTACCCTTTGTTACTTGCCGCCAATCGGGATGAGTTCCATCAGCGCCCAACGCAACGTATGCATTGGTGGCAGCAAGCAACACCCATGCTAGCCGGTAAAGACTTGCAGGCCGGTGGCACCTGGATGGGCATGGCTAGCAATGGCCGCTGGGCGGCTCTCACCAATTATCGTCAAGGTGGTGCGCCAGCGAGTTGCGGGCCATCTAGAGGGGCCCTGTGCAGCGATTTCATTGAACAAAACATAAGTGCTATGGCGTTTGCCCAGCAAGCTGACAAGCAGCACTATGCCGGCTACAATTTGTTGCTATGGGATGGTGAAGACTTGGTGTACCACAGTAATCGCCATGCCCAAGGCCCCCAACCATTGGCGCCTGGACTTTATGGCCTAAGCAACGCTCTGTTGAACACCTCATGGCCGAAAGTGGAGAAGGTCAAGCAAGGCCTAGCCGCACAACTACAGAATCCACATGTAGACCATGAACACCTGCAAGCCATCATGCTGGATTCAGACTTAGCCAATGATCACCTGTTGCCCGACACAGGCATCCCGCTAGCATGGGAAAAGCAGCTTTCGGCTTGCCATATAATCGCTCCTGAAATGGACTATGGTACGCGCACATGCATTAGCATCATGCAGCACCGAGAGGGCACCATGAGCATCAAGGAAAGGGACTTTGATGACATACAGAGCAGCGATCAGGACTTTGCATTTAGCTTGATAAAATGACTATGCAAACGTCCAAAACCGGCGGCTTCCATATATTCTTTGACAAGGTTTTCCACTTGCGTAGAACTCCCCTGCTGCAAGGCGCCGTGCAGCATATGTTGAGCCTGCTCAAGGGTAAAGTTACGCACCGCAGATTTCACCTTTGGTAGACCCGCAGCGTTCATTGACAGGGTGTCGTAGCCCATTGCCATCAGTAACAGAGCACCTGCAGGATCGCTGGCTAGTTCACCACACAGGCTCACTGGTATGTTAGCGGCTTTACCGGCATCCACAATCTGCTGCAAGGCCATGAGTACCGCCGGATGCAAGGCATGGTAAAGATCGGCTACTTGCGGGTTGTCCCGGTCTACCGCCAACAGGTATTGTGTCAGGTCGTTGGAACCCACTGAGATAAAATCAACCTTGTCGGCCATTTGCCGGGCCTGATAAACCGCCGCTGGCACCTCAATCATGACGCCCACCGGTGGCGTGCTAATATTGGCACCTTCTTCAATGACTTCTTGGTAGGCCTGCTCAATCAGGATCAAGGCTTCATCCACTTCGCTAAGATGCGTCACCATAGGCAATAAAATTTGCAGATTATCCAAACCTTCACTGGCTTTGAGCATGGCACGAATTTGCACCAAGAAAATCTCCGGATGATCCAAGGTGACACGGATACCGCGCCAACCAAGGAAGGGATTATCTTCTTCGATGGGGAAATAGGACAAGCCTTTATCACCCCCCACATCCAGCGTACGCATGGTCACAGGACGCGGGTAAAAACCTGCCAATTGCACCCGATAACAATCAATTTGTTCTTGCTCGGATGGAAAGTGCTCCTTAATCATGAAGGGCACTTCGGTACGGTATAAGCCCACGCCCTCGGCACCGCGCTCTATGGAACGACTCACATCTATTGGCAGACTGGTGTTCACCAACAGAGGAATGACATGGCCATCACGGGTTTGCGCGGGCAAATCACGCAACACTTCCAGTTCTTTACTGAAATTAGCCTCTTCAATGATGGCTTGCTGATAGTAGCTATAAAAATCATCACTCGGATTCACATAAATGTGGCCAGCATGGCCATCGATGATGATTTCTTTGCCTTCCATGCGCGTATAGGGAAAATCAACCGCGCCCATTACCGTAGGAATACCCATGGAACGGGCCAGTATGGCAGCATGGGAATTATTGGAGCCTTGAATAGAAACGATGGCTTTGAGCTTGTCTGCCGGCACTTCGGCAAGCATGGTGGCAGTCACTTCTTCTGCAACCAATACCGTTGATTCGGCAAAATGACGATCGTGAGTATCAGTTTGCTGTAATTCGGCTAGCACCCTGCGACCTAGGTCACGAATATCTGTGGCCCGTTCCCGCAAATAGGGGTCGTCCATCATTTCAAAGGCATGTATATGCTGAGACACAACCTGGCGCAAGGCACCTTGGGCCCATTGGCCAGTACGAATATTGGCAATAATCTCGCCAGCCAGAGCGTTATCATCGAGCATGCGCATATAGACTTCGAACAGCTCATGCTCTTGATCTTTCAAGCTGCGCGCCAAGGTGCGGCTCACTACCTTGATCTTGCGGCGTACTGCCTCCAAGGCTTTTTTAAAGGCGACGATTTCTGCATTAACGTCTTCACATGCGCGATCCGGCACCTTCTTCAAATCAGCCGGCGGGGCAATAATCGCCACTTCGGCAATGGCCACACCACCCGAGCCACTGACACCAACGTAGCACACATCGGCACTTTGCTCATTAGCCAATACGTTGGCGCGCAAACCACCACCTGTGGCTTCTGCATGGGCCACAAAACCAGCTAATTGAGCGGACAGGGTAACCAATAAGGCTTCTTCTTCATCAGTGTACTGACGCACATCGGAATGCTGTACCACCAGTACGCCTAATACGGCACGATGGTGGATGATGGGGACGCCCAAGAAGGAATTAAAAGGTTCTTCGCCAATGCCTTCTACGTGATGAAAGCAAGGATGCTGAGAGGCTTGATTAGTACGAAATGGTTCCGAACGTTGGGCCACATGACCAACAAGGCCTTTGCCATCGGGAATACACAGCTTGCCTATAAAGTCCTTTTCCAGGCCTTTGGTGGCCATCAGAACGAAGTTTTCTGTGGCTGGAAAATGCAAGTATATAGAACACACATCAGTGCGCATAGCGCGCTTTACGTTATCCACCACCAGATCCAAGGCGGCTTGCAAATTCTCTGCCGCAGCAACCTGTTGGGTAATTTTCTTTATACTTGTCAGCATGGCGAACCTTAGTCTTCTAGCAACTGTACAGTATCACCGTGGAATACCAAGCGTGAATGGCGATAACACAGTTCTTTCATGGCGCGGCGGTATACTTCGCGTTTAAAAGGCACCACCTGACC
>JAERSU010000196.1 GCA_016845445.1 Oceanospirillaceae bacterium | reverse complement strand
GAAGGGGTAAACTGGCTGGCTTTATTGGTGATAACGGCTAACTTCACACCCCGACTCTGCAGAGCCTGCAGTAAGTCTTCTACACCTGGGTAAAGGCTACTGTGGGCATGTTCTAGTTTACCGTAAGCCGACATTTATGCTGCCAGCAAGGCGGTATAGCGCGGATCTTGCTGGGCTGGCACCTGAATATCATCTGCCAGTACCCGCTCTACCAATTTGCCAGCCCCGTTACCTATCCAGGCCTGCACCTGTGCCAAACTAGGCGGCACAAGATCCATGTACTCAGCAGCCTCAGAGATAGCCGCAAATATATCTGGCAGGCTATCTATGAGCGTGCCGTCTAGGTCAAAAAATACCGCTTTGGGTTGAAAATCAACGGGGCCAATGGCTATTGCACTGTTATCTGGCATTGGCCAACTCGGTGCGCATAGCGGCGATGGTAGCAGCGTAATCGTCGGTATTGAAAATAGCCGAACCGGCGACAAAGGTGTCAGCTCCTGCACTGGCGATTTCGGCAATATTGCCAATGCCCACACCACCATCGACTTCTAAGCGAATGTCCAAGCCCGAAGCATCTATAAGCTGACGCACCTGCGCCAATTTATCCAGGGTACTTGGAATGAACTTCTGACCACCAAAGCCAGGGTTCACAGACATCAACAAAATCATGTCCAGTTTATCCATAACATGATCCAGATAATGCAAAGGCGTGGCAGGGTTAAAGACCAAACCGGCTTTGGCACCGCCATCACGGATCATTTGCAAGGAACGGTCAATGTGTTCGCTGGCTTCTGGATGAAAGGTTATATAGCTAGCTCCCGCTGCTAAAAAATCAGCAATCAAACGATCAACGGGTTTCACCATCAGGTGCACGTCTATGGGTGCGCTAATACCGTAATCGCGTAAGGCTTTGCACACCATGGGGCCAATGGTCAGATTAGGCACGTAATGGTTATCCATGACGTCAAAATGCACAATATCGGCTCCCGCAGCCAAGACATTTTCTACCTCTTCACCCAAGCGGGCAAAGTCAGCAGACAGGATAGACGGAGCGATTTTAAAGTCAGACATGATGATGAGTCCTATTGGTATACACAGAGTAATAGTTATTTACGGGAACGCTTAACAACGTCATAGGCCGCTTGAATTTCTTGGGTTTTTTCTTTTGCCAACTGCATCATTTCATCGGGCAAACCTTCGGCTACCAACTTATCCGGATGATGCTGACTCATGAGGCGACGATAAGCCTGCTTGAGGGTTTTATTGTCGCAGTCTTGGGCCACACCCAGCACCCCATAAGCCTGTTCAATTTCATCCGCTTGCGCTGCTGCATCAGCCCCACCAGCATGTTGTTGGTGGAATGAATGCTCGGCTGCCATGCGTGCGGCAACCTGTTCGAATTCGGCTTGAGAAACCCCCAGCAGCTGGCACATTTCGCTCAGAACACGGCCTTCAGCAGGGCTAAACTGACCATCTACCAAAGCCGCAGCTAATTGAATCTCAACAAACATCATGCGCGCATGGGCACTGGCATTACTGCGGCCTAGGGCACGACGCAAGGGTTCCAGCACATCGGTAATTTCATAACCGGACTGTTTGCCCTTGGTAAAACAATCAATAGCACGCTGGCGACGATCGCCGGTTAAATTCATGCGCGCCATCACCGCTTCGGCATACTTGATTTCCGCCTCAGTCACACGGCCATCGGCCTTGGCTACTTTACCCATGACGGCAAAGGTGGCATCAAAGAAGGCTTTCTGGGCTTTTTCCTGGGTCCATTGTTCGACGCCAGAAAAGCGGCGCACCAGTTTATCAATTTGATAGCCTACGAAGCTGCCGAGCAATAAACCGACAACACCACCCGAAACCAGACCCAATAAAGCGCCAATAACCATGCCTGTGCGATGATAGGCAAGGTTTTTTCCTAATAAATATCCGTTCAAGCTCGAATCCTATAAATCTGCAGTTCCACAAGCTCAGTTTGTGGTTTAAACTTACCATTTATTGGCGTCTGTTTCAGCGTTTTTCAAGCTCAGCAGACTAATCTATACAAGCTTTGTGGATATTCTTTTGTCACAGTCGCACTCCCATTCGACATCACCCCTGTTTCGCCCCACGCAAATTGCCCTTTTGCTGGGACTCACTAGTACTTTTTGGCACCTGCCGGCCCAAGCAGAAAACCTAGACTGGGTTTGGCAACCGCAGGCGGATAGCCCGAGCTACTGCGCTGGCGGCTATCAACCCAAGAACTACACCTTCCTAGGTGATGATCAAGCCATCCACACAGATTCTGACAGCAGCGAATACGCCAATGGCATCACCACCCTGTCAGGCAACGTAGTGGTGCAACAGGGCAACCAACGCATGCATAGCGAGACCATCAATCTGGATAGCAACACAGGCATTATCAGCGTTGATGAAGCCGTGGAAATTCGCCGCCCAGGCCTACTCATTACCGCTGACAAGGGCACCTTTGATACCGACCGGGGCCAATCGGTACTGCAGGGTGCGCAATTGGTTCGCTTTGACGCCGACATGCGCGCTCAAGCTGACACGGTAAGCTTGCATGATGACGACACCATGGTCATGGAAAACGGTCGTTTCAGCTTCTGTCCGCCAGGCGACAATACCTGGTACATTGACAGTCAGCGCATCGACATTCTGCCAGCAGAGGGTTTTGGTGAGGCGCACAACGCCGTATTGAAGCTCGGCGGTGTACCCATTTTTTACCTGCCCTGGTTAAGCTTCCCCATTGACGACCAGCGACGTACAGGTTTCCTCTATCCGCGACTGTCCACCAGTAGCTCTAATGGTATTTATCTAGCCACCCCCTATTACTTCAACTTGGCCCCTCAATATGACGCTGTGGTTACCCCCCACTTCCGCGAACACCGCGGCTTGTATGTCACCACCGAAGGCCGTTTGCTCAGCGATGCGGGGCAACACAACAGCAACCTGTTGTGGAGCGTGGATGACAAAAAATCCACGGCTAATCGTTGGTACATGGATTACCAATTTAGTGGCCAACTTTCCGATCAGCTAAGCGCC
Source organism: Oceanospirillaceae bacterium (assembly GCA_016845445.1). Classification (GTDB taxonomy): domain Bacteria; phylum Pseudomonadota; class Gammaproteobacteria; order Pseudomonadales; family Balneatricaceae; genus Njordibacter. Next base: position 8,877 of record JAERSU010000196.1, on the reverse strand, counting down.
GATATCAAGCTTGCCCGTGCCAGTGATATCGCGCTGTTTAACGACTACGACTACGGCAGCGATCTAGCTGATAGCAATAAGGTTAGTAGTCAAATCAGCTTTGCCTATACATCCAATAGCCAAGTCATGGACAAGGCCGTGGTGGGTGCCACCAAGCATCAACAGCTAACCACAGCCACGCCAAGTTATGATCTGCTGCCCTATGTCAGTCTGCAGGGTGGCAAGCAGTTAGCGGACAAAAGCAAATGGCAATACGCGTTTAATTACACCAACTTTAAGCGTGCCAACAGCGCCCTCACCGGCATGAGCAAGATCAATGGCCAGCGCCTGCATCTTACGCCTAGTATTAGCCAGCAGTGGCGCAATAGTTATTCCTACACTCAAGCAACGGCACAACTACCCATCAGCCTATATGCCTTGGATGACACCCCAAGCGGTATAGACAGCAGCCCAACGCGTGGCTTGTACCAGTTGTCTCTGGACAGTGGTTTGTATTTTGATCGTGCCCTTGCCAATGGCGCTAGCCAAACCCTAGAGCCCCGCCTGTATTGGACCTACACACCCTACAAAAACCAAGATGATTTACCCATTTTTGATACCAGCACCATTGGCAAGCCGTTATATCAAATCAACCGCTTTAATGGACCTGACCGCATTGGTGATGATCACCGGGTAACACTGGGGGCAAGTAGCCGAGTCCTAACCCCAGCCGGGCAACAAAAGGCGCGCTATTCTATTGCCCAAATGTATTATTTGGCTGATCGCAAAGTGGCCTTATCTCACGCTAGCACCACCAGCAATGAAACTTCTTCGCCAATCTATGGTCAGATGGACTACCAATTTAATGCACAGCTTAGCTCCACCCTGAGTGTTGACTGGGAACCAAGTAGCGGCAAGACAGAGGCCCTGTCTGCCAACTTACGTTACCAGGCCAGCAACAACCAGATCGTGAATGTAAACTATACTGAGACAGGCACCGACCGCCAGAGCCAAGCCTCTATCATGTGGCCAATATCTGCCAACTGGACTGCTTTTGTACAGCAAAAACAAGACCTGGACAGCAGCACCACCCTCGATGAAATCGTCGGTTTAGAATATGCCAACTGTTGCTGGAAAACCCGCCTGGTAAACCGTACCTGGGTTGATAGCAACAATAAAGAAGAGCACGGTGTATTCATAGAGCTGGAACTAAAAGGCCTAGGTGACAAAGACACCCGCCTATTTGGTACTGGTGACGCTGAGCTAAACGAGTTTATGGAAAGTATTACAGGCTACAATGAACGTTTTAACTAACTGGAAACGTACCCTGATGGCTAGCAGTCTAGCCATCAGTCTTGCACCTTGGGCTGGCGCTCAAGCCGCAACCGCAATCGACGCTATTTCTGCCGTGGTAAATAACGACGTTATTATGACCTCCGAATTAGATGCTGAAGTGGCAGCTACTCGTAGCCAACTGCAACGCCAACAGCAGCCTGTCCCGGCTGAGGCAATCTTGCAGCAGCAGGTGTTAGAGCAGCTCATTCAAGAGCTTTTGCAAATTCAAGAAGCGGAAAATCTGGGAGTCGAAATTTCTGCCACCATGCTCAACAATGCCATGGCCAGAATAGCCCAAAACAACAACTTAAGCCTGCCTCAGCTACACCAGGCCATTGTTGCAAACGGCCAGACCCTTGCCAGTTTTCGAGCGCAAATCGAGCGCCAGATGACCATTGACGAAGTGGCGCAAATTGCCGTTAAAAAGCGCATTAAGGTTTCCGAAAAAGAAGTCGATCAGTTCCTTGCTTCTCAGCAAGGCCAAGCCTTGGCAGACACCGAGGTGCTACTTGGTCATATTTTAGTGAGTGCTACATCCGACGCCGATAAGAGAGCTGCCCAGGCCACCATGGCCAAGGCCCAAGCGGCCTTAGAAAAAGGGGATGATTTTGCCCAGGTAGCCATGCAGTTTTCCGATGCTGGCAATGCTGCCGAGGGCGGCTCCTTAGGTTGGCGCAAGCTGAGCCAGCTACCTGCCTTGTTTGCTGATGCTGTGGCACCACTTGGCATAGGGGAAGTCACTCAGGTGTTGGAAAACTCCAGTGGCTTGCACTTGATTATGGTGATGGACCAGCGTGGTCTTGCTATGCAAGAACAACATCAAACCAAAGCTCAGCACATTCTGGTTACCACTAACGATATCCGTGATAAAACCGCTACCAAAGAGCTTATTGATGAAATCTACCAACGCCTAGAAAACGGCATGGAATTCTATGATCTGGCCCGTGGCTTTAGTGATGATGGCAATACCGCCCTTAAAGGCGGCGACATGGGCTGGCTGTCCGCCAACCAACTACCTGAATTTATGCAACAGCAACTGGATGCCTTAGAAGCAGGTCAACACAGTAAGCCCTTCCCCGGCCCAAATGGCTGGCATATTCTCAAGGCTAACGAACGTCAAACCAAGAATGTTGGCCAAGCGATACTGCGCAATAAGGCACGTACCGCACTGCACAACAGCAAGTTTGCTGATGAGCTGGACAACTGGCTCACCGAACTACGCAATCAGGCCTATATTGAGATCCGTTGATGATTCAGCGTCTGCTAGTTACTGCCGGTGAACCGGCAGGCATAGGCCCGGATTTGTGCCTACAGCTCGCCGGCCATTGGCCCGATACAGAAATTGTGGTGTTAGCTGACCAGCAGCTACTTGCTGATCGAGCGGCCATGCTAGGTCTTGAGGTAGACATCTGTTCCTTCGAGCTAAGCCAAGTAGCAGCACCAACGGCTGCCAACCAACTCAAGGTCTGGCACCACCGCTTGGCACAGCCTGTCATAGCTGGCCAGCTCAATAGCGCCAATAGCGCCTACGTATTGGCCACCTTGGATAGCGCTTGTGATGCCTGCCTAGAGGGCCAGGCCCATGCCATGATCACCGCACCGGTTAATAAAGCGGTGATCAATGATAGCGGTATGCCATTTAGCGGACATACTGAATACCTGCAACAACGCTGCCAGCAAGACAAGGTGGTCATGATGTTAGCCTGCGATAAGATGCGCGTCGCTCTGGCTACCACCCATGTACCGTTAAAAGACGTGGCTGAGGCCATTACCGCCACCAGCTTGACGCGGGTAATCCACATTTTACATACCGAATTGCAAGGTAAATTCAATACCGCCAAGCCCTGTATCTATGTATGCGGACTCAACCCCCATGCTGGCGAAGACGGGCATCTAGGCCGCGAAGAACTGGATACCATCATTCCTTGCCTCAATGAACTACGCCAGCAAGGCATTAATCTGGTGGGTCCCTTACCGGCGGACACCTTATTTAACCCCAGCAACCTCAATGAGGCCGACTGCGTGCTCGCTATGTATCACGATCAAGGCCTGCCTGTGTTAAAATACGCAGGCTTTGGCGCCGCCGTCAACATCACTCTGGGATTACCCATCATCCGTACTTCTGTGGATCATGGCACCGCCCTTGACCTGGCAGGCACTGGCCAAGCAAGTGCTAGCAGCCTGTTAGAGGCCGTACGCCAAGCCCAATCAATGAACTGCTAAGCCAGTTCCTTGGCTTTTATCAACCACTATAGAACCTTCATGTCAGTGACTAACAGTAAGCATAGAGCCCGTAAACGTTTCGGCCAAAATTTTCTCCAAGATCAGGGCATTATTCGCCACATTGTGGCCAGCATTCGTCCCCAAAAAGATGAACAGCTGGTGGAAATTGGTCCGGGTCTAGGGGCCATTACCGAACACCTGCTGGCCGCCACAGGTAGTCTGGACGTGGTTGAATTAGACCGTGACCTGATCCCTCATTTGCGTATCAGCTTTGCGACCTATGGCAACAACCTGCGCATCCATGAAGCTGACGCGTTAAAATTTGATTTTAGCCAAATCAATAGCGCAGCAAAATCCCTGCGCGTGGTTGGTAACCTGCCCTACAATATTTCCACGCCATTGATTTTTCACCTGCTTGATCATGCCCAGCAGATTGTCGACATGCACTTTATGCTGCAAAAAGAAGTGGTACTGCGACTGGCTGCCGGGCCAGGGGATAACAACTACGGCCGACTGAGTGTGATGGCGCAGTATTTTTGTGCCGTTGAGAATCTATTTGAAGTGCCACCAGAAGCCTTTGACCCCAGACCCAAGGTTGATTCAGCCATTGTGCGCCTGGTCCCCTATGCCACCTTACCGCATGTTGCAGATAGTTTTGCCGACTTTGAAAGCCTAGTAAAACAGGCTTTTTCTCAGCGTCGCAAAACCCTGCGCAACAACCTCAAAGGGCTGGTTAGCGGTGACGAACTACAACAACTAGGTATCGATGCTGGCTTGCGTCCGGAACGCCTAGCAGTTGCAGATTACGTTAAAATAAGCAATTATCGACATCAACGAGCTCAATAGATTTACCAACATGAGACAAGCAACTGAACAGGATTATGACGTTGACGTGCAGGTAGACAGCCAATATATCGCTGAACAATCTGACCCAGAACGCAATCGTTACGTGTTTTCCTATCACATTACCATCACTAATCAAGGCCGCCAAAGCGCGCAGCTGCTAGACCGCCGCTGGCTCATCACCAACGGCGATGGCGAAACGCAGGAAGTAAGTGGCGCCGGCGTGGTTGGCCAACAACCGGTGATTGAACCAGGCCAACAACACAAATACACCAGTGGCACCGTACTGGCTACCCGAGTGGGCAGCATGCAAGGTCACTATGGTATGAAGGCAGCTGACGGCCACGAATTTAATGCCCCTATACCGGCCTTTACCCTAGCCTACCCGCGAGCCTTACACTAATGGCGACCTACGCCGTCGGTGATTTACAGGGCTGCTTAGACCCCCTCTATCGCCTCTTAGAAGAGGTAAAATTTGGCGCCGGTGATAAGCTTTGGTTGGCTGGTGATCTGGTTAATCGAGGACCCCAGTCCCTTGAATCATTGCGCTTTGTCATGAGCCTTGGCAAGCAAGCTAAGGTGGTGCTGGGCAATCACGATCTACACCTGCTTGCCCTACACCACCGCTTAACGGACATCAAGGTAGACCCAAGTCTTGAGGCAGTGTTAGCCGCCCCTGACCGTCATGAGTTGATGACCTGGTTACAGACACTACCTTTGCTGCACTACAGTAGCAAATACGACACCGTCATGACCCATGCAGGCATCCCACCCTGCTGGAACCTTGCAACAGCAAAGGCATTAGCGCAAGAAATCCATCAGGTATTAATCAGCGATCAAGCAGCAGCTTATTTTCGCCACATGTATGGCAACCAGCCAGATAGATGGCAAGAGCAATTGACGGGTCCAGAACGTTGGCGCTGCATTACCAATTATTTTACCCGCATGCGCTTTACTACCTTAGCCGGGCAGCTGGAATTTAACGCCAAGGCCAAGCCGACTGAGGCCCCAGCGGGCTTTGCCCCCTGGTTTCATTACCCTTCTCAGATTACCAGCCGTCAACTATTTGGCCACTGGGCTGCCTTGGAAGGTGAAACCAATCACAACACCATAGTAAATCTGGACATGGGCTGTGTATGGGGTGGTAGTTTGAAAATGCTATGTCTCGACGACAACCGTGTTTACACAATGGCTTGCGATTAATATCAGAGTTTGCTAATATTAGCGTTATCTTAATTAATAACCGAGTAAGCATCATGACCCAACTGCAAATTCTTTCCCCAGCTCATCTACAAGACAAAATGGACGCCGGCGCCTACATTTTGGATATTCGTGATCTCAACAGCTATAATGCTAATCACATCAAGGGTAGCCAGCGAATCGATAATAGCAACCTGGCCACTTTTTTAGCTGACGCAGACAAAGATAAGCCGGTAGTCGTGTGCTGTTACCAAGGCATGAGCTCTTTGCAGGCTGCGGAAGTGTTTATTAACCAAGGGTTCGACGAAGTCTACAGCCTAGAAGGTGGCTTCAACGGTTTTAGTCTGACGTACCCAGAACTATGTGCCTAACGATCTGTGCAAACTAGCTGGCAAACTTACGTTGTTGGTGGGGCCGTAAGAGACCAACTTCTCGGCCTCCCAGTCTATGACTATGATCATGTTGTAGTTGGTGCCAGTCCAAGTGACCTGCTCGCTCTGGGATATACCCAAGTGGGCAAAGACTTTCCCGTTTTTCTACATCCACAATCCAAGCAAGAGTATGCCCTTGCGCGCACCGAACGCAAGTCTGGCCATGGCTACAAAGGCTTTGAAGTCTACGCCGCAGACGACGTCACCCTAGAACAGGATTTACTGCGTCGGGACCTAACTATTAACGCCATTGCGCAAGCACCAGATGGCCAATTAATTGATCCCTACCAGGGCCAACAAGACCTCAATGAACGCCGCCTTAGGCATGTATCCGATGCCTTTGCTGAGGACCCATTGCGGGTATTACGACTCGCCCGCTTTCATGGCCACCTGTTTCATTTGGGTTTTACCATTGACCCAGAAACCAAACAGCTAGCCAAACAGATAGTCGCTACAGGTGAATTAGCAAGCCTCTCCAAAGAGCGCATCTGGCAAGAAACTCACAAGGCCTTGCAGAGCCACAGCCCGTGGATTTACTTTACTACCTTGCTTGAATTAGGTGCCCTTGATCAGTTAGCGGCGCCGCTGGCAAAACTTCTCACGCGCAAGAACAACCCGCTGGCGATTTTTCAAGCCGCCTGCAAGCAGCTTAACGAGCCTGCTGAGCGACTGGCCATACTGCTACATGGACTCAACAAACCGCAACTAGAAATATTAGCCCAGCAATTGATGCTGCCGAAACACATCGCTCAGCTATGCTTACAATTAAGCAAGCAGCAACGGCCATTACAAAACTACCCACAATTAACCGCCGAGCAGCGCTTTACACTGTTGCAAAACTGCGGCGCCATAAAGCAACCAGAAGGCCTGCAACAGCTGGTGAAACTATGCGGCATCTTACATACCCAAGGGCAAATGGAACTACCAGAATTAAGCTTTAGCCATAGTTTATGGCAGCAAATTGACGCCGACCTACGAAGCATTCACAGGGTTACCGCCCAACCCTTCCTGCAGCAAGGGCTACAAGGCAAAGCCCTTGGGGAAGCCCTAAAAGCCGCACAAATTACCGCCCTTTCAGCGCCTTAAACGGCCTGATTAGGATGTAATACCACCATTTGCCGTTGGCCGCTGCCAGCCAAACCGCACCCAGTGCATGAGCACAACACCGACAGCCGCCGTCACCGCCATGCCTAAGCTAAGGGGCAATATATTGCTGGTCACCGACATGCCAATCCAAGCACCTATAGGAATAGATACTAGGGTAGAGCCTGCACCAAATATGGTGGCCGCCATGCCAGCAACCTTACCCAAAGGCTCCATGGCCAAGGCATTCAAATTACCAAATTGCAGGCCAATGCCAGCAAACATGACAAACAAAAAAGCCAGCATGTTATTCAGCGGTGGAATGCCATCATGCAGACTGGCGTAATAATACAAGGCACAGGCTGTGGTCAGCACTCCCACATTGGTAAGCTGAACCAGACGATACATTCCCCAACGTATAACTAGGCGAGCATTAAGCAAAGAAGAAACCACATTGGGTAATACCAGCAAGCTAAAATACAAGGGAAAGGCATCGCCAACGCCATAGATTTCTTGAAATAGCACCTGACTAGAGCTTAGATAGCCAAGAAAACCACCGAACACCAAGCCACTAACTAGGGTGTAGCCTGCTGCCTGACGATGGGTTAGCACAAGCCTTGCTGCCTGCCAGATGGCACTAAACTGCAAGGGCCTACGATCGGCAACAGGCAAGGTTTCATTTAACCGCAGGTAGGTCCAGATGCTCATGAGCAAAGCCAAGACAATATACATGACAAAAATATACTGCCATGGGGCAACCCAGAGCACCAACTGACCAATCATGGGCGCCAAAATAGGCACCAGCATGAAGACCGTCGCAGCAAAGGACATGACCCGCGCCATGGTCCTACCTGCAAAGCAATCTCGCGCTAGCGCCGATACCATAATACGTGGCCCCGCCGCCCCCAGCCCTTGTAAAAATCGACCTAGCACCAGTATTTCTAAACTTTGGGCTAACAGGCTGACCACACAGCCAATTACAAACAACAGCATGCCAGCATAGATACAAGCTAAGCGCCCAATACTGTCAGATAGCGGCCCATAAATTAGCTGGCCGATAGCAAAGCCAGCAAACAGGCTGGTCAATACCAACTGGATATCACTGGTACTGACATTAAACTCGACGGCCATATAGCCAAGGGCAGGCAAGACCGCATCGATGGACAAGGCCACAATGGACATTAATGAAGCAATCAGAAAGATAAACTCGAACATGCCAATGCGCTGATTGGTAGGCACAGTAGAAGTAGACATAGGGAAACAAGAATGACGATGGAAACCACCATCATAGCCTAAATTGCCAAACTTGGAAGACTTTTATAACTAGATAAAGCTAACTATTGAGCTAAAAAAGCGCCCATTCACCCACTTCATTGCCAGGATTGACACGGGGATTGATGGCGCGAATGATTTCACTTTCGCTAAACGGTTTGGCCACATACTCATTGAAGCCAGCTTTAGCAAAGGTTTCCACATTTTCACGTAACTTTTTCGCTGTGACCGCAACAATTTTGGGGGGAATGCTGTTATCACCCCGTTTTTGGCGGATTTTTTGTGTGGCAGATACGCCATCTAACACGGGCATCATGATGTCCATAAGGATAACATCGTAGTGCTTATCGGTGGCAAGCTCGACCGCTTCTTGACCATCTTCAGCCATATCAAACTGGCAATCTTCGGTTCTCAATATATTCGGCGATAACTTCTCGATTAAGCTCGTTATCATCAACAATTAATACTTGGACGGTACCCATAGACTCACTTTCTTTCGCTGGCAATTTAC
>JAERSU010000195.1 GCA_016845445.1 Oceanospirillaceae bacterium | reverse complement strand
CAGCAACACAATCTAACCGGTGGCCATGTCATTTCTTTAGGAGGCGGTAATCAACAACAAGCCATGGCTGCCCTTGGCAGTTGGCCCAATGGTTTGCAGTATGGCGTCGGTGTCAATGCAGACAATGCTAAGGCTTATATTGACGCGGGCGCATCACACGTTATCGTCACCTCCTGGCTATTTGAAGGCGACCAATTTAGCTGGCAGCGCCTGGAGCAATTGTATGATCTAGTCGGCAAAGATCGTCTAGTATTAGACTTAAGCTGCCGCCAACGAGACAACAGCTGGTATATCGCCACCAACCGCTGGCAGACAGTTACCAACACTGAGGTTAAAGCCGATACCCTGGCCCGCCTCGCTGACTACTGCGACGAGTTTTTAATTCACAGTGCCGATGTAGAAGGCCTGCAAGCCGGTATCGATCAGCCCCTAGTCAAAATGCTTGGTAAGCACAGCCCCATTGCCTGCACCTACGCCGGTGGCGCGCGCCATCTAAATGACCTAGAGCTAGTAAAGTCGTTATCAGGCGGCCGTGTTGATCTCACCATCGGCAGTGCCTTGGATATCTTTGGCGGCAACGGCGTTACTTTAGATGAGTGTATTGCTTGGAATCATGCACAACCTACATGAAGTTGAATAGCACTCATACAAGCTGAACAAACATCAACTTAAAGCATACCCAAAGCCCCTATAATGAAACCAATTCATTCAAAGAGGTTTTGTTATGTTGTTTGCCAAATTTACCCCCATTGCTCAGGTTCACCATAAAACCGCCCAGGACAGCCTACACTGCCCCATATGCAAACAGGCCTTGGAAAACGAATTGCAGCAAATTCAGCCTTGCGAGCACCTTGCCATTGTCTTTGATCAGGACTCGCAAAACCTGGAATTTGCCGATGCTGACTTTAACCAACGCGTCGATCAACAGGGCATCGAATTAGAAGAAGTGGACGGCTATGTGCTTGCCCAATTAGGTTACCAAGATCAACTACTGGCTATGGAACAAACCCGCCAAGGCAGCTGGAATCGCCAGTTTGTCGCCTACAATCTGCACTAAGGTTGTAAGAACAACCACAGGCTAAGAAAAAACCTCTATAAAGACTCATTTTTCTCTTACCTTTGCGGTCACTCCTGCTATACAATGTCAGGTCTTGTTTTACACGACCTTTTATGAATTGTAACTGAGGTTCACCCTATGACCGCCTTTGGTACGGTTTTCACCGACGAAATGACCATCAGCTGGAACGACGGCAGTGGCTGGAGCACACCCGAATTTGTGCCTAGTAACAAGCTTAACATCCACCCAGCTGCCCATGTGTTGCATTATTCCAGCACCTGCTTTGAAGGCTTAAAAGCTTTCCGTCACGCCGATGGCAGCATCAAGATTTTCCGCATGGACCGCAACATTGCCCGCTTTGCCCAAAGCGCACGCTTGTTGCACCTGCCAGAAATTGACGCCAATGTCACCACCAGGATGATCGTCGATGCCGTCGCCAAATACGCCGATGAAGTACCAGAACCACCGGGTTCTATGTACATCCGCCCAACACACATGGGCACTGAGCCAGCTGTGGGTAAAGCCGCGGCACCTTCGGTCAGCTCCGTACAGTTTGTTTTGCTATCCCCTGTAGGTGATTATTTCTCCGGTGGTGGTGAAGTGGCTCTACGCGTACTACTTGACGAAGAAGGCCAACGCTGCGCCCCACACATGGGCATGGTAAAAAGTGGTGGCAACTATGCCAGCGCCCTAGACCCCATCATGCGCGCCAAAGCCGAACACAATGCCGCTCAAGTGCTGTTCTGCCCGAACGGCGATGTGCAGGAAACTGGCGCTGCCAACTTTATCTTGATTGATGGCAACGAAGTCATCACCAAGGCCCTGGATGAGTCTTTCCTCCATGGTGTTACCCGCGACTCCATTCTTACCCTGGCTCGCGATCGTGGTATGGATGTGCAGGAACGAGAACTCTCCGTAGAAGAACTGCTAGAACGTGCTGCCAAGCCTGGCTGTGAAGCTGCTCTGTCAGGTACTGCTGCAGTACTCACCTCCGTAGGCACCCTGCTGCATAATGGTAAAGAATACCAGGTGGGTGACGGCAAACCTGGCGCTACCACCCAAGCTCTACGTAAGGCCTTGAATGATATTCAGTGGGGCTTAGCAGAAGATAACCACGGTTGGTTAACCACCGTCTAGTCAATAGCATGGTTAAAAAGGGAGCGATGGCTCCCTTTTTTATGTCTTAATTTAATGATCAAAGACAGGGGTTTCGCCACATGCTGTTGCCACAATCCTAGCCTTGGCTGCGACTTTCAACCCACCCCTAAACCTGCTAAGGTACGGCTTAAATAAGTGAGGCAGGGCTATGTCCGATAGGGATAAGGAAGAGATTACCAGCGGTGAATTAAGTGACGCTGAATTATCGGCCCTTGTGGTGCACAACATCGGTAACACCCTGACCGGCATTAATGCTATCGCCAGACGCTACCAGCGCAGTATTGATGATTTACAGCGCTTGCATAAGAAGCTTGCCAAAACCAACCTACAAGACCTATCAGTGCAACAAAGCAATGCGCTTTTACAGTCCTTTGTTACCGCGTTAGACAACATTATCCAAGCCGCAGATAATCCCAGCAATCTGCATGCTAACCAAGCTCGTTTGCTAGCCGGTTTAGAACACTTAAAAGGCTCGATCAATCTATACCATGATGCTAACAGCCAGGCTGTTGAAACTAAGTATTTCAACCTGCAACAAAGCATTCACGCGTGTTTTTCTCTGATTGATTTAGAAGGCATTCAAACGCAAATCAACTGTCCCACAGGCTTGCAAATTAAAGGCCCACCTAACCTGTTTATGCAACTCTTGGTAAATGCCCTAAAAAATGCCACTGAAGCCATCTACCAACGCCAACAAAGTGATCTGAATTTCCAGCCACAAGTGCAAATTGATGTCGCTGAAAATACACCTGGCATCCTCCAGATAGCCATTGCCGACAATGGCTGTGGCATCAACAGTGAGGACAAACAACGCATATTTACCATGGGCTTCACCACCAAAGCCTATGGCTCTGGCATTGGCCTCACCTCCATCACCGATATCGCCAAGCAATTTGATGGTCAGGTCAGTTTACAGTCTAAGGGCATCAATCAAGGCGCTTGCTTAACCATTACTCTGCCAAAACACAACTAATTTCTAATTGGTTGCTTGGTTTTACACATTCTTTCACAGACCCCAAGCAAGTTAATCTCTTAGCTAACCGAAGCCTTCGCTTGCACAAAGTTTGCTAACCATTGGGCAACGAGAGCACCATCATGCTGCGTGGCTAGCTGCGCTTGTGCCTGGTGCGCCAATTCTGGGCCTATTTTTGCGGCGACATAATCAACATAGAGGCGCATATAGGCAGGGCTAAATTCTGGGTGATACTGACAACCAAGAATATGTTCGTCCAATTGATACATGGGCAAGGCACAGTGGCTGTGGGTAGCAATCGCTCGGGCTCCAGCAGGCAGGGTCACCACCTGCTGGAAATTACCACACAATAGCTGCACACTGGCTTGGTAGGGTTGCATCCAAGTTTGCGGCTCGGTAATGGTCACCGCCACATTGCCAACTTGCGGGCTAGCTGGCGCGACCATGCCCCCCAAAGCATGGGCAATGGCTTGGTGGCCAAAACAGATACCAATCAACTTTACCCGTGCGGCATGAAGCCTATGGATATGCTCATACAAGCGATCCATCCAGACCTCATGTTGAGTCACATTAGCAATGGAGCCGGTGAGCACCACTGCGTCGTAGTTCTCCGGCATAGCCGGCAGATCGCCAGACACGGCATCAAACTGCTCAATCTCATACTCAGGCAACAAGGGCGTTAACATGTTCGCCGTCATAACAGCGTAATCCGGGTAGGGCGCGTCCCACCCAGAGCGCTCTGTATTGGTTAAATATATGGCTATTCTTGGCATGCTGATGCTCATTGTCTACTGCTTTTTCATTACCGCCCATTGTAG
>JAERSU010000194.1 GCA_016845445.1 Oceanospirillaceae bacterium | reverse complement strand
AACATTGACGGTGGCCAGCCTTACCGTCGTAACCAGTTGGGTGACAACATTGTTTACACAGACTGGCAGAAGGGCAACTTCTTTGCCGCCGTGCAGGGTTTAATCAAGTCCGGTTCTCGTGTGGGTGTGGAATATGACCACATGCCACTGGCAACCATGTCAACGCTACAGCAGGCCCTGCCTAAGTGTGAATTCGAAGACATAGGCGTACCGACCATGCAGATGCGCATGATCAAGTCCGCAGAAGAAATTGAACTAATCAAGCATGGCGCCCGCATTGGTGATATCGGTGGTGCTGCCATTCGTGATGCCATTGCGGTAGGTGTGCCTGAGCACGAAGTGGCCTTGGCGGGTACGCAAGCGATGATTCGTGAAATAGCCAATACCTTCCCCCATGGTGAGCTAATGGATACCTGGGTGTGGTTCCAATCCGGTATCAATACCGACGGTGCCCACAACCCAGTGACCAGCCGCAAGATCGAATCTGGCGATATTTTGAGCCTTAACTGTTTCCCCATGATTGCTGGCTACTATACAGCCCTTGAGCGCACCCTGTTTGCCGAGCACGCCTCCGATCGACACTTGGAACTATGGGAAATTAACTGCGAGGTACACCGCAAAGGCCTAGAGCTGGTGAAGCCTGGCGTGCGTTGCTGTGATATTGCCCATGAACTGAACGAAATTTTTGCCAAGCACGATGTGCTGCAGTATCGCACCTTTGGTTATGGTCATTCCTTCGGTACCTTAAGTCACTATTATGGCCGTGAAGCGGGTCTGGAATTCCGTGAAGATATCGAAACCGTACTGGAGCCTGGCATGGTGGTATCCATTGAGCCGATGATTATGCTGCCAGAAGGCATGGCTGGTGCTGGTGGTTATCGTGAACACGACATCTTGGTTGTTGGTGAAGAGGGTGCTGAGAACATCACTAAGTTCCCATTTGGCCCAGAGCACAATATTGTTAAGTAGTTTTGTAATATGAGTCTCCATTAAGGTGGATGATTGGGGATAGATGGCAACATCTATCCCCTTTTTTATGCCCATGGATGGGCTGTATGACGCGGGCGCAGGGAAGCGCAGGAGCGGCGATGCCATGGATGGGCTGTATGCCGTGGGCGCAGGGAAGCGCAGGAGCGGCGATGCCATGGATGGGCTGTATGCCGCGGGCACAGGGATACCCAATGCACTCGCTACGCTCGCGGGGCAAGCTTAGCGCAGGAGCGGCGATGCCATGGATGTAGGTCGGCCTTCAGGCCGACAAATTAGGCCCATTCTGCAAATGCTGTTGCAAATGCTCCTGCAAACGCAAGCAAGCTGGTGAAGCTGTGCTGGGGTCTAATAAAAACACAGCATCAATATTGCCTAAATCTGGACAGTTATCCAACTGGTGATGCTTGACCAGCTGGTCTGGCACGGTGCTAGCTGCCATGGCGCTCACTCCCAAGCCGGCTTGAATGGCAGCCGTGATGCCAAGCAGGCTTGAGGAGCTGTAAGCAATACGCCAGGTGATACCGGCTTCGTTTAGTAGGGTGGTCATGCGTTGGCGATAGCGGCAACCATGGGGGTAGGTGACAAGATGAACCACCGCGCCTGCTTCTGGTACATCATAGCCATTGCTTACCCAGGCGATAGGCTCAGAAAAACTGGTGGAATGCTTATGGCTGTCTGATTCAGTGTAGGTGGCCAAGGCAAGGTCATAATGGCCGTGCTGAAAGTCCAGTTGCAGCTTGTCACTGATATCACAATTAATCTCTAAGGACACATCAGGGTAGCTTGCGGAAAACTGACTTAACAAGCGGGGTAGGTAGGAAATTTCAAAATCCGCTGGGATGCCTAGGCGAACCTTACCGCTAACCTGCTGGCTTTGTAAGCGGGTAATGGCCGCATCATTCATGGCCAGCATCTGCCTAGCATAGGCAAGCAGTATGGCGCCTTGCTCAGTGACCAGCATGTTATTGTCACGCTGCAACAGGCTGGTATCGAGCATGTCTTCCAGACGTTTAATTTGCAAGCTAATGGCTGGTTGCGTGCGGCCCAGTATCTGGCCAGCTGCGGTAAAGCCGCCATTGTCGATTACCGTGACAAAGGTGCGGAGTAGATCCGTGGGTATATTTTTCATGGGTTCACCTGTTGTTAGGCCAACAATAAGTATACGATGGCGGCAGTGCCTAGCCATTGTAATAACGACATAAGTGGCCATGCTAGGCGATTAAGGAGAAAAAATGAATAGCCCTGACAACAATATGATGTTTGATGCTGGTCGCCATGCCAGAGGTAAGCTAGGGTTTGTGCTGCTGGCCACTGAGCAGACCATACAGGATGACATGTTTACCTTAATACCTAGGGATGTGGGGGTGCATTATAGTCGCGTGGCTATTCCTGATAGCATCACACCCAAGAGTCTGACAGATCTAGCGGCAGGGCTTGCGCCTGCTGCAGAGCTACTTTTGCCGGATGCTAGTCTTGATGTGGTGAGCTATGCCTGTACGTCGGGTAGCTTGGTATTAGGTGAAGAGCGGGTCGCCCAAGAATTAAATAAGGGCGCGCCTAAGGCTGTGGCCACCTGTCTAATTGCCAGTGTTATAAAGGCCCTGCAAGCGCTCAAGGTCAGTAGCATAGCCATGGCTACGCCCTATTTAGATAGCATTAATCAACTAGAGCAGCAGTACCTTGCCAAACATGGCATCGAAGTAGTGAGCATGGCGGGTATGAACTTAGAAAAAGACAGTGACATGGTGCGCGTAACACCCGACTATATTCATGACTATGCGGCAGCGGTTGATGTACCCGCAGCTGAGGCTGTGTTTATAAGCTGTGGGGCGCTACGCTCCATCGACATTATTGCTCGATTGGAAGACACCCTTGGTAAACCGGTGGTCACCAGTAATCAAGCCATGGCCTGGCATATGATGCGCTTAATTGGTGTCAATGATCAGCAAAAAGGCTACGGTAGTTTACTGGAGTTATGCTAAGCTAGCCGCCTCATTTTTTGCTGGAATTTGCCATGACTTTTCAATTCGCCAAACACGGTAAAGTATCTGCTTGGTTTTCAACGGTACCCTATGATCAGGTGCCCGAAGCCTATTTTACCGAAAATGAAGCAGGCGTTGAGCAATGGGCAGCCAATTTTGCTATCACTGACCTAGATACTGAAAATCTGGAATTAAATGGCGTTGAAAAGGGCACAGCTGCCCCTATGCAGATAATTGCCCCCTGCTCTTATTCGTCTGGTTATGGCCCGCTAGTGGAGCACAAGATTAACAAGATGGGGCATGAGCAGATTGCTTGGCTGGTATTGGTGTTTGACTATGAGTATCGCCCCAAGAAAACCAAGATCTATAAAGACGAGACCTTGTTTTTTGTTGGGGCGTACAATTACGACATGGATGACGTCAGCCTAGAAGAAGCGCCCTAAACATCTTCAAAAGGGAAGGTGTCTAAGCGTTGCACGCCATCTTTGGTAACCAGCACTTGGGTTTCTAATTTCACACTTTCACTGCCAGCTTCACCGATCAGGCTTTCCACACACAAGGTCATATTCTCTTGAAATTCACCTGACTGGGCACTGGCGTAGTCGGGGTGTAATGGCACCGCTGGCCACTCGTCAACTAGGCCCACGCCATGCAAGGCGAGTGAGTAACGATAATCAACGTGGTGAGCGGGTATGTGCCAAGACTTAGCATTGAATTCGGCAAAACTCATACCTGGTTGAATCAGTGCCAGATTATGTTCAATTTGCTCGAGGGCTGTGCGATATAGGCGTTGCTGTGTGGCATTCATGGGCGTATGGCCACAGGTCCAGGCGCGTGATAAATCGGCGCAGTAGCCATAGGGGCCGATCATGTCGGTGTCAAAGGAGATGAGTTCGCCTTCTTTACAAACATAATCAGAGCATTCTTGATACCAGGGGTTGGTGCGTGAGCCACAGGTCAGTAACCTTGTTTCTAGCCATTCTCCGCCAGAGCGCGCATTTTCAAAGTGAAGGTGGGCCCACAGTTCCTGTTCGGTTACTCCCGGTTGGCTGTGTTGATAGATGCGCGCCATACCGGCTTCACAGACACGAATTGTCCACTTTATTAGTTCTAATTCATCTTGGCTTTTAATGGCCCGAGCTTGCTCTGTTAATTCCTGGCCTTCGACAAACTCAATACCGAGCCCTTCTAGGGCTTTTAAGCCATTGGGTTCTACCTTATCGATGGCTAGGCGGCGATTACCACCGCCATATTGACGCATTAAGTCATCAATCTCAGTACTCCAAGTTTGCAATCTTTCGGGGCTTCGATCACCAGCACTCATATAAAGCCAAACCGTAGAGTTACGCACTTCATCAATGGTTTCCAAGCCATCACAAAGGTGATGGCAGCCGGCGAATTCAAACATGATGGCTGGTCCATCGGCAAAAATCAGTGCATAGCGGGTAGCATTATGCATGGTCCAGACTTGCATATTGCTGACATCCAAGGCGTAGCGAATATTGACTGGGTCATAGAGCAAGATAGCGGCGCAATCGTGCTTGTGCAGTTGTTCCTTAATGCGTTGTTGGCGGTAGGCTCTAGCGGCCATCAAGGTTGCTTGAGGGACCGGGCTTTTTAAGGGTTTATCGGCGCCTTCTTGATTTAAATAGGTGAGCTTATGATTATCAAACATAGTTATTGTTCTGCTATTAGGTTAAGGATTCACTGCGCCCATAAAAGCCTTGGTTTTCGGCTGTGCTAAAGCGTACACCGGGGCGTTCAAAATAGGACAAGATAGCAATGATACGGTGTTGGTTGCCAAGCACTGGCGCAACTCGATGTAGAGTATTGCGACCACGGAATACATTTAGGGTGCCGGCACTAAGTTGCAGTCGAGTGGCACCTTGGGGATCGTTAAGAAATTTGCCTAGGGCTTCGTAGTCGGTAGATTCGTCTGTTCGCAAGCCTGCTTGGTATTCAAATTCACCGCCTTCGGTAGGCGCCTGTAGCAGCAGTGTGGTGGTGAATTCTGAACGGTCGAAATGCCAATTAAGGGCCTGACCTGGGCCATAGTCCATGACGTTAAGGCGGGCGATTTCATCATCCATAATATATAGAGCGGGTTTGCCCATCACGGCGGCGATGAAATTAGCTAAAGGTGGCCAACTATAGATGTCGGTTAACGGGCAATGACTTAGCTGGTCACCGCAAACGGGGCGGTTACTGGTTTCGAATTCTTGTGCCGCTGGGTGGTCTGGTCCTATGTCTTCTAAGGTGGGTAGGAAGAACACATTGTGCTGGCGTTTGTGGACAAAGCTAACCTCGTCTACAAGGGGCTGCACCTCAGATAAAATCTGATCAACCACTGCCGGTGGCACAAAACCATTTAAATTAAACATACCCTGGTTGGCTAAATCGTCTTGGCATTGATGCACTAGTGCTGCGTAGGCCGGGGTGCCTGGTAGGTGTAGGGGGTATTGCTCAAGGTTTAAATACTGCATGGGCGAATTCCTTGCAAGGGGATGTGCTCTAGTAAGGCCCTATTCAAGCTAAGTAATGCTTGCTCTGCAAGAAGAATAAATTTAGTCTACATAAGAAAATCTTAGTCAGGATTGTGCCTTATGCTCAAGCTCCCGCCATTAAATGCATTGCGCTATTTCGAAAGTGCTGCCCGCACAGGCAGTTATGTGCAAACCGCCAATGAACTCCATGTGAGTGCTGCAGCAGTGAGCCAGCAGATTAAAAACTTGGAGGCTTTTTTTGGCAAACAACTGTTTTTACGTCGTAACAATAGCATTGTGCTCAGTGATGCAGGTACCACGCTGTATCAAGAACTAGCGCCGACCCTGCGTCAGCTTTCTGATACCACCTTGCAGATACTAGGGCAGCAGGTGCCGGCAAATATGGTGGTTAGTTGTCTGCCATCATTGGCAAATAATTGGCTACTACATAGATTGCAGGCCTTTGCAGAAGAGTATCCCAATATTGGTATTCAACTTAGGGTGGAGGATGACCCGGTAAATTATAGCCAACACCGGTTTGACCTACGTATCGCCTATGATCGACATTTCTATAATGACCTGCGCCAGAGGCCCCTATTTAAAGATGAGGTTACCCCAATGTGCTCGCCTGATTTTGCTGCTAGATGGCAGCTTAGGGGCGCAGCAGAAGAGCTAGCAAGGCTGCCTGATAATCTGTTTATTCACATTAATTGGGGCGAGCAATTCGCTGCTTTACCAAGTTGGTCTGATTGGTTTAGGCACAGCGCTAGGCAACATAACCCCGAATTAGCTAAAGGCATGCAAGTAAATATGACCAGTGTGGCATTGAATATGGCAACGGCCTCGGCCGGCGTGGTGTTAGGGCAGCGCCATCTTGCTGCCCGTCACATCGCCAATGGCGAGCTCATTGAGCTAAGTGAGATTAGGGTGCCATTGGCTCACCACTATTATGCCGTTACGCCTTTTGCTCAGGATGGTTCAAGGAACCTAGCAGCGTTAATGGGGGCCATTACATGCAATCTGCAATCAGACTGATTTGCTCAAACATGATGGCCGCGGCTGACAAGGAGGTGATCTTGTTGGGGTTGTCTTTAGTGGGTATCAAGCACACCACGTCAGCACCGACAATATTGAGACCTCTTAGGCCACGTAACAGTTCCACAGCCTGATCCATGGTAAAGCCATTGCAGCCTGGTTCAATATTGGCTACCGCAGGCGCGACTGTCGGATCTAAGCAATCCAAGTCAAAGGTGATGTACACAGGTGCATTACCAGCCCTTTCGCGCACCATGTCAATGACGTCTTGGGCACCCATGCTGCGGTATTCATCGATATCTACCATGCGATAACCCAGTTCATCACTGGTGCGTTTCCAATCTAGTGTTCGGGTGTGGCCGCGGATGCCAATTTGCGTGCTTTTCTGCGGATCAACATGGCCTTCTAAGGCCACATAAGAGCCCCAGTGAGCCGCAGAGCGTTCAGCCCCAAGCCAGTGAGGTAGGTGGTCCATGGTGTCCGTGTGGGCATCAAAGTGCACCATGGCGATTTTTTCACCTTTACTTAGGGTGGAGTCTGGGCCACCGATGGCTTTTAAAATAGGGCCAGTTATAGAGTGGTCACCACCAATGGACACAGGGCGAACGCTGCGTTTATCAAGGCGCTTGTAGTAGGCCTCGATATGCTCTACACAAATATCGTTGACCAGGGCATGGGTGAGGGGCACATCGCCTAAATCATTAATTTGGCACTTGTCCCAGGGCACCAGTTGAAAAGGCCCGTGGGCGCGGCGAAAGTTGGCGGACACATCCCTTAATGAACGTGGTGCGAGATGCTGATCACGTTCTGTGGTGCCGTTGCCAGTGCTGTGGGGTACGCCCACTAGAGCAATGTCACAGTTGTCAGGATTTGGATCGTGAGGGCAGCGAAATAGGGTAGGTACGCCCCACCAATAGAGGCATTTCATAAAGGCTTCTTGGTCTTCGGGGCGGTATTCTTTGTCTGACATGGGGGTTATCCGAGATTTTGTTATCGCCGGCAGTGTAGCCTAATAAAGGTCGGCATGGCCAGCAGATAAGGGATAACAAAAATGGGGCAGAGGGTGTAAATATTTAAGTATATTCAAGCTCAAGGCTCTGTTAAGCTGCGTCAATCAACCCTGTAATGACAAGAATAATAAATGCCTCAATCAAAGAATTCAGCTACGCCCTTATTGAGCTTGGCTTGTACTACCGACGCCGGATTGGGGCAGCGTGCACGTTTGGGTGTGGTGGTATTGCAAACCGATCAAACCCTCGAACATGAATTACGTACATTGCTTGATGTGCCAGGTGTGGACTGGTACCACTCGCGCATTGCCAATGCCATGGAGGTAACCCCAGCAAGCTTACAAGCCATGGCCGAAGAGTTACCGTCAGCAGCAAAATTATTGCCCAAAGCGTTTAGCTTTGATGCTATAGCCTACGCCTGTACTTCTGGCGCCACCTTGATTGGTGAGCAAGACGTCAGCCGGCTGGTGCGTTGCATGCATAGTGAGTCCCTGCCGGTGACTAACCCGCTCACGGCTTGCAAAGCGGCCTTTAAAGCACTGGGCATGCACCGCATTGCCTTTTTAACACCCTATAGTCCGACAGTGACAGAACAGATGCGCCAGAACCTAGTGGCTAGTGGATTTATTATTGCAGCCATGGGTTCCTTTCAACAAACGGATGATTTTCTGGTAGGGCGTATTACGCCTGCAAGCATTATGGATGCTATGCAAGAACTCGTTGCTGATAGTGATTGTGATGGTGTCTTTGTAGCCTGCACAAGTTTGCGTGTAGCCGGTATCTTGGCAACTGCAGAAAACCAACTAGGCGTGCCAGTGACCTCTAGTAATCACGCTTTAGCTTGGCATCTATTACGCCTGGCGGGAGTGGATGATTGCTTGCCGGAGAGGGGCAGGCTGTTTACTAAAACCATGCTTTAGGCCACTAGTATTGGTTTACATAGTCATACAGAAAAACAAGAAAGTGAGATAAACATGACAACCAATGTCCCTCAACATGCCCGAGTCGTCATTATTGGTGGTGGCATACATGGCTGTTCCGTGGCCTATCATCTGGCCAAGGAAGGCTGGCGTGACATTGTGTTGCTTGAGCGTAAACAACTTACTTGCGGTACCACCTGGCATGCTGCAGGGCTGGTAGGGCGTTTGCAAGGGGGCCATGCTACCACGGCCTTTGCTCAGTATGGTTCTGATTTGTTTAAGGAGCTGGAAAAAGAAACCGGGCAGGCTACGGGCTATAAGATGCCCGGATCTATTTCTGTTGCTAGTAATGCGGAACGCTGGGCCGAGTTGTTGCGGCAAGCTGACTTTGCCCGCATTCATAATGAAACTGCCCAAGTGCTTAGCGTTGATGAGGTGCTTGAACGATGGCCGCTGATGAATCCAGATGGCATTTTAGGTGGTGTGTGGATACCAGGCAATGGTTACATCAACCCTATTGACCTAACCATGGCTTTGGCCAAGGGAGCGCGGCAAAACGGCGTACAGATATTTGAACAAACCAGTGTGCAACAGGTGACCGAAGCCAATGGCAAGGTGAGTGGTGTGGTCAGCGATAAAGGCACCATTAGCGCTGATTTTGTGGTTAATTGTGCGGGCATGTGGGCACGAGAACTAGGCCGCCAAAATGGCGTAGGTGTGGCCTTGCATGCCTGCGAGCATTATTATCTGGTAACCGACCAGATCGACGCTTTGCCAAGGGATTTGCCGGTGTTGCGAGCCTATGATGACTGCACCTATTTTAAGGAAGATGCGGGTAAGTTGTTGTTTGGATTTGCGCATAACAAGGTGAAGCCCTGGGGTATGCAAGGTATTCCTGAAGATTTCTGTTTTGATTCTCTGCCTTTTGTTGATGATGATGTTATGGATGTCTTGGAAATGGCCTTGCACCGCGTGCCCTTGTTACAAGAAACGGGCATTCGCACCTTCTTTAATGGCCCAGAAAGCTATTCTTTTGATGGTAAATTCACCTTGGGTGAAGCGCCTGAGGTGAGGAACTATTTTGTTCTGGCAGGGGTGAATTCCACTGGTATTCAATCAGGCGCAGGGGCGGGTCGAGCCTTGGCCCAGTGGATAGTCAAAGGCCATCCACCCATGGATTTAAACGACATGGATCCTGCCCGTATCGAAGCCTTTCAAGCTAGGGATTTATACCTACAGCAGCGGGCCCCAGAAACAGAAACCAAAACCTACGCCATGCACTGGCCGAATGACCAGCGTTGCACCGTTAGGCCCCTGCGTAAAACACCGTTTTATCATTTGCTTAAGCAACATGGTGCTTGTTTTGGTGAGGTGCAAGGCTGGGAGAGGCCAAGCTGGTTTGCCCCAAAAGGGGTTGAGCCAGTGACGCAATACAGTTTTGGCCGGCAAAATTGGTTTTCCTATGCGCAAGCAGAGCAACAAGCGGCCCGACAAGGCGTGGGTTTAATAGACTATTCCATGTTAGGTAAATTGCTCATCGAAGGTGCTGATGCTGAAGCCTTTATGCAGCGGGTCTGCAGTCAGGATATGGCCATAGCTTGTGATAGTGTGACTTATACCTTGCTTCTCAATGAGCGTGGTGGCATTGAAAGTGATGTTACCGTGGCACGCTTTACCCAGCAGCAATATATGCTGATGAGTTCTATATCCCGTAGCCGCCGGGATCGATACCATCTGCAGCATCATATTCAGCCAGGTGAGCAGGTTTTCCTGCGTGACGTGACTAGCTCCTATGGCATGTTAGCGCTCATGGGCCCTGATAGCCGTGCGTTATTAAGTAAGGTCAGTGACCATGATTTTGCCAATGAGGCCTTTGCCCATCAAACATGGCAGTCGTTTTATATTGGTCATGCGCCAGTATGGGCGCAACGCCTGTCCTTTACCGGTGAACTAGGTTGGGAAATTTTTGTTACCCCAGATTTTGCTGAACATGTGCTGGAGCAGTTATTGCAAGCCGGCAGTGGTATGGGCTTAAAGCTTATTGGTGGTGAAGCACTGAACGCCCTGCGTATTGAAAAAGGCTTTCTGCATTGGGGTCACGATATGGCCTATAGCGAAGCCCCCCATCAATTAGGACTCAGTTTCTTGTGTCGTAAATCGGTAGATTTTGTCGGTAAAGAAGCCGCCTTAGCACGCAAAAAAGAAGGCGCGGGGGCGCAGCTGTGTTATCTAAAACTAGCCGATGAGCAGCCCTTGCTGTATCACAATGAGCCTATTTTAAGGGATGGTGAGGTGATTGGTTTTGTCACCTCTGCGGCATGGGCTTATGTGACTGGCGCCGCTGTTGGTTTAGGCTTTATTGACCTGCCAAGAGGCTGTGATCTATCTAAGGGTGATATGGAAATTCTGGTCGAAGGGGTGGCCTATAAGGCGCACTTAAGCTGGCGCCCCTTTTACGATAGCAATCATCAACGCAGCAAAATGTAATTGGGGACGGCATGCCTAAGCTATTAACAACAGAACAAATTGAGCAATACCATGCGCAGGGCTTTGTTTCGCCCATTGATGTCATGAGTGAAGATGAGGCCTTGCATTATCGACAGCGCTTTGAAGCCGCTGCTGCACAACATCCTCAGGCTGTGCAGGGGGCAAAGCGTAACAACCCTCATCTTTCCTTTAAGTGCCTTGATGAGCTGGTGCATCATGCGCGCATCTTGGATGCCGTGGAGGACATTATCGGTGCCAACATTTCTCTGTGGGGTTCGGTGCTGTTTATTAAGGAACCGCAAACCCCCCATTATGTAAGCTGGCATCAGGACGCTACCTATATGGGTATGAGCTCAACTAACTTTGTTACGCCCTGGTTAGCCTTGACCCCAAGTACCCCTGAATCCGGTTGTATGCGCATGATTCCAGGTTCCCATATAGATCGGCAAAGCCATGAAGATACCTTTGCCGAAGATAATATTTTAACCCGTGGTCAGGTGGTGAGGAACGTCAACGAGGAGCAAGCGGTGGACCTTATTTTGCGGCCTGGTCAGATGTCTTTGCACCATGCCATGGTGGTGCATGATTCACAACCTAACTGCAGTAATTACCGACGTATTGGCTTTGCCATGCAATCTTATATGGGGCCCGATGTGGTGCAAACAGTGGGTAAAAACTATTGGCTAGATATGCGTGGCGATAATCCCCGTCCCCATAGCCAACAGCTAAGTCGTCCGGCGTACGATATGGACCCTATTGCCCAAGCTGATCTAGACAGGGCAA
>JAERSU010000193.1 GCA_016845445.1 Oceanospirillaceae bacterium | reverse complement strand
GTTATACACTGATGGTTACTAAATAGATATCAGCAGTAGACAGGTAACCTCTGCCTACTGCTGTTGCTTAGGAGACTATTTAGGTAGCTTGAAAGTCCACACAGAACCACCTTGATTTAAGTGCTTTACGCGCTTGGCAACTTCGCCACCCCATAATGGAACCGCACCACCCCAGCCGGAAACGACAGAGATATACTGTTCGCCATCCTTTTCCCAGGTGATGGGTGAACCAACGATGCCGGAACCCGTTTGAAAGCGATATTTCAATTCGCCAGTCTTAGCGTTAAAGGCCATGAGATAGCCTTCTGGGTTACCGGTGAATACCAAGTTACCAGCGGTAGCTAGCACACCACCCCACAAAGGAGCATTGTTTTCAAAGCGCCATACTTCCTCGCCAGTTTTGGGATCCATGGCACGAAGAACGCCAATGTACTCTTCATTGATCGGTTTAATGGTAAAACCAGCACCTAGGTAAGCAGCGCCTTTCTTGTAGGAAGTTGGCTCGTTCCAGATGTCCATTTCCCATTCGTTAGAAGGTACGTAGAAAAGGCCAGTTTGCTGTGAGAACGCCATTGGCATCCAGTTTTTACCACCAAGGAAAGAAGGTGCAGCAACCACCACCTTACCTTTCTTACCATCAGCGCTATCAGCTGGATTGCCTGGACGATTTACTTCGTCATAAATTGGGCGACCATTTTCATCCAGGCCTTTGGCCCAGTTGATCTTGTCAACAAAAGGGAATCCACGAATAAAGCTACCATCATTACGGTCAAGTACGTAGAAAAATCCATTACGGTCTGCGGTGGCTACTGCTTCTACAGTTTTACCATTATCTTGGTAATCAAACGAGATAACTTCGTTTACACCATCGTAATCCCAACCATCATGTGGCGTGGTCTGGAAGTGCCATACGATCTTACCGGTATCCGGATTGATCGCCAGACGTGAGGAACTATATAGGTTATCGCCTGGGCGCAAGTGGGAGTTCCATGGGGCTGGGTTACCAGTACCAAAGAACACTAGGTTACTCTTCGGATCATAGGTACCGCCAAGCAATGGTGCCGCACCACCGCTCTTCCATAGGTCTCCAGGCCAGGTTTTACCAGCTTCACCACCGGTAATGCCATTTTCTTCGCCATTTAGATAGCCCATATGGCCTTCTACCGTTGGTCGTACCCAAATTAGTTTACCGTTACTGGCATCGCGGGCTTCAATTTTACCGACGATACCAAATTCACCGCCGGAAACACCTGTTAATACCATGCCCTTAGCCATTAATGGCGCGGCAGATATGGAATAACCAGCTTTGTAATCAGCAATTTTCTTTTTCCAGCGAACCTTACCAGTGTCCTTATCAAGGGCTACTAGCTTGGCGTCTAGAGTACCGAAAATAACCAAATCTTCGTGCAGAGCAACACCACGGTTAATCACATCACAGCAAGGCATGATGTTATCTGGCAAACGTGCATCGTATTGCCATAGTTCCTCACCAGTGGCTAGATCAATGGCGAACACACGAGAATAAGAGCCCGTGACGTACATGACACCATCTTTGACCATTGGTTGAGATTCTTGACCACGTTGTTTTTCACCACCAAACGAGAAGGACCAAATTGGACGGAGTTCGTCCACGGTGCCTGTGTTGATTTTATCGAGTGGGCTATAGCGTTGGGCGCGTGGTCCAAGGCCATTAGATACCACATCACCGGCAGTTATCTGATCGTTGAGAATGTCTTGTTCGGTGACATTAGCGTACGAGCTTGATGCCATGGACATGGCCAATACCAAACCAGTCAGTTTTAAGCTGTGTTTGGATAGAGTCAGTTTTTTCATGAGGGCTCCTAAGGGTTGTTGTTATTAGCAATACATTGCCTTAGCTAATTTTGCCCATAGGGGCTGAGAGGTTATATCCAACTTGGGAGCGAATTTTCTACATATTTAGTATTACTACTTGTCTTCAGCCCTTGGTATAGCTAGCTTTGGATAATGTCTAAGAATAAAAAAACCATGCTGGCATGGTTTTTTTGGGTGATTGGTGGCTAGTACAGGTGTTGGATTTCAATATCTCGATAAAGATGAATAAGTGAGCGTTCCAGCTCAAAAGCCTTTAACTTCATCTGTTCAAATGGCGCTTGAAGTTGTTTAACTTCGTGAAAGTGAAGGCCTTGTTCGGCTGAGTCGGTGAGGGTTTCAGCTAACCAAATTAAGTAGTCGTTGGTTTGCTGCATAGCTGACAGCCCATCTGTGGGTTGACCGTGGCCAGGCACGATAATTCTTGGCTGCAATTGGTTTATGCGGGATAAAGCCGTCATCCAATTTGGGACTGTGGCATGAGGCGTGGTAGGCGCACGATTAAAAAACACTAGATCGCCCGCAAAAAGTACGCCTGTGTGTCGATCGTAGAGCATGAGGTCAGAAGTCGAATGGCCTTCTAGTTCTATTAGTTCTATATCGTGATATTGGTCTGAATAAATTTGTCCAGTGGCAATGGGTGTGGGCATGTGTACCTGAGTATCGCGCATCCAATCACCCACTAAGTCATAGAGACCTGTAGCCAGATCATCGCCGACAACTTGTAGCTGTTGAATGGTTTTTAGGCTGGAGTGGACCGGAGCATCACTAAAAGCACCATTGCCAAGAAAATGGTCAGGATGTAAATGGGAATTTAGGACCAGTTGAATGGGCTGGTCGGTAATTTTACCAATTAGTGTGCGAAGTTGCGTGCCGTAGCGAAGAGAAGGACCGGTATCAAACAAGATGACCCCCTGTGCAGTAACAACGAACCCAGTATTGGCGATATTTCCGCCATTGGCCGACGAAAAAGACTCGGACTTGCCAACCACTACATAGGTATCTTTAGCTACCTGTTTGGCTTGTAGTTGATAGTCAAATTGCTTGCCTATGCTGGACATACTAAGGCTTAGGCAAGTTAGACCTATAAGTGAACGGGCGAATATATTCATGGTTTCACCTGACGAGTAAATTCATTGCCGTTATTATCACGAAAGTGCAAAGTGAGCGTTTCTGTGGTACCCAGCTTTTCAAGGGTCATGGTTGGGTTTTCACTAACGGGTTCAAATAGCTGCAGCCTGGCAATGGTATTGCCTTGTTGGTTGTCAATATGTAATTGTTCAATGAAAAATGCGGGAATGCTGTCAGCTAAGCCTGTATCTTGAGGGTGGATGATGTGAAATTTGAGGCGCTGCTTCTCACCGGTTAGGTGGTTTGCGCTAAACCAGCGGGCACGTATTTCGCCTAGGTAATCTTGCCAGGCCGGATCGGCAAGGCCAATACTGGGAGCCGAACAACCACCTCCTGAAGCGTCGATTAAACCACTTCCAACATGCCACACGCCCGACTTGGTTAGCACCATTGCACGAACGGCAGTGGCTTGCTGTACCTTCATGCTAAAAGACAACTGGGGAGTGAATTTGCCAGGGGTAAACTCGAGTACTTTTTGGAAAGGACTAATATCAGCTAAGACGAGAATCTTTTCCACGTTCGGAATGGCAGTAGCATCGATAGTAATGGGAACCTGCGTTGCGTCCTCAGCAAATAAAGGCGTTTGAACGATAATGCGTTGATCAAATTGGTAGCTTTGGTTGGGAATATACTTTGTTTTTAGATAGTCCCACATGGGGGAGTCAGTGGGATCATTGGTATTGGCTTGTGATAGGCTGGTAAGACTAATTGACAAGCCAAGTATAAAACCATTAGCGATACATTTGTGGCTTTTCATAGGTCACCCCATAACTTTGAAACAGTTCTTCCATGGCACCGGATTTCACCATTGCATCAATTATATCCGTAATGGCATAGGCAAGTTTGCGATTGGCGTCTTTCACGGCCATACCAACATCCCAAGTTGGCTTACTCAGGGTTTGCGTTAATCGTGTATGCACGCCGAAGTCACCTGTAATTTGCTTAATGCCCCACTGTACTTGCGAGTTAGTTCCCATGACCGCGGCTACCTGCGAATTAGCCATTGCTTCAATGGCTACTTGAGTGGAAGGGTAATGCTGTACTTGTGAACGGATTCGGCCACCGTATACTCCGGTGAGGAAGAAATCGGGCAAGGTGTCTATTTCTACCCCTACCTTGTCATATTGCAGTCTGGCTAGCGTTTCTAGTTTTGGCATTTGGACACGATCATGGGCGATAGCCCAAGATTCCTGCTGATAAGGGCCAAACATATGCACGGTGTCATTAATGACAATACCTTCGTGATCCACTTTGTAGGCAAATGCTCTATCGTAGGGCACTCGTAGCATTACATCGGCCACTTGTTTGCGACGCAAATAATGGCCTTTCCAGATATGGTTACGGAGGTCATCGTCGAGATTCTCATCGGCGATAACCCATTGTAGTCGCAAGTTGACCTCTAGCCCCTTGGCAATGGCCTTGGCTAGGTCAATGTCGATTCCATTGGCCGTGCCATTTTCAGAGTATGAGTAGGGCGGTAGGTTTTGATAAATTGCGACAGTAATGAAGCCTTGATCTTTAACTTCATCTAGCGTCAACGCTTGCGATACATGACTCCAAAGAGAGATTACCCCAACTACTGCATAGCTGATTGTTACACGGACAATAGGCCACAAACGTAACATGGTGAAGCTCCTATTCCGTGGCAAGGGATTCGAGCCAAGCGCGAATTGACCAGAGGGCTTCTTGGCTTAAATAATCAGACATTTTGGGCATGTAGGGTACACCGTTACGGGTGGCACCGTTTACCACTCGATAAACGTACCATTCATCTCCATCAATACCACTTTCAAGTTCTCTTAAATCTGGGGCGATACCGCCAGATATGCCCTCAAGGCCATGACAGCGAGCACAGTTTTGGTTGTAAGCTGAGGCACCCACAGCAATGGCTTTTTCATTGCCACGATAAGGGTTTTCCTCTAACCATTCTTCACCTAAAGC
>JAERSU010000192.1 GCA_016845445.1 Oceanospirillaceae bacterium | reverse complement strand
ATTCCCCACTGCGTAACTTGTCCATTAACTGCTGGATATAGCCCCACTGCAGTTCGGCAATGTCGATAAGCGTGAAGTTGCCCACCGGGCCATTGGGGCCATTGAGCATAAAAAAGTTGGGAAAGTCCGGCATGCTCACCGCAAGATAGGCTGAGGGTCTTTTTTCCCAGGCCTTGTCCAGTGTCTGGCCGTTAGTACCCTTGATTTGCATGGGCCGCATGAAACTGTCAGCGTGAAAGCCGGTGGCAAAAACAATGATATCCAACTCGTGTAGCTGGCCGTCGCGGGTACGTATACCGTTTTTTTCAATGCGTTCTATACCGTCGGTGACCAGCTCGGCGTTGGGGTGCTGGATTGCCTCGTAGTAGTCGGGTGAGAAAATAAGCCGTTTACACATGGCCTGGTGATCCGGGCGCAATTTTTCCTTTAATTCAGGGTCACGCACACTTTCTTCCAGGTTTTGCAGGCAGGTATCGCTCCATTGCCTGGCACCTTCCGGGTCTTCGCCGGTAATAGCCTGGGTGTAGGCATTCACGGTAGCCTGGTATTCGGCCAGTCCCATTTCATCAATTAATAACTGCGGGTCAGCACGAAAGGCGGCGCGTTGTTCTTCGCTAAACTCGCCATCATCTACCGGCATAATCCACTGCGCCGTGCGTTGGTAATGCTCGAGTTTTGCTGCCCTGCCTGCCAGCGCAGAAACAATCTGCACTCCGGTAGAGCCATTGCCAATAATGCCAATACGCTTGCCATCCAGCGCTACGCTGTGATCCCACCGTGAACTGTGAAAGATGTCGCCTGCAAACTCTTCCTTGCCCTGTATATCCGGAATGCTGGGATGGTGTAAAACCCCGGTGGCGGCAATAACTACGTCGGCAACATCTTCGCGCCCTTTTTCGGTAAACACATGCCATTTGCCATCGAGAAATTCAGCGCTCTCTATGCCTTCGTTAAAGCGAATAAATTTGTCCACACCGTATTTTTGTGTAACGTTTTCAAAGTAAGTCTGGATTTCTGCTCCGGGTGGCAGGTGACGTGTCCAGTCGGGATTGCGTTCAAAAGAGTAGGTGTAATGGTGTGACGGTGTGTCGCAGGTAAGGCCGGGGTAGGTGTTTTCTCGCCAGGTACCACCAATGCGGTCGGCTTTTTCGTAGATAGTAAAATTGGTAATGCCTGCTTCCTGCAATTTAATGCCAGCAAGAATGCCCGACATACCGGCTCCCATTACAATTACGCGAAAATCTTGTCCTGTCATGATGTCACCTGCTCAACTACTTTGGCTATCTCGTTAATTGATGTAGTACACAATACTGCCTAATGCTTTTCCGGGGCAGTACATAAACGGCCAACGATGATGTCAATTCTGCTAAACGCAGTTTTTTACCCGGCAATAAAGTCGTGTTTATTGCATCACGCCGTGATGCCTGCATGCTGTTTTAAAGCGTCAATAACTTCAAGGTCGTCCAGGGCGGCCGAGGCTCTAGCCAGGAATGCATTGGCAAATTTGTTGCGCCGGTCGGTGGCATCTTCCGGAAATAGCACGATCTGGCAGCTTGCGGGTACGCCATACGCCGCTTGCAGGCGGTGCGTTTTCCATGCCTCATCAAAATTTATATTAAAGGCATTAGTCGTCTTCAGGATATCCAGGTAATGATGGATGAGGTCTCGCTCATGTTGCCGGCGATCTTCAGTCGAAAGCGACATAATTAAAAAATAGCTCAGGTCACGCAGTGGCGTGCTGATGCCCAGCAGGCCCCAGTCGAGAAAGCCGGTTCGGCCATGATCGTCAAACAGGTTGCCAATGTGCGTGTCTCCATGTACCAGGGTTTGTGGCCCCTGTTGCCAAAGATCGTGCAGTGCTTCGTGCTGCCTGATATAAATTTCCGATACAGTGGCAAAGCTGTTGCTTAGTTTGTCCCGGTGGTTGTCCAGCCCGTATTGCAGCATTGATGGTCCGTAATTGGCATTGCCCGGGCTGGGAATGCTGCCATCGAGCAACCAGGGTACAGCTGCTTGCCGGGTGTTCTCGCTTGCATAGCGCATATGCATAGTGGCCAGGTCTTCGATGGCGCCAGCAGCAGAGTCTATTGTTACCGTTTGAGTGCCGTCCGACACGGTACAGCCGTTAGAGATAATATGTTCCATCAGCAGGACGAAGGCGCCGCTGTTGCTGTCATAACGGGCGCAATAAACGTCGGGCGTGCGCATGTCCAGCGTTTGCTCCAATTCACTGTAGAATCGCGCTTCACGCAGGCCCATGCCAGTATTGGCTATAAGGTCATGGCGCTCGGGCGTGCAGGGCAGGAGCTTGCAAAAAAATCGGCTGGGCGCTCCAGCATCCTGGCTGTAATTGACCTGTAAGTGCGCATGGTAGTTGGTGACCTCATGGCTGCGTTCGATGTCGACGCCTGCAACTACTACTCCAGGAAAGCGATCTGCCAGTGCATCCTGAAGCCAGCTTTCAGTAATGTCATCCAAAGATTCGGGGATTGAATTCATAATGCGCCTGCGTGGTTAATTGTTGATTTATTGGTGTATATATCGACAAAATAACACAGCGGCGTGAGGAAAAATTATGTCTGTTTGGTAACAGACAGGCCATTCACTGCAAGAGAGTAATTTATGACTGATTTCAACAACAAGGTGGCATTTGTCTCAGCGGGTGCAACTGGAATAGGCTACGCCTGTGCAAAAGCGTTAGTATCGCGGGGGACGAGGGTG
>JAERSU010000191.1 GCA_016845445.1 Oceanospirillaceae bacterium | reverse complement strand
AGCTAAAGGATCAATTACTGACCCATTTGCTGCTTAATCAGGTCACCGATGGTAGTCGGGCCATCGCTTTCTACAGACATGTTCTGTACGTCGCGGATAGCCTGCTTCTCATCGTCCATGTCCTTAGCCTTGATGGACAAGTTGATAACACGGTTACGACGGTCAACACCAGCAATCTTAGCTTCTACGGAATCACCTTCCTTCAGCTCATTGCGGGCATCTTCAACACGGTCGATGCTGATTTCAGAAGCCTTCAGTACAGCGTCAACGCCTTCGGCAAGCTCAATAACGGCTTCCTTGGCTTCTACAGACTTAACCGTACCAGTGACGATAGCGCCACGATCGTTAGCGGCAACAAACTCAGAGAAAGGATCGCTTTCTAGCTGCTTGATGCCCAAGGAGATACGCTCCTTCTCGGAATCAACAGATAGGATTACGGCGTTCACTTCGTCACCCTTCTTGTATTCGCGTAAGGCAGCTTCGCCGTCTACTTCCCAAGAGATGTCAGACATGTGAACCAGACCGTCTAGGTCGCCTTCTAGGCCAACGAAGATACCGAAGTCGGTAATGGTCTTGATGTTACCAGTCACCTGGTCACCAGCGGCATACTTCTCAGCGAATTCAGCCCATGGGTTGCCTTGACACTGCTTGATACCTAGGGAGATACGACGACGCTCCTGGTCTACGTCCAGGATCATTACTTCTACTTCGTCGCCTAGCTGAACAACCTTGGATGGGTGGATGTTCTTGTTAGTCCAGGACATTTCAGAAACGTGTACCAAACCTTCAACGCCGTCTTCGATAGAAGCGAAGCAACCGTAGTCAGTCAAGTTAGTTACCTTGGCCATGGTCTTCATGCCGTTCGGGTAACGTGCCTTGATGGAGGCCCATGGATCTTCTTGCAGCTGCTTCAGACCTAGGGAAAGACGACCGCTATCCTTGTCAAACTTGATAACACGAACGGTGATTTCGTCACCTGGGTTAAGCATGTCGCTTGGGTGGGCAATGCGCTTCCAAGCCATGTCAGTGATGTGTAGCAAACCGTCTACACCACCTAGATCTACGAAGGCACCGTAGTTGGTCAGGTTCTTAACATAACCCTTAACGTCCATACCTTCTTCGATGTTAGCCAGTAGCTCGTCGCGCTGGGCGCTGTTGGCTTCTTGCATAACCGCACGACGGGATACAACCACGTTGTTGCGCTTTGGATCCAGCTTAATCAGCTTGAATTCCAGTTCCTTGCCTTCTAGGTGATCAACGTCACGAACTGGACGTACATCTACTAGGGAGCCAGGTAGGAAGCCTTGAATGTTGTTAACAGCAACAGTGAAGCCGCCCTTAACCTTACCGTTGATAACACCGGTAACTGTTTCTTCTGCTTCGAAGGCTGCCTGCAGCACTTCCCAAGCTTCGGCACGCTTGGCCTTTTCACGGGATAGGCGAGTCTCACCAGTACCGTCTTCAACAGATTCCAGAGATACCTTAACTTCGTCGCCAACCTTGACTTCGATTTCTTTGGTGTCAGACAGGAATTGTTCAACAGGAATGATGGCCTCAGACTTAAGACCAGCGTTAACAGTTACCCAGTCACCGTCGATGTCTAAAACGGTACCAACAACAACGGCACCTGGACGCATTTCAACGGCATTCAAGGATTCTTCAAATAATTCAGCAAAGCTTTCGCTCATGATAATTTCCGCGTATTGCCACCAACTACAATTGTTTAGCAATACTTTTTTTGCCTGACGGTTAGCTAACATCAGGGTAGTTAATCTTGGCGCAATGTGTCAGGAGCTAACACCTTTGAAGGAACACAGAGAAATTGCGCGCGCGAATTATACAATTTTATATCGCTTAATACCAGCCAATTAGCAAGCTGTTTCTGTTAATAAACCGGTTAACTAGGCGCGGAGCAAAATTTGCCCCCTTGATTAGCGTCAATATCCCCATTAAGCAGTCACAGTAGACTGATACGAATACGATTTTAAAGCCTTTTAGAGACATCAATCATGCCAGTAGACGATCCAGCCAAGATTCCAATTAACATAGATAAGCGACTTGCCATGATGGGACAGATGATGAAAGCCACGGATACCGACCTGTCCACTGCGGCTAGTTTGAACAAGTTGGGGCGCTACAACGAAATGGTCAGTAACTGCCTCGATTGCCCATCACCAGAGGCTTGTGAGGAATGGCTAGCGGCTAAGCCAAAGCACGCCAACGCACCCGGCTTTTGCCCTAACGCCAAACACCTTAACAGGTGATAGGATGCACGTATCACCTGTAGCGATTTATGTATACCAACACTGAGCCATATCAATGTATGCCGACGCTTTTTCGATATAGTTAACACGTAAACTAAATACAGGAGCGCGTTATGGGTATTATTGAAAAAATGGATCAACGTCTAAGCATGATGGGTGACATGATGCGTGCCACCGATACCGATCTGGCTGACACCTTAGCGCATGCCAGCAGCGCCCAATACAGTGCTATGGTCAGCCGCTGCCTTAACTGCCCGGCGCCAAAGCAATGCCAAGATTGGCTGGCAGAAGGCCATACACATGCCCAGCCACCAGAGTTTTGTCCCAACGCTGATCAGCTTAACAACTCAAGTAGTTAATTAACACATTAACTACTTGCTTTAACTGGCAACATACCGCAACATAATCACTCTACTTTGCCAAACTGCCATCGTTATAGTGACTAACCAGCAACTACCTGCCCTACCCCCTATGGCCATGTTTACCATCATGGCCATGGTAAGCCCTGTGGCTTTGAACATTCTTTTGCCGGCTATGCCTGACATAGCTAAAGACCTAGACTTACCTACCTCGGCTGTGCAGCTTAGTTTCACTCTCTATCTACTGGCGCTGGCTATTGGGCAACTCGTTTTGGGGCCCTTGGCAGATCGTTTTGGCCGCCGTCCGGTGTTATTGGTTGGCGTACTTATCCATCTACTGGGCTGTGTTGTTGCCGCCATGGCAGACAATCTTAGCTGGCTATTAATTGGGCGGGTGCTGCAGGCCTTAGGTGGCTGCACGGGTATGGCCCTAGCGCGCACCATCATGCTAGATCGCCATAGCCGTGAAGCAGCGGCAGGCAAAATTGGCTATATCACCTTTGCCATTGGCCTATCGCAAGCTATTGCCCCTACCCTGGGGGGCTACATGAACCTAGCGTGGGGTTGGCAATCGTTATTTTATTTCTCCATGCTGCTTGGCAGCTTATCTTGGCTGATTGTGATCTTTAGACTACCAGAAACAGGTACACCTCAAGCACTGCGTATAGGCCGGGTATTACACCATTACCTTGAAGTGATCAAATCACCTGGTTATGTGCCTTTTGCCCTGTCTACTACCTTTATTGCCAGCGGCTTTTACCTGTTTATTGGCAGCGCCCCCTATCTAGTTGCCGAGCAACTGCAGGGCAATTCGGCGGATTATGGTATCTGGTTTCTATGGGTGTCTGGAGGCTTCATGGCTGGCAGTTTTTTAGCTGGTAAAATTTCCCGACACCAGGGTATCGCAAAGATGATTAAGTACGGCCATCTGCTGTCAACAAGTGGTGCACTGATTATGCTTGTGGCCCTCTACACCCATTTTACCTATGTTGCCCTATTTGTGCCCATGGCCTTGTACACCTTTGGGCGTGGATTTAGTCAACCCAATTCTCAAAGTGCGGCCATTAGCACCACCAGCCTTGGCCCAGGCACGGCCTCTGGCATGATTGGATTTATGCAATTATTAACCGGTGCATTGGTCGCTCAGGCTACGCCCTGGATTATGGGCACCCATATCATGCTCATACCGCTACTCATCGCCCTGTGTCCACTGCTCGGCCTGCTGCTTACCGCTAAGCAACGCTAAGGGGTTAATGACGACACGCGCAAAATTTAATTGGTGCTGTTATACTGCGGTTGGATTTCTTCTAGTACAAAGCATTTATGGTTCATAGTCTCTCCATATTACTAGTTTGCCTTGGCATATTGTTATTAGTTCGCGCAATTGTGCCAGCCTATAGCCTCTGTCGTCGACAACGGCATTGGGGCTGGAAAGCTTTGTTTGCCCTGGTCATCTTCTTCATCATTGACTATGCCCTTGTTGCCATCTACCTGCTCAATTTACCGCAAATAGACACCAGCCTCGCCATTGTGGCTGGGGTACTCTTTTGCGGTGGCATATTTGTTAATCTGGTTATATTGCTCAGTCGCGATACCATTAATCGCATCAAAGAGGCCGCTCAACTCTACCAACAAAATGCACTGCACGATGACCTGACGGGCTTGCCCAACAGAAAGCACCTTATGCAGCATTTGCAGCAGACCATTGAGCAGGCCAATCAGGATAATCGTCCCCTATCGGTAATGATGATGGACCTTAACCAGTTCAAATCCGTCAATGACACCCTTGGCCATCCACGCGGGGATGAACTACTTAATCAATTATCACAACGGCTTTCTACCTGCCTAAAGCCAGGCCAGTTCCTAGCCCGTATGGGGGGAGATGAATTTACCGTAGTGGTACCTGAGACTGATCCCACCCAGTGCGACACAATGGACAAATTGTGTAGTGCCATACGCCAACAGCTGGAACAGCCTTTTGACCTCGGCGGCTATAAGGTCATTATTGGCGCCAGCCCTGGCATAGCTACCTTTCCGCACCATGGATCAGATGCCGAAACACTCCTTAAGCATGCTGATATCGCCATGTGCCAGGCCAAGCGAGAAAAGCTACTATGCTGTGTCTACGAACCCTTTATGAGCCAACACAGTGAACGTGCCCTAACCATTGCATCGCGACTGCCCCAGGCCATCGCTAACAACGAATTTGAACTGCATTACCAGCCATTAATATGTAATCTAACCCAATCGGTTTACGGCGTAGAAGCCCTTATTCGTTGGCCCCAGGAGGATGGTAGCAGCATACCTGCAGCAGAATTTATTGGCTTAGCAGAGCAATCCCATCTTATTAGGGACATTACCCGCTGGGTGCTCGCTGCAGGCATGAAACAGCTAAACAGCTGGCAGCAGCAGGGTTTAAATATCAACCTTCAGGTAAACATCTCAGCTCGTGATCTGGACGAAACGGCCTTGGTAAACTACATCCAAGAGCACCTACAAGTAAACCAACTCGATGCCGAGCATTTAACCTTGGAGATTACCGAGCACGCCGTTATCAGTAACCGTCAACGCTCTAGCGCCATCCTCACGAAGCTCAATGATCAAGGCGTTAAAATCAGTTTGGATGATTTTGGCACCGGCCATTCCTCGTTAACGCTGCTTAACTCCCTGCCACTTAATCAATTAAAAATTGACCATTCCTTTGTAACCGGCATGGAATCGAACGAAAAGAACCTTGCCATCGTGCAATCGACCATTGACCTAGGTAAAAACATGCACCTTACCGTGGTGGCTGAAGGGGTTGAGAACCAACACCAAATTGAATTACTGGATTTAATGGGCTGTAACTACATGCAAGGTTATTTCCTAGGCAGCCCCATGCCCGCTGATGAATTACCGCAGTGGCTAAATGACTATAGTGCCACTAGCGCTAACTCATAAAACGCTGCAGTACGTTTAAGGTTACTTGTTCTACCTGACTATCTTTACGTGTTAAGCCCATCACCCATTCACAGGTGGCGGCGTTAAACACTTGGCCTTGGCCACGACGCCAATGCAGCATGACGCCATTACCGGTAGCCACGTCCTCCATGGACGCGCCTGCTCCACGGGCATCGCTAGAGAGCAGCCATTGGGCATCACTGTCTCCCAAATAACACGTTTCTCCCCACACCTGCTGATCATCCTCAACATTGCTGGCTGGTCCCATCGCGAGTATTTGAATTTTCCTATCGGCGCCATCTAGCCCAGAAGGCACTGGCGTTCCATGCTGCCAATTTACCTGCAAGCCATCAACTTCATAACCATAGATGCCAGCGTGTGGCGCAAATGCCTCACCAACCTGCAGATCGCAACCAGTAAAAACCCAATGTTCAGGCTGATAAACATGATAACAACTGCCAACCGCACAACGCCCGACGTTAGCGTAAATCCCCTGCAGTGCATTGGCACCAATTGTGTGAGCACCAGGCCATGCAATGGCAGGCTCATCCCAAGCTCCCGACATAAATTGATCCTGAACCGGATCTTGCTCTTTAGCCAGATATTTAAAACACACCTGTTGTGCATTTTCGATTCGCACCTGCCACATGTAGTTGCCGGCAAAACGCGCTAGATTACCCCCACTTTCAATCCACTTATCAAGACCATGACGCATGGCCGCGCTCCAATACTCATCATGGCCAACACTAATCACACACTGGTAGGCGTCAAGTAAGCGGGCATCAGCATGTAAATCGTGCAGTGTGGCCACATCGATCTGCATGCCTTGTTGTTCTGCCCAATGAATAAAGTGGCGTTCATAGGAGGCCCAACCGGCCGAGGCGTACTTTTTCGAGTAACCATAAGCATAAGCCCATTCCATGTAAGGGTAACGCACCATCTCGCCATCAGTTGGTGGATGTTGAGCAACCGCTCTGGGTGCCCCCTTGGGGAGTTTACAGAAACCTCTGGTCCAAGGCCGTTGCCAAGACAAGTAAGGCGAAAACTGATCGCCCTGTTCACCGGTGATACCCTCATAGGCACTAGATCCACCCCAACAATTATAAGCCAGCCAAGTGCCAGTGGCACAAAGCAACAGGGCTTTTGCAGCCGTGTTCTGACTTGGGCGCACGACAAACATATGGTGCTCGGTAACGCTTTTTTCACCGCGAAAGCCAGTGAAGGTAATCACATAAACACCACTTTGCCAGGCCGGGTCCACCTGCAGTGTTAACGCCACGGGCCAACCGCAGCCATTTACTGACGCATCTTCTGGGCAGTGGTAAAAAGCCCCAGGTATGCCGGCCTGTTGATACACCACTTCTGGTGTCAGATGGTCTCTACATATGCTTAGTTGCCAATCATCAGCACTGGTACTGACATGCAATTGCAGCCTATCACCAGCGGTATAACTCATGGCATCCGTATAGCCCCAGATACTCAAATGGTTTGGGTCAGGGTGTTGGCCAATGTAGTAGTTATCGAGTATATGATTGGCCCGCCGTTCATAACGCGGCTTGGGCCTAGTACCAGGCATACTTTTAGGCTTAATATCAGGCATAGCAATTCCTATTCTGGCAGGTAGTTATGCGACCAGGACAGCCCAGCTTCTTTATTCTCAAGCATGCTTTGAATCTCTTCACCACTGTAGCCCAATTGCGTCAGTATAGCCTGAGTATGTTGGCCATATTTAGGCATGGGGCCTGGGATTTGAATACGACTAGTTTGGGTTCGCACTGCATTAGGCGCCACCAAATCCACCCAACGCCCCATAG
>JAERSU010000190.1 GCA_016845445.1 Oceanospirillaceae bacterium | reverse complement strand
TCCTTGTGGCTAGGTGGCGCATCTTGCTTGGCGGGTTGCGCAGATTCTGAGGCGGCCTGCTTGGCTTTTAGGCGGGCTTGTGCTGCAGCCACCGGGTCTTCTTCGCCAGCCGCTGCAGCGGCCTTGCGCTTGGCTGCTTGGGCTGCAGCAGCTGCCGCCGCACGATCTTTACGGCGTGCTTCTTTGGCTGCTTGTTCGTCAGCTAGGCGTTGTTCGCGGGCCTCAAATCGTTGTTTGGCATATTCGGCTTGGCGTGCATCTGCGGCCTGTTGGCGCAGCATACCTTTGGCATATCGGTAGTGTTGCACCAAGGGTATCTGGCTAGGACACACGTAGGCGCAGGCGCCACATTCAATGCAGTCCATAAGGTTATGTTGTGCTAGCTTGTCAAAGGCATCACCCTTGGCAAACCAGTAGAGTTGCTGGGGTAACAGGCCAGCCGGGCAGGCTTGTTCGCATTGACCGCAACGAATACAGGCCATGGCTTGCTGTTCTGAGGTGAGTTCTTTGGCCGATGGCAAAAGTAGGCAATTGCTGGTTTTGCTTATGCCAGCATCGGTATCGTCTACTTCAAAGCCCATCATGGGGCCACCCATGATAACGCGCTCTGCTTGGGTGGATTGGCTATGTTGTAACACAAAGCTTATGGGGGTGCCCAGTAGTACGCGGTAGTTGCCTGGCGTGCCTGCTTGTTCACCAGTAAGCGTAACGATGCGTTCAATAAGTGGCAGCTGAAAAGCCACGGCATCGTAGAGGGCTTTAACCGTCGCCACATTCTGGCAAACAATACCTAGGTCGGCAGGCAAACCACCCTTGGGTACCTGTTTGCCGGTGACGTTTTCGATGAGCTGTTTTTCCCCGCCAGATGGGTACTTGGTAGGGATAACTACCACCGTAACATCGGCCAGCTCACGGGTTGCCGCTTGCATGGCTTGGATGGCTTGCGGCTTATTGTCTTCAATGACCAATAGGCACTGGGGTTGCTGCAGTAAGCCTTGCAAGATGCTAATGCCGTCGGCAATGGCTTGCGCTTCAAGCTGCATGAGGGTGTCATCGGCAGTGATGTAGGGCTCACACTCTACGCCATTGATGATGAGTGTGCTAATGGGTTTGTCGGTGGCCAGTTTAGCGGCTGTTGGAAAGCCAGCGCCGCCCATTCCGGCTAACCCTGCTTGTTGAATGCGTTGCCAAATCTGGGCATCAGACAAGCTCTTTGGATCTGTGTAAACAGGTTGCTGCTGCCATTGATCTAAGCCATCACAGGTAAGTTCAATGGTGAGTGCTTTAAGTGCCGAAGGGTGAGCGATAGGTGCGTCGGTGATGGCACTGATGGTACCTGAGGTTGGGGCATGCAATGCTGCACTAATGGCGCCAGTTGCCGTTGCCAGAAGTTGCCCTTTGGCAACCTGATCACCGACCTTGACCAGGGGTTTAGCCGGCGTGCCAAGGTGCTGGTTGAGAGGTAACAATAGTTTTTCAGGCAAGGGTAGTGGTAACAGCTTACCCGGTTGTGACTGCAGTTTGTTTTCCGCTGGGTGCACACCGCCAGGAAAATCATAAAGCTTTATCATGCGGCATCTCCCTGGGTGTCGATATGGGGATGGCGGTCAGTGGCAATAAGCGTGTCTGGCTTTTGCCAATGCCAGTTTTGCGGTGTGACAGGCACGGGTAACATATCAATACAATCTACCGGGCAGGGTTCGACACACAGATCACAGCCTGTGCATTCACTCACAATGACGGTATGCATTTGTTTTGCTGCGCCAAGAATAGCATCCACGGGGCAGGCTTGAATGCACTTGGTACAGCCAATGCACTCGTCTTCACGGATATAGGCGATTTTGCGTTCGCTATCGACCCCGGCTTCGGCGTCTAAGGGCAGTACTTCAACGTCCAAAAGATCTGCCAAAGCCTTGATGGTGGTGTCCCCCCCAGGAGGGCAACGATTGATAGGCTCGCCTTGATTGGCAATGGCATCGGCATACGGTTTGCAGCCGGGATGGCCGCATTGGCCGCATTGGGTTTGTGGTAGTAGTTCGTTAATCTGGTCAACAATGGGGTTGCCCTCGACTTTAAAACGCAAGGCTGCGTAGCCTAGAATGCCACCAAAAATAAGCGCCATGATGGTTAAGGCGATAATAGCGTATACAAGAATATCCATGTCGCTGATTACCTTACATGCTCACAAGGCCAGTAAAGCCCATAAAGGCCAAGGACATGATGCCGGCACTGACCATGGCGATGGCGGGGCCTTGGAAAGCCTTGGGTACGTCAGCCAAATTAATGCGTTCGCGCATGGCGGCAAATAACACCAGTACCAACGAGAAGCCAATGGCGGCGCCCATACCGTATAACAGTGATTCAACAAAGCCGTTGGATTTATTGATGTTGAGCAGGGCCACACCCAAGACGGCACAGTTAGTGGTAATCAGTGGCAAAAAGATGCCCAGTACTTTATGCAGAATGGGGCTGGTTTTGTGCACCAGCATTTCAGTAAATTGCACCACAAAGGCAATCACTAGAATAAAGCTAATGGTGCGCAGGAATTCCAACCCTAGAGGTAGCAGGATATAGGTATAAGTTAGGTAGCTAACTAAAGAGGCTAGGGTTAGTACAAAGGTAGTGGCCAGGGACATACCCATGGCCGTGTCCAGTTTTGAGGATACCCCCATAAACGGGCACAGGCCTAGGAATTGCACCAAGACAAAGTTGTTCACCAATATGGTGCTAACAAGGATTAGAAT
Source organism: Oceanospirillaceae bacterium (assembly GCA_016845445.1). Lineage (GTDB taxonomy): Bacteria > Pseudomonadota > Gammaproteobacteria > Pseudomonadales > Balneatricaceae > Njordibacter. Next base: position 2,794 of record JAERSU010000190.1, on the reverse strand, counting down.
GTATTCGCTCACTCAGCTTTCCTGCAATCCGCATATTACTCGTTGGACTGTTAATCCATGCACTTTTTGTGGGTAAATTAACAAAGACTTATATTGTAACTTAGCTCACGGTTTAGTCCTATAGTAGAAGGGACCCTTCGTTAAGCTTTTATGAAATTCATGCTGGCTATTATACATATACCAAAAGGAGATAAGCAAAGGAAATAATAGTATTTCTAGTTATATCCAAATGGCGCTATGATGTTCCTCTTTATTGCCATAAGTAATAACCAGCTGAAGCTGGAAGGGAGTAGCCCTATGTATGCCTATAACGAGGTTGATCAGCAATTAGTTAATCAGCGCGTTAATCAATTCCGCGATCAGACCCAGCGCTTTCTACAAGGGGAGATTGCTGATGATGAGTATCGCATGTTGCGATTGATGAACGGCGTCTATATTCAACGGCATGCTCCTATGCTGCGTGTTGCGGTGACCTATGGGCAGTTGTCCAGTGTGCAACTACGTGCCTTGGCGGAAGTGTCGCGTAAATATGACAAGGGCTACGGGCACTTTACCACACGTCAAAATATTCAGTTTAACTGGCCTGAGCTGGCAGATATACCAGAAATTCTGGCAGATCTTGCCGACGTGCAAATGCACGCCATTCAAACCAGTGGCGCCTGTATTCGTGCCGTCACTAGTGACCCCTTGGCTGGGGTAAGTGCTGATGAGGTTGAAGATTCTCGTCCTTGGTGTGAGTTGATTCGACAGTGGAGCAGCTTGCACCCTGAGTTTGCTTATTTACCGCGTAAGTTCAAAATTGCCGTAACTGGTGCAGAGCACGACCGGGCTGCTGTGCAGGTGCACGATATTGGTTTGCGTTTGGTGCGCAATATTCAAGGCGAACTGGGCTTTGAAGTGTTAGTAGGCGGCGGTTTGGGCCGTACTCCCATGATTGGTCAGGTGATTCGCCCGTTCTTGCCAGCACAGGACTTGTTGTCTTATCTGGAAGCCATTTTACGTGTCTACAACTTGCACGGTCGACGTGATAACAAATACAAGGCGCGCATTAAGATCACCGTCAAGGCTATGGGCTTGGATGCCTTTGCTGAACTAGTAGAGCAGGAGTGGCAAGCCATCAAGGACACCGATCTGCGCTTGCCTGCCGCTGAGATTGAACGAGTAAGCAGTCATTTCGTCAAGCCTTACTATTTGCCAGAAGCACAAGCCGCCAGTGCCAATGCCTGGCTTATCAAGGATGCCGATTTCCAACGTTGGTTAGGTCACAATGTGCTGCCTCATCAGCAGGCTGGTTATCGCATCGTTATGGTGCCACTCAAGAACCAGTTGGTTGCACCTGGAGATATCAGTCATCAACAGATGGATGGTTTAGCCAATTTAGCCGATGAATTTAGTTTTGGCCATATTCGCTCTACCCATGACCAAAACCTGGTATTGCCATATGTGGCAGAAAAAGATCTCTATGCTTTATGGGAAGGCTTGTCAGAATTAAGCCTTGCACGTGCCAATCATGGCACCTTAACTGACATGATTAATTGCCCTGGGCTGGATTATTGTAGCCTTGCTAATGCTGAAACCTTGATACTGTCACGCCAGATTAATGAAGCCTTTGATAATTTAGATTATCTCTATGATCTTGGCCCATTGGAATTGAAGATTTCCGGTTGCATGAACGCCTGTGGTCATCATCATATCGGCCATATCGGTATTTTGGGTGTGGAAAAGGGTGGCAAGCAGGTGTATCAATTCACCTTGGGTGGCAGTGATAGTGAGACTGCTAAGTTAGGTAAAGTGCTGGGTCGCTCGATTCCTCAAGACGAAGTGGTTAGCACTATTCAAACACTGTTAAATACCTATTTAAGTTTACGTACAGGTGCAGAGCACAGCTTTGCCGACGTGGTATCTGAATTTGGTTTGCAACCCTTTAAGGAGGCCGTGTATGGCACTGTTCACAAGACCGCAGCCTAAGCAACTAATCGATTTTCAAGATTGGCAGGCTCAGGGAGCGCCACTGACAGAGGCGGTTAAGGTCTATGCCGATACACCTGCTAAGGATATTTTAGCGGTGGCTGAGCGTGCTACTGAGATTCAAATCGATTTCCCAGTGTTTGCCGACGGCAGGGCCTTTTCCTTGGCCCGATTACTACGCCGTACTGGCTTTCAAGGCACCCTACGTGCCGTAGGTGATGTGGCCGTGGATCGCGTGCCTTACATGCAGCGTGTTGGTTTTGATGCCATTGACCTAAAGGCCGGTGAAGACGTGGCTGTGGCCGAGCGCAACCTGGGTATGGTGACTCTGCATTACCAGACCTCCAGCGACAATCTAGGCCCTGTATACGCCTAGTGGTTCCATTCCCAGCATTGTGGTACCACTAGCTAGAATGACAGGAGCTGGTTAGCGTTACTTTGCTTCTCTTTCCTTGGCCGCCTAATGGCGGCTTCCCTGCACCATAGCGCCTGCAACGGGCGCTGCGGAACTCGGTCGCAGGCTCCCTCAAACAGTCCTCGCTTGTTTCCCGTTGCAAACGTTATGGCTTGGCTGCGTCAACGTTTCGCAAAGTAACGCTAACCTGCTCCTATCTTTGTGCCATGGTTGCAGTAACGTTTCCAGTGGCACTTAGGCTTTGGGTAGTCTCACTCAGGTAGCGGAACGTTGACGCAGCCAAACAGAGTTGAGTTTAAGGGGAGGCAAGCGAGGACTGTCTGAGGCCCTTTAGGGCCGAGTTCCGCAGCGCCCCTTAAAGTTGACTCTGTGCCGGGTAGCCGACCCAGTCGGCCCAGGAAAGAGAAGCTA
>JAERSU010000189.1 GCA_016845445.1 Oceanospirillaceae bacterium | reverse complement strand
CCCTGGTTAATCACCCCGGTGTTGGTGTTAGGTGGTTTGTTTTTGTGTTATGAAGGCTTTGAAAAGGTCTATGAATGGCTATTCCATCAGGATGAGGATCACGATCCTGCCGAGCGGGTAGCCCGGTTACAGGAAGCCGATCTGCTTGCCTTGGAAGAGGAAAAGATAAAGGGGGCCATTCGTACAGACTTTATTTTGTCTGCTGAGATTGTCGTGATAACCCTTGGCTCAGTGGCTGCTGCACCGTTTTCTACGCAGGTTTTGGTGGTGTCTGGCTTGGCATTGTTGTTTACCGCAGGTGTGTATGGCCTAGTGGCAGCCATTGTGAAGATGGACGATGCCGGTATCTACCTGATGCAGCGTGATGGTGAAGGTGTTTGGCATGGCTTTACGCAAAAATTTGGTAGTGGTTTGCTACGTTCTGCTGCACCCCTAATGCGCGTGTTGACGGTGGTAGGCACCATTGCCATGTTCTTGGTGGGTGGCGGTATTTTGGTACACGGCATGCCGTTTTTGCATCATCTAACAGAATACGCCGATCATTGGGTGGGCAATTTACCTACCCTGAATACTTTGGCTGGCGCTTTGGTGCCAACCCTCATCAATATGGCTGTGGGTGTCTTGGCTGGTGCCCTTGTGGTCTTGGCTGCTGGTATTGTTGGCCGCTTACGCGGGGTAAACTAGAAAAGTTAAGCTAGAGCTAGCTGCAGGCTGTGGCGCATTTTTAGGGCCCTAGCCTGCTGTTCTATATTGCTTGTGCAGACCACCATGGCGGCGGCAAAGTAGGCTTCCAATAGGGCGTAAGCTTGCCTGTTGATAGGGCCATAGTGACCTTCATAGGCTTGGCGCATGCTGCTATGCCAGTCAATCTTGCTGAAGCCCTCCATAGCGGCATCCTGCCAGTCAATTTGCCAACTAAAATGGCCCTCCAAAGGCTTGTTAAAACCTGTGACAATAACCCGTTCCTGCCGCATGGCGGGCAGTTCCCCGGTGGCGTAGGATAGATACTTGCCTAGATCAAACAAGGGGTGACCGGTGCCCACTCCAGCAACGGATATGGGGTCGATTAATATTAGTTGGCGGGGCCAGTCAGCGCCGCAGCCTTGTTGCGGTAGGAGCATATTTTCCATAAACATGTCGCCGTGCAAACGCACCTGTGGCTGCTGATCAAAACTGTGCATTTGTGGGCTATGCAGAAGTTGTTGTAACTGGGCGTCGAGGCTAGTTACTAAGTCATCATTAATATGAATAGGCCCTAGAAGACAGGCAAGTTGCCCATGGTGTTGCAGGCAGGCTTGGGCCTTAAGCAGGGTATCACGCATGTTATCCGCCAGCACCGGCTTGCTATGGCAGACAGTATGTAACTGATTGAACACTCGCTCGCTCAGATAGGCCTGCATGGCATCCGCTTGCGATTGATTAAACAGCTGCCGGCGAGCCAGTTCGCCAACATTAATATAGCCCTGCTGAAAAGCCATGTCGTAGCCGGTGGTCTGGCCATCCCAGTGATCAAGAAGGCTAGGGAAGAAGTCCCTGAGATGGGGTTCTAAAGCAGCCAAGTAGTTGGCTTCTGCGCGTAGATTATCTCGTCCCCAAGGGCCAGCCGATGCCTCTCCCTTGCTGATTTTGCGCACCCGTAATGTTGCATCGGGCATTTGCACAACCGCAGTGCGGTCCCAATAACCGTCTCTTAGAAGGGTGATTTCTTGTGCTGGCTGCAATGTCATGGCGCTATTCTAATGATCAAACTGCAATTTGCATAGGCGCTGGTATAGCTCTGATTGGGCTAATAGCTCGTCGTGTTTGCCATGGGCGATGATCTTACCTTCATCCATTAACAGGATACGATCGGCATGCATAACGGTCGCTAAACGGTGGGCAATGATTAGGGTTGTGCGCCCCTTCATTAATTCCTGCAAGGCGGCGGTCACCTTGGCTTCACTTTCAGCATCCAGGGCACTCGTGGCTTCATCCAATAACAAGATGGACGGGTTTTTTAACATGGCCCTTGCGATGGCCACCCGTTGACGTTGGCCGCCAGACAAGCGCACTCCTTGTTCGCCTAGGTAGCTATTATAGCCTTTGGGCAATCGTTGTATGAATTCATGGGCGTTGGCTTGCTTGGCAGCTTGGTACACCTGCTCGTCCGTGGCCTGTGGGTTGCCATACCGAATGTTATGCCAGACATCACTACTAAATAACGTAGGTTGTTGTGGCACTATGCCCAAATGCAGGCGTAAATCCTGTGGGGTAAGTTGCTTAATGGCCTTGTCAGCGATGTGGATGTCACCAGACTGGGGGTCGTAAAAGCGCTGTAACAGCTCAAATAGGGTGGTTTTACCGGCACCGGATGGGCCGACAATGGCCACGGTTTCGCCAGCATCTATGGTAAAACTTAACTCTTGCGTGGCGGCCTGATCTGGGCGCGACGGATAGGCAAAGTTGACCTTGTCAAAGCGAATGGGTAAGGGACCATCTGGCAGAGCCACAGGTTGACTTGGGGCAGCGATGTCTGGCTTTGATGACAAGAGTTCCATGAGGCGTTCGGTGGCGCCAGCGGCGCGTTGCAATTCGCCATAGACTTCTGATATGGTGGCCACGGCTGTGGCCACCATGATGGCGTAAAAGATAAAGGCAGACAGTTCACCAGAACTGATTACGCCACCACCGACGTCCTGGGCCCCTACCCAAATCATGGTGGCAAGACCCGTAAAGACTAAGCTCATGGCCACTATAATTAACAAAGAACGCTGCAAAATACGGCGTTTGGCAACGGCAAAGGCTTTTTCTACTTCGCCGGCAAAGGCGCGGCTTTCTTCGGCTTCACGAGTGTAGCCTTGCACCACCTTGATGTTTTGCACGATTTCACCGGCGTAGGTGCCCACATCGGCGACGGTGTCCTGACTCTCACGAGACAGGGCGCGCACACGACGGCCGTACATGAGCATGGGTAATACGATTAGGGGCACACTAGAGAGTACAATAAGAGCTAGTTTTAGGTTAGTAACCAACATCATGATCAGACCACCCACAAAGGTGAGGGAATTGCGCAATGCCATGGAAATAGACGAACCAATGATGGATTGCAGCAAGGTTGTGTCGGTGGTTAAGCGGGCGTTAATCTCACCACTGCGGTTTTCTTCAAAATAGTGTGGGTGCAGGGTGAGTAGATGATTAAATACCGCCAGGCGAATGTCGTTACTGACGCGCTCACCAATCCAAGACACCAGATAAAAACGAATAAAGGTACCAAAGGCGAGGGCTGCAGTAATAGCGGCCATTATCAGCATGGCCTGGTTAAGCCGACTGGGATCGGCAGAGTCAAAGCCCTGGTCGACCAGTATGCGAATACCCTGGCCCATGGCTAGAGTGACGCCAGCGGTAAACAACAGGGCTAGCAGCGCACCCAATACCATCTTGCGATAGGGCTTAATAAAGGGAAGTAGGCGTAAAAGTAGCTGCATGCCAGCTTGCTCGGAGGGTTTGCTCTTATCGCTCATAGACAGGGTTGCTCTTAATCATAAAGGTGTAGCATATCAATGGGGGTGAAAATAACCATAGCCAAGTGCGCCAAGTGTAAAGATAGTGTTATGGATAGCGTCCAACCTCCCTCTGTTGTTGCGAGCCCGTAGGGCGTGGCAATCTCTGTTGGGCGGAGTGCTATGCTGCAGGAGGTTGCTTCGCTACGCTCGCAATGACGGTGGATAAGGGGCGCTCGCATTGACGGTGGATAAGGGGCGCTCGCATTGACGGTGGATAAGGGGCGCTCGCAATGACGGTGGATAAGGGGCGCTCGCAATGACGGT
>JAERSU010000188.1 GCA_016845445.1 Oceanospirillaceae bacterium | reverse complement strand
GTCCTCGTTCCTGTTTATCGGTTGCTGGGTAATCACTGAATTGCTCTACCGTCATCTGGTGCACCGCTATAGTCGTCCCTTTAAGCATTGGCTGGACGAGGTTCCGCCTCTGTAGCTAGCGTGATACACTGCGAGAACAATAATAATGAGATACAGCAGCATGAGTTTTGGTGTTTTTACTAGGGACAGTAGTTAAATGAATGACGTATCCTTGCCAGAAAAGCTTCCGGCAAGCAGCATGTTTTGGTTTATCGGCACGCGGCTAATTATCTGGCTCAGTGTCATGGTATTAGCCGTATATCTATTTATCAACGCGAGTATCAGTAGCCAAGAAGTGGAATTTAATCGGCAGGCTAGTGACGCCGTAAGTCGGGTACAAGAGCAGCTGGTCATTAATGAGGCCGCCTTGTCTGGGTTTGCTTCCATTTTGAAGGTGTCGGGCCCCACTGCCATTGAAGAAGTGCAAGATTACACCCGCAGTATGCGCCAGGCCTACTCACAGATTTATATGTTTGAAGCCTTGGTTGGGATTCATCCTCAGGATCAGCACGGGTTTGCCCAGCGCATGCAAATTCAAGGCTTGAGCGATTATAAGGTGTATCGCTATGTGTCCCGCAAAAGTAAAACCGGCAAGCCTTCTAAACCATTTAACCTGTTGGCTGAAACGCCGGTCATGTTTCCAGTATTTTTTATTGATCCCTATTTGGAGGAGGTAAAAGATATCCTCGGTTTTGACATGATGTCAGCCAAGTTAATGCGAGTGCCCCTAATTAAAGCCCTCACCACAGGCGAGACTACCGCAAGCCGACCTTATGGCTTACGCGAAGGTGGCAAGGGCTATTTGCTGTATAAGCCCGTCCGCATGGTAACCCAGAAAAATGGTGCCGATGCTCCAGGTATTTTGGTAGCGACCTCACTGATTCTGACTGACCCATTATTGAAAGCAGCTCAGGTAGCCTTGCCGGGGGCGGATATTAGCCTCACCTATGGGCCGGAGCGAAAGGCGGCGGCGGACGACATCACTGCCTCCCAGGATGAGGCACCATTGTTGGTTCTTAATCGATTACAACGGGAATTCGAATTAGATCAATATGGTCAGCCATTTACCTTGATAACCAGCCGTGACATTGGCTTATATGGCGCACAGATCAATCAACTAGTCATACTGCTGCTCTTGCTTGTGCTGGGCTTTATGATTTATCTACGTACCAGCATTGCCAAGCATCGCAGTGAAATACAGCGCGATGAAGCCTTGATACGTCTTGCTCAACAACATGACCTGCTGGAAGAGCGGGTTGCCCAGCGTACCGTTGAGTTGCAGCGCTCGAGTGATGAAAACAAACGCCTAGCCAACCAGATCATTCGCATTCAAGAAGACCAGTATCATCATTTAGCGCGCGAACTACATGATGAGTTTGGACAGATTCTTACGGCCATAAAAATTAGCGCCCATATTATCCGGGAATCAGAATCAAGTAGCGATGTGATTACTTGTGGCAGTGACATCTACCGCCATAGTGAAGGCTTGTATGAAAAGATTCGCAATCTGATTCAGCGACTACGCCCGGAAGCCTTGGATGCCTTTGGCTTAAAAACAGCTATTAAGCAGTGTGTTACCGAATTTAAATTTGCTGATCAAGGCATTGAGGTAGAGCTGGATATCGACGATAGTGTCGATAGCATGGATGAGACCTTTACCATCGCTACCTACCGTATTGTGCAGGAGCTGCTTAACAACACCGCCAAGTACGCCAAGGCCAAACACATTGTGGTGCAACTGCATGAAGAGCCCGAAGGCTTATGCGTGTGTGTCATCGATGATGGTGTTGGCTTTGATAGCAATGAGCTTGATAAGGGCTATGGTCTCAATGGCATTACCGAGCGTGTAAAAACCCTGGGTGGTAGCTTAAGCATTGATAGTGCCCCCGGTGATGGGGTCAATACCTGTGTCAAGCTGCCTGCCAAATTTCCTCAATAAAATGTAAAAAGTGTGTGATAAATCGAACATATATTGCTAAACTAGGCGTTCGTTAGTATTTATGTTCAGAATATCGAACTTTTTATACATGTGGAGGATCTTGTGGATCTAGGTGAACGTCTCAAGGCTATCCGTAAGCGTCAGGGTATATCGCAACGGGAGTTGGCCAAGCGTGCGGGTGTCACTAATAGCACCATTTCTATGATAGAGAAGAACACGGTAAGTCCTTCTTTTAGTTCTCTTTTAAAGGTACTTAAGGGCTTTCCTATGAGCGTGGAAGAGTTCTTTACCTTGGATTTGGTGCAATCTGATCAGGTGGTATTTCGCGCCGATGAACAAGCTGATATGGAAGCCCAGGGTGTGGCCTTAAAGCTCATAGGCCACAATGTGCCTAATCGCAACCTTTCCATGTTGATTGAAACCTACCCGCCTGGGGCTGATACGGGCGAAGAAATGATCAAGTACGATGGTGAAGAAGCGGGTACGGTCATTGAAGGTGAAGTAGAGATCACCGTCGACTATAAGACCTATCATTTGAAAACCGGTGATGGTTACTTTTTCCGTACTAACTTACCCCATCGTTTCCGTAATTTAGGGCAAACAACGGCTGTGGTTGTGAGTGCCAACACCGGGCCTACGGCGGTACATCCAGATAAAGAGTTAGTCGCTGATGATGATTAACAAAACGGGGCCTTGAGCCCCGTTTTTTATTACAGTTTATCGCGCAACCGATACCAGGCAGTGCCTAACAGTAAGGCCGGCACTCTAAACCACTCCCCGCCGGGGAAAGGTAAATGCTTAATGTCATCAAATAACGCCAAGCGTTGTGCTTGCCCAGCCACAGCTTCAGCCATGAGTTTGCCCGCTAGGTTTGTCGCAGCAATGCCATGGCCAGAAAAACCTTGGGCAAAAAACACATCTTTTTCCAACTGGCCAAAATGCGGGCCGCGATTGACGGTAATGGCCACATTGCCACCCCAGGCATAGTCAATCTGCACATCTTTTAGCTGAGGAAATACCAGCTGCATGCGCTTATGCATGGTTTTCTTGAGGTTACGTGGTGGCATCGTGGTGTAGCTGACCCGGCCACCAAATAGTAGCCGGTGATCGTTGCTGAAGCGGAAATAATCCAAGGCATAATTCATGTCAGCCACGGCCATGTTATTGCTAATCAAGGCGCGAGCCTGAGTTTCTCCCAATGGCTGGCTAGCGCCAATATAAGTGCCGACGGGCATGATACGCGCATTGAGATAGGGCTGCAGCTTGTCGATATAGGCATTGCAGGCATAGATAACATATGTGGCTTTTATCTGGCCTTGGTCACTCTGGCATAGTTGCTTGCCGGCACTGGTGACGTGCTTTCTCACGGGGCTGTGTTCATAGATTTGAACACCGGCGGAGAGGGCGGCTTGGGCTAGACCAAGGGTATAGTTTAACGGATGAATATGGCCAGAATTGCTATCAAACAATCCGCCTAGATAGCGTTGGCTATCGATCTGGTCTTGTAGTTCCGCTTGTTGCCATAGGCTAAGACTTTGATAACTATAGTTATTTACCAGATCGTCATGCCATTGCTGTAATTCTTGCATATGTCGAGGTTTGATGGCCGCATGGAGATGGCCAGCCTGCAGATCACAGTCAATTTGATGTTGGCTAATGCGTTGACGTATTAAATCCATGCCTTCAAGGGACATGTCCCAGATGGCTTTGGCGGCTGTGCTTCCGGCTGCTTTTTCGATCACCGGCATGTCACAGCCGTACCCAAAGATCATCTGTCCACCACTGCGGCCAGAAGCGCCCCAAGCAATGCAATTGGCTTCTAGTACAGCAACCTGAAAGCCTTGCTGGACCAGCTCAAGGGCAGCACTAAGGCCGGTAATACCAGCACCGATGATGCATACATCGGCCTCCACCTGGCCCTGTAACGGGGCTTGTGCGAAGTCCTGGTTGCGGCTCGCCGCATACCAAGAATCAGTGTGACCTTGGCCGCTAATGGTGGTCATAGGCGCTCCTTAGTTTTTACACCGTGCGCTGGTACCAGTCGATCTCTAGGCTAGTTACCTGGCCGTTGAACTGGATAAACTCGGCCTGCTGCACTTCCTGATAGACATGCAGATAATCAGCCCCCAAATACTCCTTAGCGAAGCTGCTGCGCGCCAACTGCTGTTGGGCACTACGCCAGTCAAGCGGAAGGCTGGGCTTTACCTGCTCTGGGGCGTTGCCTTTGATTTGCGCATCCAAGGGTAAGTCATGAGTCAAACCATAGTGGGTGCCGCCAATCAGAGCCGCCATGGCAAGGTATGGGTTGGCATCGGCGCCGGCAACACGATGTTCAATGCGGCGAGCCTTAGCACCACCATTGGGAATGCGGAGGGCGACGGTGCGGTTATCAATGCCCCATGTGGGTGCCATAGGCACAAAGAAATCTGGCTGGAAGCGACGGAAAGAATTCACTTTAGGGCAGAGTAGCCCCATGCTATCAGCCAAGGTATGCTGGAGGCCAGCAAGGGCCTTGTGTAGGTGTTCATTATCCTGAGCACTGCCCTTGGAGAAGATGTTATTACCTTCTTCGTCGAGCAGGCTCATGTGGATGTGCATGCCACTACCTGCTTGATCTGCAAAGGGTTTTGCCATGAAGGTGGCTTCAAATCCATGACGACGGGAGACGGAGCGAATTAGGCGTTTCAACATCATCGCCTGATCACAGGCCAGTAGCGCATCATCAATATGGTTGAGGTTTATTTCAAATTGCCCAGGTGCATATTCAGCGATGGCGGTAGAGGCTGGCAATCCTTGTACCTCGGCTGCTGCCATGATGTCTTCTAATAAATCACCATAGTCATCCAAGTTATCCATAGAATACACCTGCGTGTCGACTTCTCGTAGCCCATTGACAGGTGAGATAGGTGCTTGTAATTGCCCATTTGGCAAGCGCTCGGTGTCGGTGAGGTAGAATTCCAGTTCCACAGCCACCATAGGGGTTAGCTTGAGCTGCTTAAATCGGTCCATTACCTTGTCTAATACATGGCGGGGGTTGGCAAAGTAGGCCGTGCCCGGTTCTTGTTCCATAGTCAGCAAACATTGCGCCATTGGCTTATTCTGCCATGGCACGCGTACTAGGGTGCCCGGCACTGGGCGGCAAGGTTGATCGCAATCACCCGTGTCAAAACCGATGCCGGTGGACTCTATGGTATTGCCGTTAATGTCCAGTGCGAATACAGATCCTGGTAGAAAGATGCCTGACTCGTAGGCCTTTAATAGATCATGGGCAGGGATGCGTTTGCCGCGCAATACGCCATGTTGGTCTGGTAGTAGTAGGTCTACGGCGACCAAATCTGGATTAGCAGCAAGAAAGTCTATTGCCTCTTGTGGGGCAGCTACTTGATGGGCCATGTTATGTACTCGCTGGGTTCATTATTCATTAATTAGTCTAGGGATGGTATCAAATAACCTCCTGCTTGCAAGCAAAAATGTGCATTTTGTTTGAAATAAATGACAAAACAATCACGAAATATTTTGATCAAAAATGATAGATTTTGTTTATGAAATCATACATAAATCATTTAATTCAATGAGTTATGATCAAAATTAGGGAATAATATTGTGTTCAATATAATAGTACACAGATCTTGTGTTTAATTTCGTGTTTGTGATATTGTTCACTTACTAAAACAATTAACCCTATCCAGTATCTATGAAAAAACCCCTTATCGGCCTAGCCTGCGATGTGCAGATTGATGGCATTCACCCTTTCCACCGAGTTGGCGAAAAGTACACAGCTGCGGTGATTGATGCTATGGGAGCAGTGCCTGTACTGATTCCATGCATGGTGGAGCGTGGCGATGATAGGGGCATGGATATAGAAGCCTTATTAGCTTCTTTGGATGGTTTATTGTTACCGGGTGGTTATAGCAATGTTGAGCCCCATCACTATGGTGAAGAGAGTCGCCCAGGCACCTTGCATGATGTGCGTCGTGATTCCCTTACCTTGTCCTTAATCCCTAAAGCCATCCAAATGGGTGTGCCATTATTGGCCATTTGCCGCGGTTTTCAGGAAATGAACGTGGTTTATGGCGGTACCTTGCATCAGCATGTGCACGAGATAGATGGCTTTATGGATCACCGCGAGAACAAAGAGGATCCTCGTGAAGTGCAATATGGTCATGCCCATAATGTCGCCTTAGCGACCAATGGTGTGTTGGCTAGTTTGTATGGTCAGACCACGGCCAAAGTGAATTCTTTACATGGCCAGGGCATTAAGCAGCTAGGCCATGGTCTGCAGGTTGAGTGCCGCGCCCCAGATGGTTTGATTGAGGCTTTTTGTGACCCGCAGGCTAAGGCTTTTAATATGGCCGTGCAATGGCACCCTGAGTATCAGGTTACCCAAGACGATTTTTATAGTGCCATATTTGATGGCTTTCGGGTTGCTGCAGAGCAACGTATGACAACTAAATAACATTCAAATAATAAAGGTATAAGGTGATTTATGGCGGACCAAAAGTCCATTCAGAACTGGTTAGCAGATAACAAGATTACGGAGATCGAATGCATCATCAGTGATCTTACCGGCATTGCCCGGGGTAAAATCATGCCTGCCAATAAGTTTTCCGAGGGTACCATTACCCGCATTCCGGAAAGCGTTCTGATGCTCACCGTCACCGGCGACTATACCAATGATTACAGCATGATTGATGATGCTGAAATTGATATCTATCTGAAGCCTGATCCCAACGCGGTGCATATTCTGCCATGGGCATTGGAACCAACGGCGCAGATTATTCATGACTGCTATGATGCTAATGATGAGCTAGTGGACATGGCGCCCCGCACGGTACTGCGTCGCGTATTAAAGCTCTATGCAGACATGGGTTTGACCCCCATTGTCGCCCCTGAGGTGGAATTCTTCCTAACTAAGCGCAATCTCGACCCTGATTTTCCTCTGGAACCGCCTGTGGGTCGTTCAGGGCGTGCGGAAACCGGCCGCCAGTCCTATAGCATTGATGCCTTGAATGAATTCGATCCCTTGTTCGAAGATGTTTACGACTATTGCGAAGCACAGAATTTGGATGTGGAAACCCTCATTCATGAAGAAGGCCTGGGTCAGATGGAAATTAACTTCCTGCATGGTGAAGCTCTCGGCTTGGCCGATCAGGTGTTCTTATTTAAGCGCACCCTACGTGAAGCCGCGTTAAAGCACGATATGTCGGCCACCTTTATGGCCAAACCAGTGGAAGGCCAGCCCGGCAGTTCCATGCATATCCACCAAAGTTTGCTAGACACCAATGGCAACAATGTATTTATGGCAGAGGGTGGCGGTATTAGCGATACCTTGCGCCATTATATTGGCGGCTTGCAGAAGTACACCAAGGCCGTGACCGCATTATTTGCTCCTAACGTCAATTCTTATCGCCGTTATCAGCGTGAAGAATCAGCCCCTGTTAACGTGCATTGGGGTTACGACAACCGCACCGTGGGCCTACGTGTACCTGACGCTGATGGTCCTAATGTGCGCGTTGAAAACCGCGTGGGTGGTGCCGATGCCAATCCTTATTTAGCCATGGCAGCCAGTCTAGCCTGTGGTTATCTGGGTATTATCGAGCAACTTGAACCTAGTGCGCCGGTGGAAGGCAGCGCCTATGACAAGGGCACCCGCGAGTTGCCTCGATCCCTTACCGAAGCCTTGATCCAGTTGGATCGGTGCGAACCTTTACGAGAAATATTTGGTGATCGTTTTGTGCGTGCCTATCTTTCCGTAAAAGAAAAAGAAAATGAAAATTTCATGCAGGTTATCAGCTCTTGGGAGCGTGAGTACCTGTTATTAACCGTTTAAATCCGTCAGTTATAGACGTTATAGGAGAAGCTGATGAATTCCATGATACCAGAGCAAAACACCGCTAATTTGCAAAGTTTGGACCGCGAAAATTACCTGCATCCGTTTACCGATTCGAAGGCCTTGCATGCCAAGGGTACGCGTGTTGTGACCGGTGGTGAAGGTGTATACATATATGATTCTGAAGGTAATCGTATCCTTGATGGTATGGCGGGTCTATGGTGTGTCAACATCGGTTATGGTCGTGATGAACTAGCCGATGTTGCCTATGAACAGATGAAGCAGTTGGCCTATTACAACAGCTTTTTTGGTACTGCCAACGTGCCGGCCATTGAATTGGCAGCCAAGATTAAGCAATTAGCCCCAGCTAACATTGGCCACGTGTTCTTTACCGGCTCCGGTTCCGAATCCAACGATACTAACCTGCGTATGGTACGTCACTACTGGACACAAAAAGGCCAGCCAGAGAAGCGTATTGTGATTTCTCGTAATAACGCCTATCACGGTTCCACCATGGCCGGCATGTCCTTAGGCGGTATGGAATTTATGCATAAGCAAGGTGGCATTATTGATGGCATCGAGCACATTATGCAGCCCCATTGGTACAAGGAATCCACAGCGGGTGAAAGCGTAGAAGATTTTGGTCTGCGCGCCGCTAAAGCCCTAGAAGACAAAATTTTAGAGCTAGGTGCTGAGAATGTGGGTGCCTTTATTGGTGAGCCTATACAAGGTGCCGGTGGTGTGATTGTGCCTCCAGCCAACTACTGGCCAGAAATTCAGCGTATCTGTAAGAAGTATGACCTGCTAATTATCCTCGATGAGGTTATCACAGGCTTTGGCCGTACCGGCAACTGGTTTGCTGCACAGACCTTTGACATTGAAGCTGACATGATTCCATTTGCCAAGGGCCTATCTTCTGGTTACCTGCCAATTGGTGGTGTTGCGGTGAGCAAGCGTGTGGCTGATGTGTTGATCGAGGGCGGTGAATTTGCCCACGGCTATACCTATTCTGGTCACCCAGTAGCGGCAGCCGTTGCCAAGGCCAACATCGATATCATCGAGCGCGAAGGCATGGTTGATCAGGTGCGTGATGAAACGGGTCCTTACCTGCAAGCTAAACTTGCCGAGCTAGCTGATCACCCGTTGGTTGGTCAGGTACGTGGCATGGCCATGGTTGGTGCCCTAGAACTGGTGCAAGACAAGGCCAGCCGCACGCCATTTGATAAGGACGTAGAAATCGCCGCTAAGGCCCGCGATAACGCCATTGCTAGTGGCTTGATGGTGCGCGCCGTGGGTGATTGCCTAATTATGAGTCCACCCTTGTGTATCACAAAGGCGGAAATCGACGAATTGATTACTTTGTTAAGCCAAGCACTAGACAAGGCTTACGCAGAGGTTCAATAAAATTTCCTTTCGCATGAAAGTGAAAAATATTAGCGTACTTTCGATGACAAGATCGAAAAGCTAAGATAAAGCTTAACTTAGGAGAGCATAATGAAAAAAATTACAAGCACCCTGGCAACTTTAGCCTGTGCCACTGGCCTGATGGCTGGTTCCGTACAAGCACAAGAAGTACTGCATATTTATAACTGGTCTGATTATATTGCTGACGACACCATCTCTAACTTTGAAGCCGAAACCGGTATCAAGGTTGTGTATGACATGTTTGACAGTAATGACGTACTGGAAGCTAAGCTGCTAACCGGTAACTCTGGATATGACCTGGTAGTACCAAGTTCTTCCTTCATGGGTCGTCAGATCATGGCTGGTGTATTCCAAAAGCTGGATAAGTCCAAGCTGCCAAATCTGAAGAACATGGATAGCGAAATGATGGCCACCATTGCCGGTATCGACCCGGACAATGCTCACGGTGTACCTTACATGTGGGGTACCACGGGCATTGGTTACAACGTTGACATGGTGAAGAAGGCCCTAGGTGACGACTTTAATGTGGGCACTTGGGACATGGTTTTCAAAGCTGAAAACATGGCTAAGCTAGCCGAATGTGGTGTGCACATGTTGGATGCCGCAGACGAAGTACTGCCAATCGCTATGAAGTACCTGGGTTTGAATCCAAACTCCACGGACAAGAAAGACTGGCAGGCTGGTGCTGAAGTGGTCAAGGGCGTACGTGATCACGTAACTAAGTTCCACTCCTCCAACTACATCGATGCGCTGGCTAACGGCGATATCTGTGTGGCTGTTGGTTGGTCTGGTGACGTATTTATGGCGCAATTGGCAGCTGATGAAGCCGATGCCGGTGTGGCTGTAGACTATGTGATTCCAGCAGAAGGCGCGCCACTATGGATCGACATGATGGGTATCCCCGCTGATGCCAAGAACGTTGACAATGCGCACAAGTTCTTGAACTACCTGATGCGCCCTGAAGTGACTGCGGCTATCACCAACTATGTATGGTATGCCAATGCCAACTCTGCTGCGAGCGCACACGTAGAGCAAGACATTTTGGACCACCCTGGTATCTACCCAACACCAGAAGCCAAGGCCAAGCTGTTTACTTTCGAAATCTTACCTCCTAAGGTAACCCGTGCTGCGACTCGCGCATGGACTGACGTTCGCACCGGCAACTAAGCCTCTGTGAACCCTGCTGCCGTAGGTCGGACAAGGTCCCTCCTACGGCGGCTTTTTGTATAACGAATTATTTAATCCACTCGGAGTATTGCTATGAGCGACGCTGCGCCTAGCCCTATGCTAGAAATCCGTAATGTGACCAAACGCTTTGGTCAGTTGAGCGCCGTAAAGAACGTCAGCCTAAGTATCAGCAAAGGTGAAATCTTTGCCCTATTAGGTGGTTCAGGCTGTGGTAAAACCACCCTGCTACGTATGATGTCTGGCTTTGAAACACCGAGTGAAGGCGCCATCCTGATCGATGGTGAAGATGTTTCTCAGGTGCCACCCTATAAGCGCCAGGTAAACATGATGTTTCAGTCCTATGCCCTGTTCCCGCACATGACGGTTGAGCAAAATGTGGCCTTTGGTTTGAAACAAGACAAGCTGCCGAAAGCCGAAATTGATGCGCAGGTAGAAGGCATGTTGAAGCTGGTGCATATGACTGAATATGCTAAGCGCAAACCTAACCAGCTTTCTGGTGGTCAGCGTCAGCGTGTGGCCTTGGCCCGTTCCTTGGCGAAAAAGCCCAAAGTGCTGCTCTTGGATGAGCCCATGGGGGCCTTGGATAAAAAGCTACGCGGCCAGATGCAGTTGGAACTGGTGGATATTATTGAATCTGTTGGTGTTACCTGTGTCATGGTAACCCACGATCAGGAAGAAGCCATGACCATGGCCAACCGCGTGAGTATCATGCATCTGGGTGAAATCATGCAGGTCGGTAGCCCTAGCGAGATTTATGAGTTCCCCAATAGCCGCCATACGGCCGAATTCATTGGCTCGGTGAACATTTTTGATGCTACGGTGCAGCACGTTGGTACAGAATCCAGCCAGCTTAGCAGCGAAGATTTGGATTGTGTATTGCAGGTTGAAGGCGGCATTAACGCTCTGGAAGGCGCCCACGTTGGTGTGGCAGTACGGCCAGAAAAAATTTACATGTCTCGCAGCAAGCCAGAACAGGGTGAAAACTGGGCTCTGGGCAAGGTGCACGACATAGCCTATTTGGGTGGCCATTCCGTGTATCACGTACGCCTTCCTTCGGGCAAGGTCGTGATGGCAACCACCACCAATGTGGACCGTCATGAGCAACGATTAACCTGGGAAGACGATGTGTACCTCTACTGGTCGGCTTCCAGTTCCGTGGTACTGTATCAATGAGTAAGTTAGGCGCCCGTAGTGTCATAGCAGTACCCTATATCTGGTTACTGCTATTTTTCCTGGTTCCCTTCATTATCGTCTTCAAGATTAGTTTCGCGGAGATGCAATATTCCATTCCTCCTTATACGGAGTTGGTGGAATTTGTCGATGAAGTGCTGACCATCAACCTGAATATTGGTAACTACTATTACCTTATCGATGACTCCCTGTACGCTAAGGCTTATTTGAGTTCTGTGCGGATTGCTTTTTTTGCTACCATTGGTGCCCTGTTGATAGGCTACCCAATGGCCTATGCCATTGCTAGAGCCGATGCCAACACCCGCAATGCGTTGCTGATGATGGTGATGTTGCCTTCTTGGACCTCCTTCCTGATTCGTATTTACGCCTGGGTGGGAATCCTCAAAAACAATGGTCTGATCAACAATGGCTTAATGAGCATCGGTATCATTGACGAGCCGATTGCTCTGCTTAATACAGAGTTGGCCGTCTATATTGGTATTGTTTACGCCTATCTGCCCTTTATGGTGTTACCCATCTATACCAACTTGGTGAAGTTAGATAACTCCCTTTTGGAGGCCTCTGCTGATCTGGGTTGTCCGCCATGGAAAACCTTCCTGACCGTCACCTTGCCACTATCTAAAGCAGGCATTATTGCCGGTTCCATGCTGGTATTTATCCCTTCTGTGGGCGAATTCGTTATCCCCGAAATGCTCGGTGGTGCAGAAACCCTGATGATTGGTAAGGTACTGTGGCAGGAGTTCTTTAATAACCGTGATTGGCCGGTGGCATCGGCGGTGGCCATAGTCATGCTGTTGTTGCTATTGGTACCGATAACCTTCTTCCATCGTTATCAATCTCGTGAGTTGGAGGCCTAATCATGCAAACAGGTAAACTATCTACATGGTCGAAGTCCTTTTTAAGTGTTGGCTTCTTCTTCCTCTATGCGCCGATTCTCATTTTGGTGATCTTTTCCTTCAACAAGTCAGATTTGGTGACCGTATGGGCAGGCTTTTCCTTTAAATGGTATGGCGAGCTGTTCCGTGATCCACAGATGCTTGGTGCTGCCTGGATCAGCTTGAAAATTGCCGTACTAGCGGCCTCCGCTGCGGTGGTGCTGGGTACCATGGCGTCAATAGTGATGGTGCGCATGGGTGACTTTAAAGGCAAAACCGCCTTTACCAGTATGATCACTGCGCCCTTGGTAATGCCTGAAGTTATCACTGGTTTGTCTTTATTGCTGCTATTTGTTGCTATGGGGCAGTCCTTGGGTTGGCCTGGTGAACGGGGCATGCTAACCATCTGGATTGCCCATGTGACCTTCTGTACAGCCTTCGTGGCGGTGGTAATCACCTCGCGCTTGCAGGAATTGGATGATTCCATCGAAGAGGCTGCGCAGGATTTGGGCGCACCCCCTTGGAAGGTATTCTTTTTGGTTACCCTGCCTATTATTGCGCCAGCTTTGATGTCGGGTTGGTTGCTAGCCTTTACCCTGTCTTTGGATGACTTGGTTATTGCCAGCTTTGTGTCGGGACCTGGTTCCACCACCCTACCAATGGCAGTCTTCTCCAGTGTGCGTATGGGTATCAGTCCACAAATCAACGCCTTGGCCACATTGGTGATTTTAGCGGCCACCATTGCGGTATTTATTGCTTGGTGGTTTGCCCAACGCAGCTTGAAGAGTACCACTGTTGTCGGTGATGATTAGCGGTGATTAGTCAGGCGTGATGAATACAGGGGTCAGTACTAGCTACTGGCCCCTTTTGTTAGTAGTCATCTAAATCATAGGAAAAATCAGCCAAATCTTTTTCTAATTGGCGTTCTTCTTTTAAAGCCTCAATACGCCGTCTGGCCTCAAGGGCGCGGCGATCGGCGGCTTGTTTGTCACTTTCTTGGTTTGCCTGTTCCAAGTCGGCGACTATGTCGTGCAGCTGTTCTTGCAAGCTATCAATATTATTTTCATCGGACATGGCGAAACTCCACGGTGTTCCCCCTGCCAGCAGCGCTGACAAGGTTGAGGACCAACAAATCAGTTTGCTATGGAGCAAATATTAATAAGCTTTGAAGGCGAAAATCAATACTTTTATGATTAAAAATCTGCAATTAAGCAGGCGCTAATTAACCTGCCAATTCAGTGTAGGTATGGGGTACATAACAGCGGCGCAGGCTTTCTTCAGCCAGCATCTCCAAGCCGGCTCTGAGTAGCGGTTGATGTAGATCCAGCTTGCTAAGTAGGCGCATGAGGATTTCACTAGATAGGGTTTTGTCGTGCCGGCGGTACACTAATAAGGCGATGATCATGTTGCTAACATAATGGAAAATAACTGGTTTAGAGACACCATAGCCACCATGTTGGTGTTGCACGCTATCTTCTACTTGATCATAGATATAACGCCAAGAGATGGAATCGGCACACACCTCTTTAATACGTAGGGCGATATCAGCCGTGCTCGGTGGTGATTGCGGCTGCATGTGGCTGGCATGGGCGTAGATGGTGGTATTGCACTGGGCAAACAATTGACTAGGGCTGACATGGCCACTGGCTGCTGGTTGATGGCTATGGTAGGCCAGGCAACGGCGCTTAAATTCATTAAAGTTAGGCATGTTGATCATCCCCTGGGTTGAGTTATCATTGGCTTTACCATGCCTAGTAAAGCAAACAACCATGCGCAAACAGTGGATAAAGCGTGGAGACTCGTGGGAGGATGTTGTAGAAATGATGGAGACGGCACGACCACTTAGGCCATGTTGATGGGCAGGCGCAACTGAAAACAAACGCCATCGGGTTGATGTTGATTGTGCCAACTAACCTGGCCACCATGGTGTTCGCAGATGGTGCGCACAACAAATAGTCCGAGGCCAAAGTGGCCTTTGCCGCCTTCTTTTGCCGTGGCCCGGTGGGATACCATTGAGTGGAACAACTGTGGGGCCTGATTAGCATCGATGGTTGGGCCCACATTGCAGAAGCTTACTAGCGCCCAAGGCCCATCTAAACGCAAACTGACTTTAATAGGAGTGAGTGGCTGGCGGAAGTCTTTGGCGTTGTCCAAGAGCTTATCCAGGGCTTGTTCGAGGCGATAATCCACCGCTTGCATAAACACCTCTTGAGTCGGACCCTGGTAGTCGAGTTGATCAACGGCTTGCGCCTGATAGTGGCAGTAGCTACTAAGTAGGTAGGCCAGATCAATGCTTTCCTTGGCTTCTTGATCTAGAGCTTGTTCTAAGCTGGCGGCACTGGCCAGCTTAGTGAGAATGGACTCAATTTTATACAACCCGCGCTGGGCTGCGTGAATATATTCGGCACTCGGGTGCTCTGCTAATTCAGCCTTGAGATTGCCCAAGGAGGTGGAGATCGTGTTTAACGGATTTTTGATTTCATGGCTTAAAGTACGTGGGATTTGCGCCAAAAAGCGTTGATGTTGCTGCAAGCGCTGCATGACATTGGAGATATCCCTGGCTAGGTCACTGATTTCATCCTGGCCATCAAGCTTGATGGCCAGCTTGCCTGTTTGTAAGCGACCAGAGGCATCAACCAAAGCATGTGTTTGCCTGCCCAAAGTACGGATACGTTGCGCCAAGCGCCAAAACAGCAGCACCAGTGTCAGCATAATCAATAGGGCTGTAGTCAGTGAAATCAATACCATTTGTTCCATGGCCTGGCGTTGAATCTGCATTAGCTGATCAATGGCCTGTTCCACTAAAACCACGCCAATAACCTGCTGATTATCGGCAAATATTGGCATAGCGGTGGCCTGAATACCTTGGGTTTGCTGCATAGGCCAACGATCTTGAATGACAATGCCACCAAGGGCTAGGTTAAGTAACCTTGGACGCTGTAGCAGGGCATCACCGCTAACTGGGTTGGTGAAAGACATGATGTGGGTGATGAGTCTGCCATAAACCTGCCGAGCTAGCTCTGGCAGGCTCCAATGCCAACTATCTTGGGTGGCTAGAGGAATATGCCCAGTGTGTGCCAGACGGTTGAGCTGGCTATCGTAGAGGGTTACCGACATGGGGCTTTCTTGCTGTCCAGCTAACAAGGCCATGGCTTGATTAGACAGGGTGTTGAGGGCAGTATAACCCTGCTGTTCTGGGCCCTGGGTAGTCAGAATGCGACTCGCTGCGCTGGTGTCATCAATGTCAATGACGCTGACTCGTAGCAACAGTTCCGTCCCTAATAAGCTTACCGGCATGCGCCATTCAACCAGATAGCCATCTTGCGTAAACTGCATGGCTGCCTGGAGGGCTAATTGGGTTAGTGGCTGGCTGACGTTGATTTGGCCGCTGTTATCAGTGGCATAGATGTTCATGGAACCTGGACTTGGTGCCATGAGGGCGAGCTCGTGTTCTAGGCCCTGGGCATCCACGTAGGCCAAGCGTATGTGGTCTCCCGCTGACCAGCCATTGCCTTGGCGGCTTGGATTAAGCCAATGTTGATCATAGACCTGCAATTTGCCGTATAGTTGGCCAGCGTGTATGCCAAGGGTACTGGTAAAATGAATGCCTGCTTCGGCATTGATAAATTCGGCGGCCTGCACCATTTCTGTTTGCCAGTCAGCGCTGTTACCGTCTATTTGCTTAGCCTGGTTGATGGGCTGAACGAATAGCAAAGGCTGTTGCGCGCTCAGCTCTGGCAGTTGCAAAAGTAGTTCTGGCCGTTGGGAAAACAGATTGGCTAAGGACTGGGATACCTGTTGTTGAGCCATGGCTTGACTTTGTTGTAACAGGCCATTGGTGGCATCAATAAACCGATAACCAAGGTAGGGTAGGCTTAATAATACCAAAGCCACTACCAGCAGTTGCGAACGCAGACGCCAAAGGCGCTGGCCAAGGCGTTGTTGCCCGAGGGGTGATTTAATTGCGCCAGCGGTAACCTTGGCCATATTCGGATACGATGTGATTGAATTCAGCGCTTATGGTACGAAATTTGCGCTTAATATTGCTGATATGGGTGCTAATGGTATTGTTTTCCACCACCCCGCCAAAGGTGGCTTGCGCTAGTTGTTCGTAGGTTAGCACAAGGCCGGGGCGGCGGGCCAGATACTCTAGCATGGTGAATTCAGTCACGGTGAATTCGGGTAGCGCCATGCCTTGCCAATGGATATGGCGCCGGTCGAGATCCATGACCAGCTTGTCACAGGTGACCAGACGGGTTTCTTCATTGCTGGCCTGGCCAGTGGTCAAACGTAGCAGAGATTCTATTTTGGCGACAAAATAATCAATGCTAATGGGCTTAGGCTGATAATCCCAAGCCCCCATGCGCAACCCTGAAACTTGATCAATCTCGTCCACTCGTTCGGTTAAAAACAACACCGGCATATCTGGATAGAGGCGACTAATTTGGCTATATAGATTAAAACCACCATCGTATTCTTGCCCTAATATGATATCCAAAATCACCAAATCGGGGCGCTGTTGCTGCATGGCACTAAAGGCGGACTGTCGATCTGCAAATGCCAGCACCCGCACCGGCATACGCTGTAGGGCGCGGACGTAATTATTACGCTGATCGGTATCATCTTCGACGATGGCAATAATGGGCGGCTGACTCATGGTGAAAGTGATTCACATTGGCGGTTGATCGACCCACTAACGTTACCACAGGGCTAAAGCCAGGGGCAGGGGCGCAATTAGATCTCCATTATATTTTCATAAAGGTCATGCCCTAGTACAATGGCGATACTGCCTTAATATCTCGGACTAGCCCGTGTTTATCAGCCTTCTGTTTGCTACCTTGGCCATCACAGCACCCATATTTTTGGTGGTGGTTTGTGGTTATTTTCTGCGCCGCGTGGGTCTTATTGATGATCATTTCATTGGTATGGGTTCACGCCTGGTATTTAATTTTACCCTGCCCATCTTGTTATTTATCAGCATTGCTAGCAAAACCCTGACCTATGGTGTGGCCTTGCAAATGGCCTTGGCAGGGGTGCTTACCACCCTATTGGTTTGGTTAATTAGCGAATGGTGGGCGCAAGGCTGGATTGAGCCGCGTGCTGACCGTGGTGTATTGGTAATGGGCAGCTTTCGTTCCAATTTAGGCATCGTCGGCTTGGCCTACTGTTTCAATGCCTATGGCGATCAAGGGGTGGCTGCCATCGCCATGTATCTGGCCTTTGTTACGGTGCTGTTCAATATCCTTTCAGTGGTGACCTTAAGCCGTAAACAGGGTGGTGATAGCAGTTTGATGGGCACCATTAAGGGTATTTTGCGCAATCCCTTAATTGTTGCCATCGCCTTGGCCTTAGGCTGGAATAGTTTGCAGCTATCGGTGCCACCAATAGTGCTGACCACGGGTAATTATTTTGCTGCCATGACCCTGCCCTTGGCTTTGTTATGTGCCGGCGGTAGCTTGAGTTTGGCCGCCCTTAGGTTGGACGTTGGCAAGGTCACCATGGCCACCCTGTTTAAACTGCTGTTAACCCCTCTATTGAGCCTGCTCATTGGTTATCTTATTGGCTTGCGTGGTATGACATTAGAACTGGTGGTGCTCATGGCCTGTGCGCCCTCTGCGGCAGCGGGTTATGCCATGGTGCGAGCCATGGGCGGCAATGCCAAATTGATTGCCAGCATCATTGCTAGCACCACCTTGCTGTCGTTTGCTTCAACGGCGGTGATAATTAGTCTAATGCGCGTCATGCAGATTACCTAAAGGCGCCATACCGGTTGCATTTGCCTGCGCTTATCGGCACCATGCTAGGTGTTTGCTAAAGGTGCCCGTAGGGGATGCCTTACGGGATAATCGGGAAGGTGGTGCAAAACCACAACGTGCCCAACGCTGTATGGTGGATAGCCGCAACTTAGGCCACTGTTGATGTCAATGGGAAGGTGTTGCAGGCTAGTTGAAACCGAGTCAGAAGACCGGCCTTTAGCGTGTTAAGCCGATGTATGGTCAGACTTCGGTTAGGTTCCAATTAAGGGGAATAGCATGGAACAGCATCTTGATCACAGTGATGCCCAACTACGTCATTTTTTATCTCAACAAGATAAAGATGGCCTCTACCGTACACTCTTTAACCGCCGCGACGTGCGCAGTGAATTCTTACCCGATGCAATCGACGATGAAGTCTTAGCTCGGCTACTGTATGCTGCCCACCATGCGCCGTCTGTGGGATTTATGCAACCGTGGGATTTTACTGTTATTAAATCCCAAGAGGTAAAGCAACAGGTACATGATCTATTTACCCAGGCCAATGAACAAGCGGCCGAACAGTTTACCGATGAGCGCCAGGCAAGATACCGTAAGCTTAAGTTGGCGGGCATCCTTGATGCCCCCATAAACGTGTGTGTGACCTGTGATCGCCAACGTAGCGGCAAGGTCGTGTTGGGGCGTACCCATATGCCGGAAATGGATCTCTATAGTACCGTGTGTGCGGTACAAAATCTGTGGTTAGCAGCCAGAGCCGAAGGCCTGGGCGTGGGTTGGGTGAGCATTATAGACC
>JAERSU010000187.1 GCA_016845445.1 Oceanospirillaceae bacterium | reverse complement strand
CCTTGTTCTAGAATTTCATTAACGCGTTCTTGTACATGCCGATAGGCCATGCAATATCCCTTGTACTAGCAGATCATTAGCCACTAACTTATCACGCTGCAAAGGACTTGCACAGCATCTAAATCAAGTCTAGGCCATCATGAGGCCGTCATCCATGCCCCAGGACTTGTAGGCACGAAAGAAGGAATTAGGATCACTAAAGCCCAACAAAAAAGCAATTTCAGTTTTTGAGAAGGTACCTTGCTTGAGATAATTTTTAGTCAGCTTGGCACGGGTATTAGACAACATTTGGTTAAAGGTTTTGCCATCTTCTTTTAACTTGCGTTGCAAGGTACGGCGACTCATGGCCAGGCGACTAGCGGCTTCGTCTACATTTGCCAAGCCCGCTGGTAGCAACTCTAGTAGCACCGCTTCTACCCGTTCCTGCAAAGATTCAGCACCGGTAGCCGCAGCCAATCTACCTTTGAAGTCGGCTTCAAACATGCGCCAGAGGCGTTCATCAGCATCGAGAAAAGGTTGCTTATAATCCGCTTGGGTAAACACCAATCGACAGCAGTCACCTTGATAAACCGGTACGCCTAAAAAGCTTTCTAGCTCTTTAACATGAGCAGGGATAATGTCTAGTTCAACACGCTTGGGGCGCAACTCAGTACGGCTGCTCAAACGCGCAAGGTGCACCATAAAGACAAAATCCATAGCAATCAGGTCAGTGGGTATGGCCTCTTCACCTGAATCGATACGCGATTCTAAAATCAGATCACTGCCTGCATAAGCAATGGTAAAGGTGCACGGCCCCATAATACGCTTATAATCGGCTAAACGTTTCATCGCCACCTCAAGATTGGGGCTGCAACGAGCGGCAAATAACAGCGGATGAAAGGGCGAATCCACCATGGCCTTACCCAATACAACGGCTAGATTCTCAATCTGACATTCATCCACAAAGGCTTGCCAAATACGCACCACTTCATCGCGATTTAACATGGCATCTTCGCGCACAAATAGATCTGCAGGCAGCTTTGCCCGCTTTAATACCACTTCTGCATCCACACCTAAATCATGGAATAAAGCATTGGTACTAGGTGGCAATTGAAAACGATTATTCTTCAGCATAGATCACCCTTTAAGCTATTTATTAAGCCTATAATGCCATAAACCAAAAGAACTACACTTGCAATTTGTGCCAACATCACAACATTAAACGCCAAGAGCACTTTTTCCACATGGCGTAAATGCCACATATATTGGCACCTTTTGCTAGTTATCACTGCACTAGCTATTTCTATAATGGCACCCATGATCTAAAACCGTGACATTAACACCAGCGAGCCTTGTAACGATGCTGAAACGAATTCTCTATAGCTTACTAGCCATTGTGACTGCCTTTGGTGTCAGTGGCTATGCCTTCTATGAAACCAGTGATCAATTTGGGGCTGAGTTAAGCGATAGCCAGATGGCATCCTATCAGTCCTCCCCTAACTGGGATGGCGAACTGTTTTTCAACGCCGTACATACTAGGAATACCGCGAATTTAGGCAACATCATTGATATACTCGGTGAGTTTATTAACACGCCCGTGGTCACCGAACCAGATAAACCCGTTGAAGTACTCAAAGTCAGCAAAGCAGAGTTATTAGCCAATCAGCACGAAACCCAACTCTTGTGGTTTGGCCACTCCACAGCCTTGTTACAAATCAATGGTTTAAACCTATTACTGGATCCCATGTTAAGCAGTACGCCTGCACCTCACCCTATGTTAGGTAGCGATCGCTATAGCAATGAGTTACCCATTGAGATTGCCGATCTTCCGTATGCCGATGCAGTATTTATTTCTCACGACCATTACGATCACTTAGACTTGCCTAGCATTCAAGAGCTGGATGCCAAGGTGGGACACTACTATGCCCCCCTAGGCGTTGGTTTGCATCTACAGAAGTGGGGCATTAGTAGCGATCGCATTACCGAAATGGACTGGTGGCAAAGGGCTAGTCTGCAAGGGGTGGAATTCACCTTCACCCCTGCCCGCCACTTTTCTGGGCGTAAATTGGGTACTCGCAACCGCACCCTTTGGGGAGGTTGGGCCTTCAAAAGCCCACAACACAAGATCTTATTTACCGGTGACACAGGCTATGGGCCTCACTTTAAAGAAATTGGCGATCGCCTCGGCGAATTCGACCTTGCCATGGTGGAATGTGGCCAATATAACCAGCGTTGGGCTGACATCCACCTGTTGCCAGAACAAACCATTCAGGCAGGCATGGAAGCTAAGGCCAAGTACATCATGCCCATTCACTGGGGCGCCTTCACCTTAGCCATGCATGAATGGGATGACCCAGTTGAGCGTGCCGTCGCCGAAGGCGAACGACTCAACCAACCCGTCGTCGCTCCCATGATCGGCGAACTGGTGCGCATCAATCAGCCACCAAAGCTGAGCTACTGGTGGCGCAAGTTCTAGTCCGCTAGCTAGCGGGAATGCATGCGCTGTGTGCGTTCCCGCACCTGCTTTAACATCTCAGAGGTACCATCATGAAAGGTGCCAAACCACCGATCCAAAGGAAACTCTGGGCTGCCATAATTGCATTCGAAATAACGATGGTGTAACTGATGAAAGAAGCCACCAATCAATAACCGTCGCTTATCCTTAGCAAACACCGCTTCGTAGCCAGAATGGCCAGAGGGCGCGCCCAATAATTGCCAATGCAACAAGAATAAGATGTGTACCGGGTGGGCTGGCAAAAGCAAAAATATCAGCAGGCTACTGAAATACAGCAGATGTTCAACGGGGTGCATAGACAAACCCGACCAGGGGCCCACATTGATATTGCGATGATGCACTGAATGTACCCACCTATAAGCGGGTGGCCAGTGGATGAGTCGGTGAATGAAATAAAAGTGCACCCCTTGATAAAGGGTCAAAATGGGGAACAGTAGCAGGAACCAAATAGGCTCACTGCCGATACTGATGCTGCCTACCCAGCCATTGGCATAGCCCCAACGGGCGGCAACTTCCCATGCCGAGGCAATGGGCACGCCATAGACCAGGGTGTAATACATGTTGTCCCAGGTCTGATAGTTAAATTTAAAGCGTGGACTCTTGCGGCCAGTGATGGGCCTTGCATCAAAACGCAGCAGATTACCTTGGCCATCCATGCCATAAAACCAGTAATGCAGACCACCTACTACCACCAGTACAGCCACCAGGTTACGCACCAGCACCCAGCCTGCCCATTGCCATGAAAGCACAGCTTCGTGGCCAGCAAAGGGCATCAACCAGAGGGCAATGGCAAGGGCATAGGCAATGTACAAGGCTCGATCAGATACCTGTAGAAAGTTTTCCCACAACCATTTTATAATCATTAGGGGGCGCATGGGCCAATGCCAATAAGGTGCCATTTGCAAAGGCAATTCAGGATGATAATTCCACAGGGGTTTATTCACTTTTTGTTTGGCCATGGTGCAACTCGTGTACTATTTAGAAGCTCTACCATAGCCATCCAATAGCCTTTCTGCCAATTAGAAATTCACCTAGCCATGACTAAGTTATTTAAGGCCAAATGACATCATTAATGCCAATCAATAGCAGACTATTGGCAGCTCCATATACGCAAGGCGCCACCGGCCCAGTCTTCAACATCAATCCAAAATTCGGCAAATTTTGGCTGCTTAAGATCTAACAGTTGACTGCGTTTATGGGGTGTTAATTCGATATAAAGGGGCTTTTCAGGCACCTCGCCAGCATCCACCATCAAATGGAAATAGGCCATTTTACCGACCAGATCCCCTTGTTTGGTCAACCGTAGGTTCACCTCGTTTTTAAGATAGCTAGCATCCCTAGACAGCCCACGCATGCGCCACTTACCAGCAACTTCCACACCATTGGCAGTAAAGGTTAATTGGCCTCTAGCCATGTTCCAGTGTTCCATCATGCCCTCTTTTACGTCTTCATAGACCACTCGGCGTAGGCGGAATTCACAGGTTAAAGGTTGTGGCAATTGGGCCATCTCATAAGGGCTAAAATCAAAGGCAGTTTTATCAATAGGTTCAGACAAGAGACGTTGCTGATCAACTGCCGCTAGGGTCACGGCATAAACACGCACACCCTGACTTTTTATTAACTGGGTTTGTTGTTTAGCCTGCTTGGCAGTAGCTGCCTGTGCCGCGCAAGCTAAGCCACGAGACTTGGCTTCCTGCACATAGGTAGCATTATTTTGCTGACTGTTTAGCAAACGACAAATGGTCTTATCACTCCAGCCGGACATGTCTTGTGCCCATGTCAGCGGCGCTAGTAATAAGGCGATTAGCAATACACCCTGCCTTAACATACTAAGCCTCGCTACTAAACAGATAATCGTACACACGCGGAAGATCAGCCTGGAAAAACACCTGCTCGGCAATAACGTCATGATCCAAACCCAGACTGCGTTCCAAGCAAGCGGCACAGACACTGCGATAGTCAATGGTGGCCATCAGATCGCGCTGTTCAAATTGATCCCGCTTAGCCAAGCCCGGCCAATCCGCCACCACGCGACTAGCTGGCAAACTACCACCAGCCAGCAAGCCCACACTGCCATAACCATGTTCCGTACCAAGGGTGCCATTCACCGCAACGGTACGACCAAATTCTGTCAAGGTTAAGATAATGGTGTTCTGCCAAGCATGGCCAAGGCCTTGATAAAAGCCATCTAAAACATCATCCACCACTCCCAGCTGATTAGCTAGGCGCCCCTTATCTGGATTGCCATCATCAACTTGGCTGGCATGGGTATCAAAATCGTTGACACGAATAACAGCGGCTACCGGGCCATCTTTGGCAGCCATGGCTCCAC
This sequence comes from Oceanospirillaceae bacterium, assembly GCA_016845445.1. Lineage (GTDB taxonomy): Bacteria > Pseudomonadota > Gammaproteobacteria > Pseudomonadales > Balneatricaceae > Njordibacter. Next base: position 179 of record JAERSU010000187.1, on the reverse strand, counting down.
CGGCATATCTAGCTAGGCTGGCAGGGTCTCTTGGTACTTGCAAACCTTCGACACTCTTCTTCGCCACCTGATTAAATAGCTGGCCTACACCCGCTTGATGGCTCATGGCAATAATATCTGCCAGCTCAGCATCGTGCCTGCGCGAGCCGCGTATACTTGCTGCATAAAAGTTGTCGTTT
>JAERSU010000186.1 GCA_016845445.1 Oceanospirillaceae bacterium | reverse complement strand
TGATTAAGGAGGCAGGCAATGGCAAGCAGCAAGGTAACCCGTTTACATCCCAATGGCATCAATGGTGAGGCGTTAACGACCTGCCATTATGTGAATACCGATAACGTCACTTACGGTAGTGCTCATGAAAAGGGCCAGACTTTGTTATTAAGTGCTGACGAACGCTTTTGTGTCGGCGTATGGGAATGCACTCCCTGCTGCGAAGAAATCCCTGCTTGGCCTGGAGATGAATTTTGTCAGGTGCTAGAAGGCAGCGTTGCCATTAGTTGTGAGGGGCAGACGCAGGTGTTTAATGCAGGAGATAGTTTTACTCTGCGCAAGGGTGCCGCGGTAACCTGGCAGATGACCAGTCACTTTAAAAAGTACTTTGTGCTTTATAGCTAACTGGTGGGGCATCATCATGACTAAGACTGGCCGTTATGACGTGCTGTTTGAAGAGGTCAAAATTGGCCCTGTTAGCGCACCCAATCGATTCTATTCCGTGCCCCATGCTGCTGGCATGGGGGATTATTACCCCCAGGCTAATGCCGCTTTTCGGGCCACCAAAGCCGCCGGTGGCTGGGGTACGGTAAGTGTAGAAGAAACGGAAATACATCCTTCTACGGATATTTTGCCTTACATAATGCCGCGCCTAATGGAAGATGCCGATATCCCTTATCATGAAAATATTGTAGCGCAGATTAAACAGCACGGTGCCTTAGCAGCCGTTGAATTGGCCCACAATGGCCTCAACGCCGCCAATATGATTAGTCGTGAAGTGCCCTTGGGGCCGTCGGGCAATGTCTTTAACGAGTATTACCCAGTGCAATCCAAGACCATGAGCAAGGCGGACATCAAGCAGTTGCTAGTATGGCAGCGCAATGCGGCCCTGCGTGCTAAGCAGGCCGGTTATGATATCGTCTATATCTACGCTGCCCATGGCATGGGTATGCCGCAGCATTTTCTTTCTCGACGCCACAATCGCCGTACGGATGAATATGGCGGCAGCTTTGAAAATCGCGCGCGTTTGCTAAAGCAAATGATTGAGATAACCAAAGATGCTGTTGGTGACACCTGTGCCGTGGCCGTGCGCTTTGGCATTGAGGATCTACTTGGCGCCGATGGTATCAGTGCCAAAGAAGATGGCCGAGCGGTGTTGGAATACCTAGGCGAATTGCCCGATCTGTGGGATGTGAATTTAAGTGATTGGAGCAATGATTCCATCTCCTCCCGTTTTTCCAGTGCTGGTCATCAATTACCCTACACCAACGAGGTGAAACAGCTTACCAGTAAGCCGGTGGTTGGTGTGGGTCGCTATACCTCGCCAGACCAGATGCTGTCGCTGGTAAAAAATGGCGTCATCGATCTTGTCGGTGGTGCTCGGCCATCCATTGCAGACCCCTATTTGCCCAACAAGGTGAAAGAAGACCGCTTAGAGGAGATTCGTGAATGCATTGGTTGCAACATTTGTGTCAGTGGCGATATTACCCATACCACCATTCGTTGCACGCAGAATCCTACCGTTGGGGAGGAGTGGCGCAAGCAATGGCATCCAGAACAGATTAAAGGGCAGACCTCCAACAGTCGTATTCTCGTAGTCGGTAGTGGCCCGACGGGCTTGGAAGCCACCTATCAGTTAGCCAAGCGTGGTTACCAGGTGGCTCTGGCAGAGGCTGACACAGAATTAGGTGGTCGCGTGCACCAGGAAGCCAAGTTGCCGGGTTTGGCGGAATGGATACGCGTGAAAGACTATCGTGAGCTACTGTTGCGAACCATGAGTAACGTAGACATCTACTTAGCCAATCGATTAACCGCTGATGATATTTTGCACCTAGGCTTTGATCATATTTTGTTGGCCACCGGGGCTACATGGCGGCGCAATGGCATTGGCCGTTATCACTACAAGCCATTACCTAGGTGGCAGCAAGATCATGTTTATACGCCGGATGATGTCATGGCAGGCACGCCTTTGACGGATTCCGTAGTGATCTTTGACGATGATCATTATTACATGGCTGGGGTAATGGCGGAGCTGTTGGCTAAGCAAGGTTTGCAGGTGACGCTAGTGACCACTGCGCCATTGGTGTCAATCTGGACAGAAAACACCATGGAGCAACATCGTATTCAAGCTAGATTAATGAATTTAGGAGTCCGCTTGCAAACTCAAACAAGTCTAGAGCAGATCCAAGAAGACCAGGTGACTTTGGCTTGCACTACAACGGGTGATACTCGTCAGCTAGCCGCTAAGCAGGTGCTTTTGGTGACCTCGCGGCAGGCCAATGATGAGGTTTACCTACAATTGATGGCCCGGATTGATGAGTTTGGCGACTATGGCATTCAATCGGTGCAGTGTGCCGGTGACGCGCAGGCACCATCCACTATCGCAGCGGCGGTGTATGCCGGCCATCGTTATGCCCGCGGTCTAGAAGAGCCGGTGCCAGCAATGCCTTATCGCAGGGAAAGGATTGCCCTCGTCGAACAAACTTAGACGAGGGGTGCACGAAGATGCAGAAGCAGGCGGCCGACAGTAACTTGCGCTGGTTATCCAGAGCCAGTGCACTCTTGTTGAACAGCATACATGACGATGATTTTGGCCGGGTGTTGCGCCGTCTGTTACAGGCGCAAGTCGCCTTCACCAGTATGCAGATGGTGGTCTATCCGCCTGGTAAGGAAGCGCTGTGTTTATATGACTGGCACTATGGCGAACGGCAGCCGGTAGATGAATTTTGCTTTCACAGTAAATTGTCCGTGGGAGCTAAGTTGCGTCTGTGTTTGAGTCGTAATGCCCGCTTGGACTGCTTTAGCGAGGCTGAGCGTCAATTTATTGCCGATGTGGCGATGATATTTAGCCCCTTGTTGATTCAGTATGGCGACTACCGGCTACCGATACAGGCATCAAACCAACCCAAGCTTAGCTTGGCAGCACAAGTGCAGACTTACAGTTGCTCACAGGCAGCACTTAAACCCCTCACCCAAAGAGAGGCACAAGTGACAGCTATGGTGTTAAAAGGCCATACCAGCTTGTCGGTCGGTTTGGTGCTGGGTATTGCCACGGAGACGGTGAAAATTCATCGTAAACGTATCTACAAAAAATTGCAGGTAGGCACTCAGGCTGAATTATTTGCGCGCTTATCGCATTTGTTAGTGGCTTGAAAGCTGGCTCTTAAGCAAAGCGATAAAGGCCTTGGCTGTAGGCGTGCTGCGCACATCCTTGAGGCTAGCAATACCTAGGCGCGTTGGGTGTGGCTTACCGGTAATAGGTAGCATAATCATTTTGTGGCCATCCAAACTAGTATCACTGGCCAGTGGGGTGTTAAACAGGGAGTATCCTAAGCCATTGGCAACCAAGCCTCGTACCATGGCTAAGGAATTTGCCCGATAAGCAATTTGCGGTTCCACACCTTCGGTTAAAAAGAGGGAATAGAAGTAATCTCTGCTCATGGGCCAGTCCAGCAAAATCATCGGGTGACTAGCCAACTGCCCAATACTAACTGAAGACTGTTCCGCCAAGGGGTGGTCGACGGGTAACATGACATAGGGTGGAAATGCCACGATAGGATCGAAATAGAGTTCCGCAGGCAACTGCAAATCATAGGTTACGGCGAACTCATAGCGACCTTCCAATAAGCCAGTGAGAATTTTTGCTTGGTCGGCCTCATCGCATTGCAGATTCACTTGTGGGTGTTGATCGACAAACTTGCGCATGATGGCAGGCAGGATAATAGGGGCAAAGGTCGGCAGGCTGACGAACTTCAAGGCACCGCTAATATCATCACTTAAGCTAGAAGCAAAACGCCCTAGGTTATCGGCTTCGTCCAATAGTTGTTTGGCCTGTAGCAGAAAACGATGGCCGGCGGGAGTCAGGGTAAGCCCTTGGGCATGATGACGGATAAACAGATCCAAGCCGGTGTTGTCTTCTATGTGTAAAATGGCCGATGAAATGGAAGGTTGGGACACATATAGGGCTTTAGCCGCTTTGGTAACGCTGCCAAATTCACCGGCAGTGACAAAATAGCGTAGTTGTTTAAGGGTAAAGTGCATGGTTTGTGCCGTTTGTTTGTGGTTTTGTTGGACTGCAGTCCAGTACACCTAGGTAGGATAGCAACGGATAAGGCATTTGGATAGTTTTTATTTATCTTGTGGTAAAGTTAATAATATTTTACTAATGCTCGCTAAGGGACTAGTCTAGGCCTTTATGCTGAACATAACGGCAGGGCCCGTGGTGCTTTCACGGGCCTTAATAAGATAGACGCAAGAGGAAATACAATGCCTACACATGAACGTATTCGCATGTTTAATACCAAAGACACCTACCCTAATCAGGTGCTGGATAATGACCTATGCCAAGCTGTCCGCGCTGGCAATACAGTCTATGTTCGCGGCCAGGTAGGCACGGACTTTGATGGTAATCTGGTGGGCTTAGGTGACGCCGGTGCGCAAGCCCGTCAGGCCATGAAAAACGTTGATCAGCTGCTCAAGGAAGCGGGTTCTGACATGAGCCATGTGGTCAAAACCACCACCTATATAACCGATCCTCGTTACCGTGAAGCTGTGTACCTGGAAACGGGTAAGTGGTTTAAGGGTGTGTTTCCTATTTCCACAGGCCTTGTTGTACAGGCCCTAGCGCAGCCAGAATGGCTGATGGAAATTGATATTATTGCGGTCATTCCAGACGACGAATAAGGAGTTTATCATGACATTTTCCGTAGCAGGCGTATGCCACGAAACGGGCCAGGTGGGCTGTGTGATTACCTCCTCAAGTATTTGCGTCACCAGCCGCTGTGCCTTTGCGGCCAGTGATACTGGGGTATGTTTGACACAAAATATCACCAATCCTGATCTTGGTCCTATGGGGCTGCAACTGTTGCAGCAAGGCCAAACTGCCGAGCAGGTGATGGCTCACTGGCAACAAGCTGAAGCGCATATTAATTGGCGCCAACTGGGCGTGCTGGCTAAAGACGGTAGCAGTGCTGTGTTTAGTGGTGATGAAGCCTTGGGCATTTATGCCACAGCCACGGGTGAAAATTGCTTGGCCATGGGTAATCTGTTGGCCAATACCCGTGTGCCGCAGGCCATGGTTGAGCATTTTCAGCAATCTAGCGGGCCCCTAGCTGAGCGTTTGATTGCTGCCTTGCAAGCTGGCCTAGATGCTGGCGGTGAAATGGGTCCGGTGCACTCTGCTGGTGTGCTGGTGTATGGTCAGCCTAAGTGGCCCATTGTGGATTTGCGTGTCGATTGGCATGATAGCCCTATTGGTGAGTTACGCAGGGTGTGGGAAAACTATGAGCCGCAAATGCAAGCCTATATTACTCGCGCGGTTGATCCAGCGAATTCAGAGTCCTATGGCGTGCCTGGAGACGAGTAATTACCCATGAGTAGCACCCAAGCCATTCTCAGCAAGCTCATCGCCTTTGATACCACTAGCTGCAATTCCAATATGGCCCTCATGAAATATGTGCAGGGCTATTTATCTGAGCACGGTGTGACTAGTGATCTGGTGCATGATCCAGAACTCCCTAAAGCCAATTTATTTGCCACCATCGGTCCGCATACGGATGGTGGCATTATGCTGTCTGGGCACACGGATACGGTGCCTGTCACCGGGCAACATTGGACCAAGGAGCCGTTTGCCTTAACGGCCGATGCCGATGGCCGTTTATATGGCCGTGGCACCACCGATATGAAAGGCTTTTTGGCTTGTGTATTGGCCGCTGTGCCTGATATGGCCGCCGCTGATCTGCAGACACCGATACACTTGGCCTTTTCTTATGACGAAGAAATTGGTTGTGTTGGCGTGCGTCATTTGATTGAACGCATGAAGACCCATCCCCACAAGCCTGCCGGTTGTATTATTGGCGAGCCAACCAGTATGGAGGTGGTGACTGCTCATAAGGGCAAGATCGCCCTAGAAGTGACCGTCAAGGGTAAAGAATGCCATTCCGGCATGGCCCCTGCGGGAGTGAATGCGGTTAACTATGCTGCACGTTTGGTGAACTGGTTGGAACATCTTGCCATTGAGAAAGAGCGCCATGGTCCTTTCCAAGAGTGCTTTTCGCCGCCATTCACCACCGTGCATACGGGGGTGATTAATGGCGGCACGGCCTTGAATATTGTGCCCAATAGTTGCTCCTTGCGCTTTGAAATTCGCAATATCGCCGATGAAGATCCGCAGCAACTACTGCGTCGATTTGATAACTATGTGGCGCAATTGCGTGATGAAATGCAGGCCAAAGACCCTAACTGCGATATTCAGACTCGTGTTATGTCGTCTTATCCTGGTCTGCAAACACCAGAAAATACCGATCTGGTGAGTTTGATTCGCCGTCTTGCCCATAGCACCGATGCGCATGTGAAGATCAACTTTGGTACCGAAGGTGGCCTGTTTAGCAATGTGCTCAATATCACCACCTTGGTATGTGGGCCGGGTAGTATGGAACAGGGCCACAAACCCGATGAGTTTGTGCATGCTTCCCAGTTGCAGCAGTGTGATGAGTTTTTGCAGCGCCTAATCAAAGAACTATCTCCGTAGATTGGGCTTCAGCCCAACAACTAATCCCAACAAAAAAAGCAGTAAACAAAAAAGGCAGATCAATGATCTGCCTTTTTATTGTCATCGGGGTCAGTCCCTACAGGACAGACCCTACACTTGCCTATTACTTATAAGCGTTAGGATAAGCACGATAGCTGTGCTGGGTAGCGATGTGGCCAGCGATGTGCTTGGCGTCATGCCACACGCCCCATAGGAACACGGAACCACGACGGGACAACCAAGGTAGGCCGATGAAGTAGACACCTGGCTCTTTGGATACGCCACGCTGATGGCTTGGTTTGCCGCTGTCATCATAGGCATCCACAGCCAACCAGCCAAAGTCCTGCTTAAAGCCTGTGGCCCAGATGATGCTGGTGATGCCTTCGGCGGCCAGGTCCAGTTCTAAAATTGGGTTGGTCATGCACTCAGGGTCGGCTGGTTGCATGCGCGCTTCTGGCTCTTCTGGCAGGTCTAAGCCATTGCGCTCAATGTAGGCATCGGCTAGATCCAGTAATTCCATATTGTTGGCATCACCGGCGTTCACATTTTCTACAAGGTTATTGGCAAAGGTGACCTTGCCATCGGCAAAACGGTCGGTTAGGCCAACCAGATTGATGCCTTCATGGGCCAGTTCGCGGAAGTTGATGGTCTTGCCTCCATAAGCCCCACTAACGGCGATGGTGACGTGTTCCTTGCCTGGTTCCATGGTTTCTAGGTCCCACAGGCCTAATACACCTAACCACCAGACAAAATCACGGCCGCGGTAGCTGCGCGGTGGGCGATCGTGGGCGCCCACGGATAGGTAAACCTTTTTACCGGCGCGATTCAATTCGTCGGCAATTTGCGTGCCCGAAGAACCGGCGCCAATCACCAGTACGCCACCTCCTGGTAGCTGTGCTGGGTTCTTGTACTGGGAAGAGTGAATTTGCTCAATTTGTTCCGCTGGTGGTGCGATGGGCGGAATGGCGGGTTCCTGGAATGGACCGGTAGCGGAGACCACATGGTTGGCCTTGATGGTACCGATGGAGGTTTCTGCCGTGAAGCCTGCCTCATTGTCGTTGCGGGCCACCTTGTAGACTTCGACGCCTTCACGAATGGGGGAGTTATTCATGTTGGCATAATCAACTAGATAGTCGGCCACTTCTTCTTTAGGGGCAAAACCGTCAGGGCCTGTTTTCGTAAATTCTAGGCCAGGAAAGCGGTCGTGCCAGGCTGGACCATTGGCTACCAGGGAGTCCCAACGTTGTGTGCGCCAGCGCTCAGCAATGCGATTTTTTTCCAATACTAGGTGATCGATACCTAACTTGGTGAGGTGTTCGCTGGTTGCTACGCCAGCCTGGCCTGCGCCTACGACGAGGGTGTCAGTGGTAATAACAGTCATGTGCCTGTCCTTCTTGTGTTAAATCATTTTTATTGCCATTACGAGCATGGATTTGCTGCAATAGTTAACTGAGGATCAGGATAGTGGTTTTGCTATAATTAATAAAATATTATTAACTTAACAATTGCATTATAAAAACAAATAC
>JAERSU010000185.1 GCA_016845445.1 Oceanospirillaceae bacterium | reverse complement strand
TCACGGTAGCTCATGATTATCTCGTCTATTAATTAACTAAAGGGGTTCTAATTTGGCGCCGATTATACTGTTTCCTAGTAGTCGACGCCAATGGGACAAAAGTATGGTCAGAATATAGCTATTATGCGTTCTGGTGATATTGGTCGACGCGAGCGACTTCTTCTTTGGCACCCAATACCACGGATACACGTTCGTGAATCTGCTTTGGTTGCACGTCCATGATTGGCATACGAGTAGTGCTCGCTGCGCCACCTGCCTGTTCAATGAGAAAGCTCATTGGGTTGCCTTCGTACATTAAGCGCAGTTTTCCAGGCTTGGCCGGGTCGCGCTTATCCCAAGGGTACATAAAGATACCACCGCGGGTGAGGATGCGATGAACTTCGGCTACCATGGAGGCCACCCAGCGCATATTAAAGCGCTTACCAATAGGGCCATCTTCGCCTAGCAATAGGTCGCCAACATAGGCTTGCATGGGTTCTTCCCAGAAGCGCTGATTGGACATATTGATGGCAAATTCCTGGGTGCTATCAGGTACACTGATGTTAGCGTGCGTCTGATAAAAGTCGCCATCATAGTCCAAGGCATACATATCCACACCTTGGCCAGTGGTGAGTACTAGGGTGATGGCTGGGCCATAGAGTACATAACCTGCAGCAACCTGCTGATGACCAGCTTGTAGAAAGTCATCCATGGTGATCTGGCTGCCTGGTTTTGGCGAAGGCAGAATAGAAAAGATGGTGCCCACAGACACGTTGATATCGATGTTGGAGCTGCCGTCTAACGGATCAAAAGTGACCAGGTAACGACCTTCGTCGCCACCGCCAATAACGTCGTCTTCTTCCTCGGAGGCTACCCCAGCAACATGGCGATTGTTGAGCAGAGCGTGCTTTAGCAGTGCGTTGGCCACCACATCGAGCTTTTTTTGTACTTCGCCCTGTACGTTCTCCGAAGATTCACTGCCGTATACGCCACTTAGGGCACCGCCGCGCAGTTTACCGCCAATGCTTTTGCAGGTAGAGGCAATGGTGTCCAATACTTCTTTCAAAGCAGGGTCAATATCGGCTTGTTTGAGGGCGTCGTGCAGGTTAAGCATGGGTTGAGGTGTCCTTGCGATCGCTGGGCGAAAATGGTTGTCAGAGATTGCGCGGAATTATACGTCAAAAAACATCCAAAGTCTTGGCGATCATTGCTACAATGGCGTAATTCAGAATAATTTTTTAATGCATTTTATGGCTTTGTTACAGCAATCACCGCAATCCGTAACCCTTGCAATTACCGGTGCATCGGGTGCCCCTTATGCCATGCGATTATTGGCTTGTCTGGTGCAAGCTGGCTGTCAGGTAAGTGTGCTTATTTCAAGTGCAGCACAGGTGGTGTTTGCTACGGAAACCGATTGGCAGTTGCCCGCAGACAAGCAGGCTTTGGCAGACTACCTGACTGACAAAACCGCAGCCCAGGCAGGTCAAATAAAAGTTTATGGTAAGCATCAGTGGATGGCACCAGTGGCATCCGGGTCTGGTGCTGGGGATGCCATGGTGGTGTGCCCGTGCAGTACGGGTAGCTTGTCGGCTATTGCCACTGGGGCCAGTGATAACCTTATCGAGCGGGCCGCAGATGTGCACTTAAAGGAGCGCCGAGCGCTGATTCTGGTGCCGCGCGAAGCGCCCTATAGCGAAATTCATTTGCAGCATATGCTTAATTTGACACGTATGGGGGCGATGATTATGCCTGCCAGTCCGGGTTTTTATCAACAGCCGCAAAGCGTTGATTACATGGTGGACTTTATCGTTGCTCGAATATTGGATCAGTTAGCCATCCCGCAAACAATGATGCCACGCTGGGGCGAGTAGATGACTGCGGGGCGTGATGAATTATCCTGTCGCCCCGGATGTGCAGCCTGCTGCATAGCACCTTCTATATCGTCTGCCATTCCGGGTATGCCCCATGGTAAGCCAGCCAATGTGCCTTGTGTGCAGCTAGATGCACAGGGTCGGTGTCAGCTCTTCAACGACCCACATAGACCGCTGGTGTGTCGTCAATTGCAGCCCGCCTTGGATATGTGTGGTGACTCGGATCTGCAAGCGCTTAGAATCCTTTCAGAATTAGAAGCAATTACCGCATAAACACAGCTTTGCGCTGGGCTTTCAAGGGCCTTTCAAGGTATAATTCCGCCTTTGCTAATGGGTGTTTTATGACGCCTAAAATTACTAACACTTAAGAGGATCAGGAGAATGTCCGTACTCGAGTATATGCATGCATTGGGTCAACAAGCTAGGGCTGCTGCGGCAGTGCTTGCCCAGACCCCCACGGCCAGCAAAAATGCGGCCTTGGTGGCCATGGCTGCGGCCATGGATGCGGCTCGACCGGCGCTTCTGGCTGCCAACGCAAAAGACCTGCAAGCTGGGCGTGACAATGGCCTCACCGATGCCATGTTGGATCGCCTACGAATCACCGATGCCGGTATTGATGCCATGATGGAAGGCTTGCGTCAGGTGGCTGATTTGCAGGATCCTGTTGGTGAGATTAGCGATATGGCCTATCGCCCATCGGGTATCCAGATTGGTAAGATGCGTGTGCCTTTAGGGGTGATTGGCATTATTTATGAATCACGCCCTAACGTTACCATTGATGCGGCAAGTTTATGCCTAAAATCCGGTAATGCGGCTATCTTGCGTGGCGGCTCTGAAGCGGCCCATTCCAACCAAGCTATTGCGGCCTGTGTGACCCAAGGTTTGCTTGATGCTGGCTTGCCAGAACACGCCGTGCAGGTGGTCAATACTACTGATCGTGAAGCCGTAGGCCACCTGATTAGCATGCCAGACTACGTGGATGTAATTGTGCCTCGTGGCGGTAAAGGATTGATTGAACGTATCAGTAATGATGCCAAGGTGCCGGTGATAAAACACCTTGACGGCAATTGCCATGTCTATCTGGATGACGAAGCCGATGTCACAAAGGCCATCAACATCGCCATCAATGCCAAGACGCGACGCTATGGCGTTTGCAATGCCATGGAAAGTTTGTTGGTGGCTGAATCTCGTGCCGCTGCGCTGTTGCCAGAAATTGCTCAGCATCTGCGAGAGTTTGAGGTTGAGCTGCGCGTCTGTGATCAAGCCCATGCCTTGTTAGCGGATACCAGTGCATCCAAGCTGGTGCCGGCCACCGAGGACGATTGGTATACGGAATACACCGCCCCCATTTTAGCTATCAAGGTCGTGGCTGATATGGCTGCTGCTATTGAGCATATCAATAAATACGGTTCCCATCATACGGATGCCATCGTTACCGAAAACTTCACCAAGGCGCGAGCCTTTATGACGCAGGTGGATTCCAGCTCCGTCATGGTGAATGCCAGTACCGCGTTTGCCGATGGTTTTGAATATGGCTTGGGTGCTGAAATTGGTATCTCTACTGATAAGATACATGCCCGCGGCCCGGTTGGTTTGCAAGGTCTAACATCACAAAAATATGTGGTGTTTGGCGATGGCCATACGCGTCCTTAGTACCTATTTGAGCTAGCTGTGACTGCCATAAAAGTTTGTCTTGGTGGAACCTTTGATCCGGTGCATGCCGGTCATCTTGGTACTGCCAAGGCCCTAGCAGATTATCTGGGTGTGCAGGTCAGCCTGCTGCCCAATCTGCAACCGGCCCATCGTCAACATCCTGCGGCCTCAGCCGAGCAACGTTTGGCCATGCTGCACATGGCCTGTGACATGCATCCTCAGTTGCTTGTGGATGACCATGAGTTACAACGTCAAGGCCCTAGTTACACCTTATTGTCGATGCAGAGTATTAGGCAAGAGCTAGGTGAGGATGGGGTGCTTATTTGGTGTATGGGGGTGGATGCCTTTGCCCAATTGCACACCTGGTATGGTTGGCAAGAACTATTGGATTATGGTCACATCTTGGTGATGGATAGGCCCGATAGCGAAATGCCTTATGACGCTGAGCTGCTAAGTTATTGGCAGACTCACAAGGTAGAGGAACCAAGGCAGTTGTTGCGCAGTCCAAATGGACACATTGCCAACCTGCGACTGCCTCAGTATGCTATTTCTGCTACGGCGGTGAGAGCCTACATAAGGCAAGGAAATTGTCCGCCGCCATCGATGTTGCCGGCAGACGTGGCGCAGTATGTTATTGCGCAGAATTTATACAAGTAATTTTAACTTTGGAATTTTATTAATTATGCCTACATCCGTAGATACATTATTGGAACTGGTTACTGAAGCCCTTGATGATATGAAGGGTAAAGATATTGTGACCTTGGATGTGCGTGGTTTATCCACGGTAACAGACTACATGGTGATTGCCACGGGTACCTCCAATCGTCACGTCAAATCCTTGGCTGAGGAAGTGGCTTTGCAAGCCAAAAAAGCTGGTTATGCGCCCCTTGGTGTGGAAGGTGAAATGGCCAATGACTGGGTGCTGGCCGATTTGGGTGACGTCATTGTGCATGTCATGCAGGCTGATGCACGTGAATTTTATGACCTTGAACGTCTGTGGGATCCAGCTCTGCAAGACAATGCCCCAGAAGCCTTGTTGGCTGACGACTAATGAAAATTAAACTGCTGGCAGTGGGTACCAAGATGCCGGCCTGGGTGACCACGGGGTATGACGAATATGCCAAGCGTTTGCCCCATGATATGCAGTTGCAATTGCATGAATTGCCCTTGGGGTTTCGTGGCAAGAATACGGATCCCGCTAAAGCCATGCACAAAGAAGGTGAGTCCATGTTGGCGGCCATTGGTAATGGCGATAGGGTGGTGGCACTGGATGTAAAGGGTAAGCCTTGGAGTACCGAGCAACTAGCCGATCAATGCGCTGACTGGCGTATGGATGGTCGCAATGTTAGTTTGCTGGTGGGTGGCCCCAATGGTTTGGCGCCAGAGTGCTTGGCGATGGCTGAGCAAAAATGGTCCTTGTCAGCACTTACTTTGCCACACCCTCTTGTGCGCGTGCTGCTGGCTGAGCAGATTTATCGCGCTTGGACCATTCTTAATCATCATCCCTATCACAAATAAACAAAGGTGATTTAAGCAGCATGGCTTGGTCCAATATGAATGACAAACAGCGCGAAGCGGATCGCTTTCAAGCCCGTTTGTGGTTTGCCATGCTGGTCATTCTCATGGTCTTTACTGTGCTCATCAGTCGCCTTGTTTATCTACAGGTTTACGAACACGACCGCTACCTTACTGAAGCCGAAGATAATCGCCACCAATTACAGCCCATTGCCCCAACCAGAGGCCTTATCTATGACACCTATGGGCGTTTGTTGGCGGGTAATCGCGCTACCCACAGCGTTACCCTGGTGCCAGAACAGTTGCGCGGTGGGCGCCTGGGTGTGGATGACACCATTGCCCGATTGCAGCAAATAATTCAAATTGATGACTATGATGTTAGCCGCTTCAAGCGGCGCTTAAAGCAGGCTCGACGCCCCTATAGTTCCATTCCCCTGCGTTACAAACTGGATGAAAGTGAAATAGCCAAGCTGACGGTAAATCAGCATGATTTACCGGGGGTGCGCGTGGAAGCAGATCTAGTACGTTACTACCCTTATGATGACGGTTTTGTCCATGCCTTAGGCTACGTAGGACGTATTAATGATCGAGAAATGGCGCGCTTGGATGAGGTTAATTACAGTGATACGCACCACATTGGCAAGTTGGGCGTAGAAAAATACTATGAACCAGAATTGCATGGTCAGGTTGGCCATCAGACCGTAGAAACCAACGCCCGCGGACGTGTCTTACGGGTGCTTGAACGTCAAGAGCCTGAGCCTGGCAAAGACATTGCTTTGCATCTAGATGCTGCCCTGCAAGCAAAGGCTGCACAATTATTGCAAGGCAAACGTGGCGCCATAGTGGCTCTCGACCCTAAGACGGGCGGGGTGCTGGCTATGGTGAGTGGGCCAAGTTATGGCGCCAACCAGTTTGTTACAGGTATCAGTAGTAAAGCCTATGGTGAGCTGCGTGAATCCGATGATCTGCCTTTGTTTAATCGTGCATTGCGTGGCCGTTATCCGCCCGCTTCGACGGTAAAGCCAGTGCTGGCTTTGGCCAGTATCGATACGGGTATTATTAGCCGCAACTATACTATTTTTGACCCAGGTTATTATCAGTTAACTGAAGGTGGGCGACTCTATCGAGATTGGAAAGCCGGTGGTCACGGCAATGTTGATATGCATGAGTCCATTGTCGAATCGGTAGATACCTATTATTACGATATCGGTCACAAGATGGGCAATGAACCCATGACCAGTTATTTGGCCATGTTTGGCTTAGGTAGTGTCACCATAGCCGATCAACCAGAGGCTTTGGCAGCGGTGTTGCCAACCAAGAGTTGGAAGCGCGCTGTGCGCAATGCATCCTGGTTTCCAGGGGATTCTCTTAACCTGAGCATCGGTCAGGGTTTTCTTTCCGCCACGCCCCTACAATTGGCCACCATGACCATGGTCATGGCCAATAAGGGCAAATGGCATCAGGTGCGCATGATAAAAAGCATCGATGGTGAGCCAGTGGCTAAAGTTGGTGACTTGGGGCACATGGATCCCTACCAGCCTGACGATGTGACATTAACGCGCCATAGCGATTGGGATCGCATTCATAAGGCCATGATTGACGTCATGCATGGGCGTATGGGCACAGCCCGTCGTAGCGGCGCTAATAGCAGTTATAAAATGGCCGGTAAAACGGGTACAGCGCAGGTTAAGGGCATCAAACAGGATGAAGAGTACGATGCCGAAAAGATCGCCGAGCGCTTGCGTGACCATGGTTTGTTTGTTGGCTGGGCACCAGCTAAAAATCCTGACATAGTGGTGGCTGTGGTCGTTGAGAACGGCGGTGGTGGTAGTTCTGCTGCTGCACCCCTGGCGCGCCAGTTGTTTGATTTCCATTTGCTCGAAGCCAAGCCAGAACCCAAGCCAGTTATCAGTGTGACAAAAACCAACAAACAATTCCAACAGGCGTTTGGGGAGGCTGGTAATGGCTGATTTCCAACGCTTTGTACCGGATGCCAGTGGCTTTCTGCGTCGTGGGCCTAGTTATTTGGCGCGCAGTCGTATTGATTTGTGGTTACTGTTTCCCATTCTCTGCATCATGGCCATAGGTCTGGTGGTGCTCTATTCAGGTGCCGGGGCTAGCGAAGCGGCGGTGGATAGGCAGATTACTCGTTACAGTGTCGCCTTCTTGGCCATGGTGATTGTGGCGCAAATTAATTTACGCGAAATAGAGCGGTTTGTGCCGCTGTTTTACGTCATTGGTGTGTTGTTGTTGATTGGCGTATTGTTATTTGGTGTGGGCGCTAAAGGGGCGCAGCGTTGGCTGCAGCTACCGGGTTTGCCACGCTTTCAGCCGTCGGAATTGTTGAAGCTGGCGGTGCCTTTGACGGTGGCCTGGTATTTGGCTGGTAAGCCGCGGCCACCTAGTATCTTGCATACTCTATTTGCCTTTTTTCTGGTCGCCATCCCGGTGTTATTGATTGCCCGCCAGCCTGATTTGGGTACCTCCTTGTTGATTGGTGCATCGGGCGTATTTGTGATCTTTTTTGGTGGCCTTTTATGGCGCTATGTGGTGCTCGCCGTGGCTGCAGGCGCTGCAGCCATGCCAGCCTTGTGGATGGTGATGCATGACTACCAAAAGCAGCGTGTTATGACCTTTTTAGACCCGGAAAGCGATCCTCTGGGAGCCGGTTGGAATATCATTCAATCCAAAATTGCCATCGGCTCAGGTGGCTTAACTGGCAAAGGCTGGCTCCAGGGTACGCAGTCGCATTTGGATTTTTTGCCAGAAACCCATACGGATTTTATTATCGCCGTGTTGGCCGAAGAATTTGGCTTGTTAGGTGTGCTCTTGTTGCTGTTCTTCTATGCTTGGATTCTGGTGCGTGGATTAATCATTGCTGGCAAGGCCCAGGACCCGTGTAGCCGCATGCTGGCGGCCAGTTTAACCTTGACTTTCTTGGTTTATCTGGTGGTCAATATCGGTATGGTGAGTGGCCTGTTGCCGGTGGTGGGCGTGAGCTTGCCATTGGTGAGTTACGGCGGAACATCGGCGGTGACGCTGATGGTAAGCCTAGGCATGTTGATGTCGATTCGAGCCAATCGTACGGCTAAGCGGTTGCGTAGGGCGAAATAACTAAACCGTCATTGCGAGCGCAGGGCGGCAACCTCTTGGGCTTAGCAC
>JAERSU010000184.1 GCA_016845445.1 Oceanospirillaceae bacterium | reverse complement strand
CCGCTGCGGCCATTGCTCGGACTAAGCTCAAGAAGGCCAGCAAAGCCCTAGCTGATGCCCAAGCTGCAGGACATGATAGTGCCGATAAGCTGGCGCTTAGTGTGGCTGAATTGGAACAAAAGTCCACCACGGCAGCACAGGCCTTGGCGGATTTTGAAAAAGCCCAAGGTGTTGATCCTGAAGCCCAAAAACAAGCTCAAGTAGCCTGGGCAAAAGCCAATGCGGCAGTACGAAAGTTACACAAAAACCCGCCTGCAGACGGTGATGATACAAGTAACTATGAGCAACAACTGGCTGAGGCTGAAGCTACCCTAGCGGCGGCCAAACAGCATCTAGATAGCCTAAGCGAATCTTGAGAGTGAGTAACAACCGCATGATTAAACAATTGTTATCGTCTCCTCACCTACATGGTGGCAATCGCAGCCAACGCATTATGCTGTTGGTGATGCTCGCCTGCCTGCCCGGTTTAGCAGCCCAAACTTATTGGTTTGGTTATGGCACTATGATTAATATTATCTGGGCTGTGGGCTTGGGTATTGCCTTAGAAGCAGGCGTTATGCACCTGCGCCAACGCCCGATCAAGCCGGCTATCAGCGATGGTAGCGTCATACTAACCTGTGTGCTGCTTGGCTTAGCCTTGCCACCCCATGCTAGCTGGTGGCTAGTCGGCGTAGGGGTATTGTTTGCCGTTGTCTTCGCCAAACACCTATATGGTGGACTGGGTAACAACCCCTTCAACCCCGCCATGGTTGGTTATGCCTTGTTGTTGATCGCCTTCCCTGCGGCGATGACCGTCTGGGCCAGCCCCGAACAACAGCTAACCTTTAACCAACAATGGCAATGGTTCTGGAGCCAACAAGGCACCATTGATGGCTATACTCAGGCCACCCCATTGGATGCCTACAAACATCTACAGGGCAGCACCATCCATGAATTGCGTGCAAATAATCCCGGCGTTATCGCCTACGAGCAGGCTAGCTGGTGGATAAGCATGGCCTATCTAGCAGGCGGCTTAATGCTGTTAGCCTTACGGGTATTTACCTGGCATGCCCCCGTTGCCATGCTAACCAGTCTAGGCTTACTAGCCCTATTATTTGGTACTGGCGAACCCGATTTATACGCCAGCCCCACGCAACACCTAACCCTAGGTGCCAGCCTATTTGCCGCTTTTTTTATCATCACCGATCCTGTTACTTCGGCCACTAGCCGGCGTGGTAAGCTCATCTTCGGTGCTGGCATAGGCATGCTAATTTACATTATTCGTACCTGGGGAAGTTATCCCGATGCCGTAGCATTTGCTGTGCTACTTATGAACCTCAGCGCCCCATTAATCGACCAATATACCCAACCCAAGGTATATGGTAGCAACAAGAACTAGGAAGATCACATCATGAGCACATCACCTAGTAACACCTTGTGGCACAACATACGTGGTAACGCCTTCAACCTTGCCATCACTGCCATCATCGCTGCGGCCGGTTTGGCGGTCACCTATGTGATTAGCAAACCTATGATTGCCGAAAATCAACGCCAGGCGCAGATAGCTGCCCTGCAACAAGTCATGCCCTCTGACTACTTCGACCAGAGCCTACTCGACCATGCCTTTAAGCTACCTCAAGCACAGCAACTAAATCAGCCAGAGTCTAGCCAGGGCTTTGTGGCTCGCAAGCATGGCCATATTAATGGCTGGATTCTACCGGCGACAAGTCGTGATGGGTACAGTGGTGATATTCATCTGCTAATCGGTATCGATGTGCAAGGTAACATTACTGGCGTTCGCATTACTGCCCATAAGGAAACACCAGGACTAGGTGATAAGGTGGACTACAAAAAGTCCACCTGGGTTGATAGCTTTATTGGTGCCAATAAAGATAATCGTATCTGGGCAGTTAAAAAGGACGCGGGTGACTTTGACCAGTTTACTGGTGCCACCATTACCCCGCGGGCGGTGGTAAATAGCGTGGCCAATACCCTAAACTATTTCCAGCAACACCAAGAGCTGCTTAGACAGGCAGCCCTACTAGGCCAACAGGAGGATTAACATGCATGCAGAAAGCACTAAATTGATCAAAGATGGCCTCTGGAACAACAATCCAGCACTGGTACAACTGCTTGGCCTGTGCCCTTTATTGGCCGTCACCAACAGTTTTGTAAACGCCTTGGGCCTAGGACTGGTCACCACCTTCGTATTAGTTGCCGCCAATGCACTGGTTTCCTTAAGCCGTCATCACATTAACAGTGATGTGCGCCTCCCTACCTTTGTCATGATCATTGCTGCTCTGGTAACCATTGCTGAACTGCTGATGCAGGCCATGACCTATGAGCTATACCAAATTCTTGGTATTTTTATACCCCTGATCGTGACTAACTGCGCTATTCTAGGGCGAGCCGAAGCCTATGCCTGTAAAAATAACCTTGGCCCAGCCATACTGGATGGTTTGGCCATGGGTATCGGTTTTATGTTGGTTCTTGTCCTACTTGGCGGCCTGCGCGAAATGCTTGGCCAAGGTACACTTTTTGCGGACATGCATCTTATCTTTGGTAGCTTAGCCAACAACTGGCAACTAACCTTGATTGATGATTACCAGGGCTTTCTATTTGCCATTCTTCCCCCAGGCGCCTTTATCGGTATGGGCTTGTTAATTGCGGCAAAAAATATCATTGACGGATACATGGAACAGCGCCACACTGTGGCACCAAGCAGTGGAGAATCGCGTCGCGTCCGCGTCACTGGCACCATTAGTTAAACCACCTTTAGACAAACGATTCGGCTATGAACAAAGACAAACGTGAACAAATATTTGCCCGTTTAAAAGCTGATAATCCGAATCCTAAAACGGAACTCAACTATACCACCGAGTACGAACTGCTGGTGGCCGTGGCCCTATCTGCTCAGGCCACTGATGTCAGTGTCAACAAGGCCACAGATAAGTTGTTCCCCATCGCCAATACACCTCAACAGATGCTCGATCTTGGGGTTGATGGCCTCAAGCAATATATAAAAACCATTGGTTTGTATAACAGCAAGGCTGACAATGTCATCAAAGCGGCGCAAATGCTGGTTGACCTACATGACGGCCAGGTGCCAGATCAACGCGAACAGTTAGAAGCCTTACCTGGCGTTGGCCGCAAAACCGCCAATGTGGTTCTTAATACCGCCTTTCGGCAAATCGCCATGGCCGTAGACACGCATATTTTTCGCTGGAGTAATCGCACCAAGGTAGCGCCAGGAAAAGATGTCTTGGCAGTGGAAAAAAAACTGCTAAAATTTGTACCTAAGGAATATCTGTTGGATGCTCATCACTGGATGATCCTCCATGGCCGTTACATCTGTCTGGCACGTAAGCCTCGTTGTGGTGCCTGCATAATCGAAGACCTGTGTGAGTATAAACATAAGACCAGCGATTAATTTAACACAGCTAATAACAACAATACTGAGTAGCCTATATGCTAACCAAGCTCTTTCGCCTAATTCTTCTACCCATTGCCATCTTAGTGATTGCTCTCTACGCGGCTCTCCCCTGGTGGCTACCCGTTGCTGTGCCCTATATTCCTTACCATAAACTGGTCAGTGGTATAGACATCACGGCCCTAAAACTGAGCCATCCATTGCCTAACACCTGGCAGATTGAACATCTTCAATTACATTATCAAGATCAGCAGCAAGACATTCAGATAGCCATCAACAACCTACAGTTGGATTACGACCTGATGGCTCTATGGCAAGGAGCCAAGCCAAGCCTTAGCATTGAAGAAGTGAGCTTTGATAGCCAACTTTCAGCCGGACGTATGGACTCTGCTGCCATCCTCTTGTTGTTGCCACAACGCTGGCTTGCACAGATGCCTAAAAACCTCAATATTGACCGAGTTAAAGGCCAAATCCAATCGCCCGACACACCCTTAGGGCACGCTTTTTCAGTGTTTGGCAAATTCAACGCCGACCAACAACAAGCTAGTGCGCTAGCTAAAATAACCAGCAGCGATAGCGGTGACCTGTTCTTGGAAGCCAAGTTTGATGACCACAATGCCATCACGGCTACCATTTTTACCAAACAACAAAGTGCGCCGGTCGCTAAACTGACCTCGCAGATGCGTCATCTTAACGATGAGCTTAGCTGGCAAGGGCAAATGGCCCTCAATGTGCCGGTGGTACAAAAACTCTTAGCCAGTCAAATTCCAGCCCAATTTGCCCTCCCTGTAGAGCAAGGTCGTTTAATCAGCAACTGGCAAATTAAAGTACCAAGCGATCAACAACAAGGGCTTGCCGATTGGCTCGCCGCTGCCCATGGTGAACACCAATTCCAGCTGCAACTGCAAACCAACACCCAGGTGGCTAATAATATTAATTTAGATGCCAATATTACCCATACCCTGAGCCACCAAGGGACTAGCAACTGGCAAATCAATTCTGGCAGTTTGCTTTCCCTGCAACCGAATTGGCAGCATTTCAATTTAACGCCAAACAGCATTGATAGCATGGCAATTAAGGATATGCAGATCAGGCTGAGGGCCCAAAGCCCTGTTGATCTGCGCTTAGAGCCCATGAATCAATTACAGCCCTTAGCCCAGACTTTGTTTCTAGATGGTTCATTAAACGCCACCATGCAAGCGCCTAATGGCAATTACCAGATCTTTAGTCAACTGCATAACTTAGCCTACACAGACACCAACAACTGGCGTGGCCAGGCTGACATCAGTGGTTACTATGTACTTCCCCAAGCACACCCTGTTTTGCAACAGCTACCTCTAGGCATACAACAGGTGCAAGCGCTAGCCAAGGTTGACCTAGCCATGACACCAGCTACCTGGCAGATCGAAATAGCCCCCCATAGCAAGCTGTCTGCTAATCAGGTGGAAAGTCAGCAACAAAAAAACCAAGTGCTGTTGTTTGCCAATGATCGACTCAACCTTAGCAACGCGCAAAGCCTACAGCTGGCCTACCACACAGCCAATAATCAATGGCAATGGAACGACATGCAACTGTCGCTACAGCCGCAAACCGCCACGGGCACTGAGCAGGCCCAAAGCCAAGCATTGGGTTTACAAATTCAACTACCCGCTGGTCGCAGTCAGTTTGACCATCGCCCTAGCCAGGGATTCTTTAAGCTCAATGCACAAGACACCCGCTTATTAGGTTGGCCCAGCTTTGATCTGCTAGGCGAAGGCCAGTTCACCTTTGGTGGAGGCGAAATCAACATCGACTTTACTGGCCAAGGGTTACCTTACACTCCCCTGCTCAACGCCCACCTCGATTGGGACTTTAACCAACAACAAGGTCACCTAGCCGCTAAGGCTAAACAAATTGATCTGCGCAAACTGCAGAACGCTCAGCAAATTAACTGGCCTCTGATGGCAACCGCGGGATCCATGAACTATCAAGGCCAATGGCAATGGCGTAATAACCAACAAGGGCCCCTGCATAGCCAGCATGATTTTAGCTTTATCAATCTTAGCGGTCACAATGACACCCTGCAGATTAACGATGCCAATGGGCATATTCGTCTGCAGCAAGAAGCCGGTCAACTACTTGGGGACTATCAGTTTGCGGCACAAGCCTTAGGACTAAACCAATACACAAGGGTGCTGGATTTGCTTGAAGCCGATCTACGCATGCACTCAACCACCGCCTTAGACAAGGGTTTGGCTAAATCCTTGGCCAACCCAGATGATTTAGTTTTACGTAGTTTGCAAGGTGATTTATTAGGCGGCAAGGCCAGTTACCATCCACTAAAATCCCAGTGGCAGTTAGAGCAATTGCAGATGCAACCTTTGGTAAACAGTTTGCTACCAAATTTGCAGGCCAGAGGCAGCCTTTCTGGCCATCTTACCACTAATCAGCACTGGCAAATTACCGCCCTAGATCTAAGTACTGAAGCCGCCGCCCAATTGCACCTTATGCAACCATTAGACGCCCAGCAAAATGGCGCAGATACCTTTAATGTGCTGCTTAACAACATGCAAGTGGATAGCTTAGCCATTCGCTCCGTTGAACAAGCAAAGGGCGCAGCTAGCACCAGCATGCCTTTAAATGTACGTTTGCAAGGTCACTCTGCCCAGTTCAACGCTGGACAGCCCGTGGATCTAAACCTGACCTTAGGGGCTGACCTAGCGCCTCTCCTGTCAGGGCAATAAAGACTCAATATAAGCCAGTGGATGCATGGCTTTTGCGCCATGCAGTTTGGTTTGCGAGCGACAAGAGTAACCAGTGGCCAACATGATGTCGGCCTGGGCCACGGGTGCTTGCCAACTCATGGCGTAGAGAGCCTGAGAGACATCCTTATTAGCCACTTCGTGGCCGAAAGTGCCGGCCATACCACAACAGCCTGCCGCTGGTGTTTGCAGTTCTATACCCAGATGGGCAAAGATTTGCTGCCACAGTTTGTTGCTTGTCGGTACGAGGGCCTTCTCACTGCAGTGGGCGATTAAACTCACTTGAGCATGCCCATCTTCATGAAGGTTTTGTGCAGCGACTTGAGCCAGATTTGCAGCCAGCCACTCTTGCAATAGCGCTACCTTTGGCATGATCTGTTGCACATGAAGATATTCATCCCGATAGGTTAAACCCACACTTGGATCAATAGCCACCAGAGGCACATCGAAGCTTGCCGCTGCGGTTAATAATTTTGCCTGTTTGCTGGCCACCTTAGCAAAAGCGGTATTGAACCCTTTCACCTGCTTGGCTTTGCCAGAAGCCTTTAGTGGCATGACTACTGGGGTGAATCCAAGACCGACTAAGGCTTTTAAAATGCCAGTGAGCGTGGGCAGATCAAAACAGCTGGAAAAGGCATCCTGCACGATGATCACATGTTTAGTTTTAGCCGCAGCAGTCAAATTAGCTAAATAACCACCACTATAAGCTCGGACACCCGCAATAGCGGTTAGTTTTGTATAGCTATAAGAATGCAAAGCCGGCATATTGTGCATGCCCAAGGTGGCTTTAATAAGCCCC
>JAERSU010000183.1 GCA_016845445.1 Oceanospirillaceae bacterium | reverse complement strand
ATTGGTGCCCAGGAGAGGACTTGAACCTCCACGGCCTTGCGGCCACTAGCACCTGAAGCTAGCGTGTCTACCAATTTCACCACCTGGGCAGGAAGTGGTGCGTATTGTATATGAATGAGTACGTGGGTCAATAGCTGGCGGGGTATTTTGTTGTATTACGGTGTTATTTAGAGCCTATTAAATTACCAGGCTAAGAGATAACTAAAGGGGGTTCTGCCGTGGCGTAGCTGCAGTGTGCCGGTGAGCTCTGCTTGTGCAAACATGGGCGCCATCTGCACGATATTGCCTTGATGGTCAATCAATGCACTCACCCCTGAATTGGTAGAACGCGCCACCGGACGACCATTTTCCAAGGCGCGCATTTGTGCCATCTGCAAATGCTGCCATGGCGCCCAGGTGTCACCAAACCAGGTATCATTGCTGACGGTAACCAGCAGCTGCGCATGCCGAGCTTGTTTGGCTACTAAGCCAGCATAGGCAATTTCATAACAAATATTACCAGCGATTGGCGTAGTGCCATTAACCAGCAGTTGTTGCTCAGCCGGCGGTATGCGAAAACCGGACATAGGCAGATCAAACAGCTGCATAGCGCCTCGCAACCAGTTTTCAAAGGGCACATATTCACCAAAGGGCACCAAGCGCTGTTTAGCGTAGATACCCTGCTGTGCACCAAAGGCCACCAAGGCATTGTAATAATCGGCGCCTGCTGTGGCCTGCTGGCGTGTCACGGTGCCCGCAATCACCGTAGTCCCTTTATCTGCAGCCAAGTCATGCAAGCCCTTAGCGGCATCATAAACGTTATCCCAATAGGTGGCTATGGCGGTTTCCGGCCAAATAATAATGTCACTATCAAGCTGCTCATAGGTGGCGCTAAAATAATACTCCAAGGTTGGCTGTAGTTGTTTTGGGTGCCACTTTTTGGCTAATTCAACATTGCCTTGCAGCAGGCTAATTTGCCTAGTTTCTCCCGCCTGAGTCCACGGTATTTGCTGCAACCCGAGGCCGGCACTCCAAATGGCCATCAGCAACACTAAATACACCTTGTTGCGCAGGCTAGCTACCAGCATTAGGGCGGACAAGACTAGCAACCAGGTGATGCCATGCTGGCCAATAACGGGGGCATATCCACTCAACCAGGTTGGCAACCCCGCGTAGCCAAGGTAGAGCCATGGAAAACCGGTGAGCAACCAGCCTCGCAGCAGATCCATAAGCACCCACAAACTAGCAAACAGTAGCAAGCCTAGCAGCCCTTGGCGCTGGTCACAGTAACGTTTGTAGAGATAAGCAAAGACGCCAAAATAAAGCGCCATAGCAAGACAAAACAATAGCGTGAAAAGACCTGCTAAGAGCACCGGGGTAGCCGCATGTTCTACCATGCTGACATACACCCAGCTCACGCCAATGAGAAAATAGCCCGCGCCATAGGCAAAGCCAGTTTTAAAATGGGATTTTGGCGAGCCCGGTTGCCGCAGGGCATGCACAAAACCCATGACGCTTAACAAGGCCAATGGCCACCAGTTAAGCGGTGCTAAGGATAAGGGAGCAATTGCGCCCGCTAACAAGGCTAACCAAGGGAAAGATGCTAAGCGGGCAAAAGACATATCAATGCATGGATTAGGAGGCTTTATCGCCTACCTGCTCCTGACTTACTTGCAACAATCGAATACGACGATTATCGGCGGCAAGGATGCGGAATCGCTGTTGGCCAATGACCACTTCTTCATCCTTGTTGGGTAGATGCCCGAGCTTCTGAGTAACGATACCGCCAATGGTATCAAACTCATCTTCATCCAGCTTAGTACCAAAGAAATCGTTGAAGTCATCAATCGGGGTAAAGGCCTTAACCAGATGGCCCTTGTCGGCAAATGGGCGGATATTACCGTCATCTTCTTCGGCGTCGGTTTCGTCTTCAATTTCACCAACGATTTGCTCCAACACGTCTTCGATGGTCACCAATCCAGCTACGCCGCCATATTCATCCAGTACAATGGCCATATGATTGCGGTTGGTACGAAACTCATTTAACAACACGGATAGGCGCTTACTTTCTGGTACAAATACTGGCTTGCGCAGGATATCGCTAATGCCGGTATCTTCTAGTTTGCAACCAAACGCCAAGGGCAGCAGATCTTTAGCTAACAGGATGCCCACAATTTCATCTGGGTTTTCGCCCACCACCGGAAAACGAGAGTGCGCGGTCTCAGTAATGGTTTGCATGAATTCTTGGGCTGACTGATCAGCTCGCACGGTGGCCATCTGGGGCCGTGGAATCATTATATCGCGCACCTGCATTTTCGACATCTGCATGGCCCCCTCAATCGTATCAAGGGCTTCGCGATCAAGAATTTGATCTTCTTCGGCTTGGCGAATCTGTTCTAGCAGCTCTTCCGAGTTGCTAGCACGATCACTAAAAAACAAGGTGATTCTTTGCAGCCAGGAGCGCTTCTCCTGACCGTTGGTCGACTGATCGTCGTTCATTGAGGTTCCTACCTGTTCACACAGGATTGTTGTCATAGTTGTGTGGCTTAATCTTTAGGCCAACCCACATAGTATTTCGCTATTTATACCCCTAACTATAGGGATTGGCAATGCCCAGTTGAGCCAGTAATTGAATTTCCAAGGCTTCCATCATTTCGGCATCATCATCCTCTATATGGTCATAACCCTGTAAATGCAAGCAGCCATGAATCACCAAATGCGCCCAATGATCCATTAGCGCCTTATTCTGCTCAGCCGCTTCGCAAGCCACTGTTGGGGCACTAATAACCAAATCACCCAAATAATTATCCTCGCCAAGCTCTGCTAAAAGCTCAGGGATATCAAATTCGGCCTCAAAGGCATCCATCTCGGCGGGAAAAGACAACACATTGGTGGGTTTGTCTTTGCCTCGATACTCTAGGTTAAGTTGCTGACTTTCAGCATCATCGACTAAGCGAATAGTGACTTCAGCAGGTTTTTCTAGTGCTTTAGTGGCCAATTGCAGCCACTGTTCAAACTGCTGCTGGGTAGGCAAATGCTCTGCTTGCGTAGCCACCTGCAGATCAATCATTTGGCTGACGCCCCTGCTCTAACATTCGCTCTTGACGACGTGCCTGACGCTGCGCTTCTTCTTTCACTTCATATTTGTCATAGGCATCAACAATGCGCTGCACCAAGGGGTGGCGTACAACGTCAGCGGAATTAAAGAAGGTAAAGCCAATGTCATCCACGCCCTGCAGCACTTCCATGGCATGTTTAAGGCCGGACTTGGTACCGCGAGGCAAATCCACCTGGGTAACATCACCGGTAATGACTGCGGTGGAACCAAACCCAATACGCGTGAGGAACATCTTCATCTGTTCACGGGTGGTGTTTTGGCTTTCATCCAAAATCACATAAGAACCATTTAGCGTACGGCCTCGCATATAGGCTAATGGGGCCACTTCAATAACGTTCTTTTCGATTAGGCGGCCAACGGTTTCAAAACCCAGCATTTCGTAAAGCGCATCGTACAATGGGCGAAGGTAGGGGTCGATTTTCTGTGCCAGATCACCGGGTAAGAAGCCCAGTTTCTCACCTGCCTCAACGGCTGGACGCACGAGCAAGATACGCCGTATCTCTTCTCTCTCCAAGGCTTCCACAGCACAAGCCACGGCCAAATAGGTTTTGCCTGTACCGGCAGGGCCAATACCAAAATTGATATCTTTTTGGCGAATAGAGCGCACATAAGCCTGTTGCGTACCACCACGGGGTTTAATGGTGACGCGCTTGGTACGAATACTTAGGCCAGTTTCTTGCGGCTCATTTGCCTTTTTTACCGGTGCCGGATTACTGTGTTCTGTCATGGTTTGTTTAGCTTCCACTAGGGCAAGATGCACCCGCTCAGGGGTGATTTCATGATGTCGCTGGGCATCACGATACAACTGCTGTAACACAGCTTCAACAGCCTTAGCTGCAAGCGTATCACCACCCACAAAAAACCGATTACCACGATTGCTGATTTGCACCTGCAAGCGGCTTTCGATCAATTTAAGATTGTCATTCAGATAACCCTGCACATTAGCAAGGTGTTGAGGATTGTCCGGCAACAGGGTAAAACTGATGCCGGCATTGGCCGCTGGGGCCTGTAATTCAGCTGTGGACAAATTCTATCGCCTAATTTTATCGATCCAATGAAAGGTAATTACCCTTATTGCACCACGCTAGCACCAAAGGGCGCAACCCCTTCTAGCTCAGAAGTCACTAATTCGCCACGCAAAGAATGGGGGTGAGCCTCTAAAATACGTACCTGGGCAAACTTACCAATCAGATCGATGTCATCACATGGGAAGTTCACCACGCGATTATTTTGCGTACGACCAGAGAGCTTACCTGGGTCCTTTTTCGAGAAGCCACTCACCAACACCCACTGCAGACTATCCACCATACCCAAGCTAATGTCATAAGCCTGTTGTTCGATACGACGTTGCAAGATGGATAAACGTTGCTTCTTAGTTTCCATACTGGTGCTGTCTGGCAAATCAGACGCTGGCGTACCTGGTCGTGGGCTATAGATAAAGCTGAAGGACACATCAAAGCCTATGTCAGCAATCAAATTCATGGTGGCTTCAAAGTCAGCGTCGGTCTCGCCGGGGAAGCCCACGATAAAGTCAGAAGAAAAGCTAATATCAGGGCGCAGCTTACGGATACGACGCAACTTAGACTTGTATTCCAAACACGTGTGGCCACGCTTCATATTCATCAAAATCTTGTCAGAACCAGACTGCACGGGCAGGTGCAGATGACTAACTAACTCAGGCACTTGGGCATAGACATCAATCAGGCTATCGCTAAATTCCACTGGGTGGCTCGTGGTAAAGCGAATGCGGTCAATGCCATCGATGGCCGCCACCAGAGTAATCAGCTCGGCCAAATCAGCCACATCACCATCATCGGTGTCACCACGATAGGCATTGACATTCTGGCCCAATAGATTGACTTCGCGCACGCCTTGATCGGCCAACTGATTAACCTCAAGCAATACATCAGCTAACGGGCGACTAACCTCTTCACCACGGGTATAGGGCACCACACAAAAGGTACAGTACTTGCTGCAACCTTCCATAATGGAAACAAAGGCTTCAGTACCTTCTACCTTAGGGGCTGGCAAACGATCAAACTTCTCAATTTCAGGGAAGCTGACGTCCACAATACCCACCGCACCAGCGTCGGTAGCTTCAATCATATCAGGTAGACGGTGCAAGGTTTGAGGGCCAAAAATCATGTCCACAAAGGGCGCGCGCTTTTGAATAGCTTCGCCTTCTTGGCTTGCCACGCAGCCACCTACGCCAATTTTGATATCCGGATTGGCTTCTTTGAGCTTGCGCCAACGGCCCAGTTGGTGAAACACCTTCTCTTGAGCTTTTTCACGAATGGAACAGGTATTTAGCAGCAGGATGTCGGCATCCTCCGCCACCTCGGTCATTTCCATTTCATGACTCTCACCCAACAAATCAGCCATACGCGCAGAGTCGTATTCGTTCATCTGACAACCGTGGGTTTTGATGTAAAGTTTCTTGCTCATGGGGCCACCTATAATTTGGAGGCCGTATTATACATCAAGGTATTGGATTCAGGGAATGCAATTGGTTACAGAACCGTTCGCGTAAACCACAAGGCAGTACTAATACTAAAAAATGCCATGACTGTAGTAACCACCAAGATACCAGCGGTTTCTTCACCTAGGTTAAAGCGGCTGGAGATAATGGGCAACATACCAAACATAGAGATACTGCCATTGATGATGGCAATGGTCATCATCATGTCGCTGACCCCACCAATGGTGAAAAAGAAGCCCGCTACCAGCAATGGGTGCAGGATCAGCTTGGCGGGCAATACCACCATCAATGGCCGACCTAGAGTCCCCTTGGACACGCTCACCAACATGCCGCCAATACCGACCAGAGCAACACCACTGACTGTCACGGCTAACAAGTCCACCACACGATCTACCACAGTGGGCATAGGTATAGAGAGTATGGATACCAAGCAGCCTGCCGCAATGGCAATCATTAAAGGATTACGTGTTAGGGGTTGTAAGCTACTGCCGATGCGTGCCAGCAAGGTTTTATCCGAATGGCCGCTGGATTCTGCCAACACCAAGCTCAAGGGCAGTATGAGCAGGGTTTCAACCAACACCATCATGGCCAAAGGAATGGCAAAGGCCTCCAAACCGAACATCAGGGTGTAGATAGGTAGGCCAATCATCAAGGTGTTGGACATACTGCTGCCTAAGGCCCACATGGAGGCACGCTGCCCTGGCTCTTTTAAACCATGGCGCACAAACACATACATCAAGGCAAAAGCCAGCAGGGATGCACCCCCATAGGCCAGCACATATTCAGGCACAATCAGCTGGTCAAAGGATTTACTGCTGATGGAACGAAATAACACAGCTGGCAAGGCAAAAAAGATCGCAAAGGTTGATAAACCCTTAAGCATGGCTTTATCAAACAAACCCTGGCGCGTTGCCACATAGCCCAACCCAATTAAGAAAAAGATAGGCAAGGTGATACCCAACACTTGCAACAACTCAGCCATGCATAAAGCCCACACAATTAATTAACATGTGTACTGTATCACAAGCACAGGGCAGCCACTATTGAAACTTCCATGGTTGCTATTGTATTTACCAAATTGGCGGTTGCCGAAGCATGGGCAGCAAGCCAACGGCAATGGGAGAGGACATAAGGTTGTCGATACTGAAAGGGTAATCAAAATCCACCTGCCACACCACTACCCATAGCCAACCTAAGCCTAGAGATAGACCTAGCGCCAGCAACAGCCAATGGAAGAGACGGGTCGACATTACAAACAAGTCCTAAAAAAAATGATTCAACTACTGACCAACTTATCGACCTAACCGAAGAAATATTTAGCTATAAAAGATTTAGGTTTGGCGACCAAAAAATGGTTATTTGCCCGCACAGGGCTGGCACATCAAAATGCCATGCTAATTAATCCAAACCGGAGCCCAGTGATGAACGCCCAACAAGCATGGCAATATCTACTGCAATACACGCTAGTAAACTTTCAGGCCAGCCACAGTGAGCTAGGGCCAAAAACAGCGAATCTACTAGCCCCCATGGTAGAGCCACTAGATTTATCTAATGAGCCCACCTGTCTACCCTTGACGGACTGCCTTAACAGCATGCCAGACCAGCAGCTCGCCCAGGCCCTTAGCATGCTAGCACCACAGCTACCCTGGGTTACCCAAGGCTTTTTTACCATCGGCAATGACATTGACCGTGCCTATGTGGAATTTGTCGGTCCAGATGGGCTTATTCAGCACCCTGACTTTCGCTTCGGCATCTATTGGCAGCAGGCTGGTAGCTTTTACCCAAGCCATCGCCACAACGCCTTGGAGTTGTATTATATTCTTGCTGGCACAGCCCAATGGCAGCGCGGCCAGAGCGAATTTTTACCCCAACCACCGGGCAGCAGCTTCGATCATTTAGATCGCCTTGACCATGCGACTCGCACCGTAGACGAGGACCTGCTCGCCCTGTGGGCTTGGCACGGTGATCTAGGCATGGAAAGCTACAGCATGGATGGCAAGGACTAATAGTTATCCACAGGGGTCAGACCCTATGGGGTCTGACCCCTGTGGATAAATCAGGACATGCCTAACCAGAGCAAGGCCCAATACAGCAGTATCCCCACCAGTAGGGTGCGAAAGATACTGGAAAAATACCAAGCCACCAGGCCAGAAACCATGGCTGCCCAAAGCATGGCGTTGTCTAACAAGGGCACCCATTGCCCGCTAGGCGCCAATACCGCTGGGGCTATGATGGCGGCCAACACCGCCGCCGGCACATAGCGCAATCCGCGTTCCACCAGCAGTGGGTACTTGATCTTGCCATAAGCCTCTACAAACACCGTGCGCATAAAGAAATTGGCTAGGGTAACGACAACGATAATACCCCAAAGATAGCTGTCAGACATCGGCCTTGCCTCCAAAATGCTCGGTTAGAAGACCGGCAAAAATACCGCAAAAAGCACCCAAAACCAGACCCAAATTAAACGGCAAGCCAAGGCCCATTAAGGTAACAATACCAGCAACCAAAGCGGCCACAACCAGGGCGCGATCCCGTAGCATGGGAATCAAAATCGATATAAACATCAAGGGGATAAAAAAGGCCAACGACCAGGTATCAGGTATAGCCGCTCCTAAGGTTGCGCCCAATAATATGGCGAACAGCCACACTAACCACACAGCGACACTGGTACCAATAAAATACCCATGGGCTATGGCGGGCGCCATGCCGGATTGATAATTTACAATGCTCAGGTTAAAGGATTGATCGGTCAGGGCATAGAGTAAAGGCAGCCGTTTAATTCGAGGAATATCCTGGATATGGGGTGCAAGGGCGGCACTATATAGGCCAAATCGCAAACAAATAAGAATGGCGGTCATGCACACCACCACTAGCAAGGCACCTTCGGCCATCAGTTGCAAACTAGCCACCTGCGCCGCACCGGCATAATAACCCATGCTCATGGCGAGGATTTCTAGCAGATTCATGTCCATGTTTTTCGCCGTTACACCAATGATGGCACCAAAGGGTACGATACCAGGTGACATGGCAATAATGGCTTTCACTCCGCCCCAAAAAGCGTCCTGCTGACTATGATAGTGTTTCAATTATACCCTTGCTCCTATTTGCAGGCCTTCCAAAATCGCCTCTTCGGCCGTACGTGGTGTTAAGCAATCGCCTATACGCTGGCCGATCTCGGCATCAAATGGATCATGAATACTATGCCCCATGCACATCACCAGGGCGTCCACAGCATCAATCATTAAGGTTGCATCATTACCCGTTTGTTGTCCATAAACAGTGTCATCGTCATAACCAAACAAGCGAAAATGACTACGGCAGTCCACTTGCAGCTCGTGCAAACGGGCGACGCTGGCATCGCGCACATAGGATTGCAGCATATGTGCTGGGTTTAATCCCGCCGAGGCAAGGGTGACTTGATAACCAGCCAAAGCCAACTGCTCTGCTATGCCAATACCAATCCAATCACCGCGCCAATCGGCAACCACAAGATGCTTACCCACAGGCGCAGAGCCTTGCAAAATCTGCCAGGCATCATACACGGGCAGATCGCCCATGGCTTCAATGGCTGGTTGGTAGGGTTTAGCGCCAGTGGCAATGATCACTTCATCACCCAACTGCTGCCACCGGCCTAGCTGTTCATTGCTCACCTCTGTGTCGGTATGTACCTGCACATCAGCTAGCTCTAATTCTCTGGCAAAATTACCAATCAAGCCGCCAAATTCACTGCGCTGGGGCAACAATTGCGCCAAACGCACCTGCCCGCCGAGTTGGGATTCCTGTTCATAAAGATGCACCTCATGGCCTCGCTGGGCTGCTGTTATAGCCGCTTTCATGCCCGCGGGACCACCACCGACAACACGCACAAGCTTGTTAGTTGCAGCTTGTAATAACTGACCATACTGTACTTCCCTACCCGTCTGTGGATGCTGAATACAAGAAATAGGTAGGCCTTTATGAAAATGCCCTATACAGGCTTGATTACAGGCAATGCAGGCGCGTATATCATCTAGCTGCCCGACCATAGCCTTGTTGGGCATCTGTGGGTCACAAATCAAGGCTCGGGTCATACCACACATATCTACAGCCCCAGCCTGCAAGGCCAGCTCGGCCTTTTGCGCTTGATTCATACGCCCAGCCACCATCAAGGGCACCTGCAGCTGCTGTTTCCACCGACTGGCCACTGCCTGTAAATAATCCTGTTCCACAGACATAGGTGGCACAATATGTTGCGCCCCAGCAAAGGTACTAGAGGTGCCCACGGTCAGGCTGATATAGTCCAACGCTCCTTGTACTTCAAGCGTAGCGGCAAGGGCTTCATCTGCCTGCATACCGGCGTGATCATACTCATCGGCACTAATGCGCATGCCCACAACAAATTCATCACCACATGCCTGGCGCACGGCCTCAATAACCTGACGCACAAACAGCTGCTTATCCTGGCCATATTCATCACGGCGTTGGTTAACAGCAGCACTGATAAACTGGGCGGGCAAATAACCATGACTGGCAACGATTTCTACGCCATCAAGGCCGGCAGTTTGCATGCGCTTGGCGGCGCTTGCATAGCCTGCCACTACTTCTTCAATCATGGCCTTGGACATGGGACGCGGCATTTGAAAGAAGCGCTCATTAGGTGTCGCGGAAGAAGAGTAAGCAATGGGCTGCAAGCCATCCTTGGTTTCCATGATTTCCCGGCCCGGATGGAATAGCTGACCAATGAGCTTGGTACCATAGGCGTGCAGGGCGGTTGCCAGTTTTTCATAACCAGCAATACAGCCATCGTTGGTAGCCATCAACAAATGCGATGAATAGCGCGCCGTTTCATGCACCCCAGAAACCTGCATGACAATCAAGCCAACGCCACCTTTAGCACGTTCGACGTGATAAGCAATAAGGGCATCGTTAACAAAATCACTGGTGGGCAAGCAGGTATCATGACCAGAGGAAAAGATACGATTCTTGACGGTCATAGAACCGATCTGCAAAGGGCTAAACAGATGCTGAAATGAACTGGACATGGTGTAGCTCGATGTTAATAAGCAAAACTTGAAGCTAGCACGAGGGTTATAGAGGAGACAAGACGGCAAACGTCAATTTTTAACGCTTGCCGCTAGCACTGGGAGGAGCACCGCTCGATAAATGTCTTTGCGAGGAGCGTAGCGACGTGGCAATCTGCTCCAGTATCGCACTTCGCCTGATGGAGATTGCCGCGGGCTACGCCCTCGCAACGACGATGATATTAACTCACGCCAGTGGACGCCGGTGGACGCAAAGCTTCTGGCACGGCTTCTTGATCCCAGAAACCAATCAAGATACCACCGCGGGCAGACTGGCCAACACGACTAGCCATAACATCATTAGCCACCGTAACCCGGTTCTTGAGTCCCGCCGTCCAATCCAACAACAGATCAGACATATAGGCCCGCTGCACGGCATAGTCAGGATTGCGCCCCAAATCCACCAATTCGTTAGGATCTTCTTGCAGGTCAAACAGCATGGGGGCAAAACCTAAGCAATGGACAAACTTATAGCGACCATCAAACACCATGGTTAAGCGGGCATTGTACTGATCCCTGCCGAGCTTCTCGCTGGCAAATTTCATGGCAGCATAATCACACTCAGACACCACATAGTCATAGCCTCTAAAGTCATTGTTGCGCAAGGCAGGCACCAATGACTTGCCTTCCAACCAGTTCCATCGTGGTGTGGCTCCGGCCCAATCGACAAAGGTGGGCACCAAATCGATGGCACACACTAGCTCATCACACTGCGTGCCACGCTGACTATCGGCCGCTGGACTTGGGTCCATAATGATCATGGGTATACGAGTGACTGGATCATGGAACAAGTCCTTTTCACCTAGCCAATGATCACCATAAAAATCACCATGATCAGAGGTCACCACTATCAGGGTGTTGTCTGCCTGGCCTTCATCTTCTAGATGTTGGAACAGGCGGCCTAGGTGGTCATCCAGCTCTTTCACCAGGCCATAGGTACCGGGCAAGGCATGATGACGATATTCATCCACAGCGTAGGTTTTGCTTTGTGGGGTTTCGATAAAGGCTTTGTACACCGGATGCGGGTCATCTAACTCAGCAGCTGATTTGTTGATGGCTGGCAGGTCCGCATCGCGGTACATGGCATGGTAAGGAGCCGGTGCACAAATAGGCCAGTGGGGTTTGATATAGGACAGATGCAAACACCAGTTCTGCTGGCCCAATTCGCTAATCATTTCCATGGCTCGATCGGTGGTATAGGCTGTTTCTGAATGAGCCTTGTCAACACGCGCAGGTAGATGAGCGTATTTTAAGTACATACCATTACGCACTACACCCTCTTCATCTTCCATGGCGTTAGCCCAGGTCACCCATGGGTTATCACCCTCATAGCCCATGCGATTTAAATAATCGAAATAAGCCGGACGATTCTTATCGTAGCCACCAGCAACACCTAAGGTATGCAAACCATCATCATGCTCACCTTTGGCAAAGCCGGCATTGCTTACATAGCGCCCCAGCTCAGATTCAGGATCAACATTTAAACGCTGCATACCTAAGGTATCGGGTTTCATGTGAGTCTTGCCCATCAGGTAGGTATCCACATTGGCATCGGCCATATGGTCAGCCAGAGTTAATTCATCAGCACGATTAGCCCAGCCATTCCATGTGGCCCCATGGGAGCGCACGTGACGACCGGTATAGAAAGAAGCTCGGGAATTACCACAGCTAGTGCCTTGGATATAGCAACGATTAAACTTTACCCCACGTTTGGCTAGGGCATCAATATTGGGGGTATCCACTACTTGATTGCCATAGCAGGAAAGCATGTCCATGCGGATCTGATCAAGGATGATAAAGAGGACGTTTTTCTGAGACATAGCAAAGGCGCTCTTGGTTATACTCTTGAGTACTAGCTGAAATTATTTAACAAGTTAACTATATTAGCTAAATGCCCGCATAGACGCAATAACCAAACCAGTATTAAGCTTGATACCAGTTGTTGCAACAATGAGTAAAAAAGTTTCCTTTATGAGTACGCAGCGACAATTAGCCCTGTCAGTATCCTCTGTTTTCCATCAAAAGGAAATTTATTCACTCTAATTTAGCAAAAGTTTCCTAAAAAAATTTTTGTCTATGAATGGCAAGAAATAAAACCAATAAATATAACATATCTGTTTGTTTTCATTATTTATTTCTTGTTTCTTAAAGTGAAGAAAAACGTTCACTTTAGTGAACTAGCAGCCTACCAAGGCAAAAACAAAGCCGCCCCATTGACACATATCAAGCCCCTATGAAAATATCGACCAAAGTCTAATATAGGAGGTCTCACAATGGACCAGAACATGCGCTCTCAGTTAAATGAGTTTATCACCCGGCAACGCCAATCAAGCCAACACGGCGGCCAACCACTGGCCGGCAAACGCGTGCTTGATTTGTCTACTGTAGTCGCTGCTCCTTATGCAGCAGCACTATTAGGTGACGCCGGTGCAGAGGTAATCAAGATTGAAAACCCCCAAGCACCGGATGCACTGCGCAGCTGGGGTACCAGTGATAAAACCACCATTGAGCCTTACTACGCTTACATTGGTCGTAATAAGCTACCGGTTACGCTTAACCTGAAAAGCGAAGCCGGTAAGCAGGCCTTTGAAGACCTAGTACGTAACGCTGATGTTGTCATCGAGAACATGCGCCTAGGGGTCATGGATCGGCTAGGCTTATCTCATGAACACCTGCTCGCCATTAATCCTGGGCTAATCATTGGCAAGGTATCGGGTTACGGCATGACCGGTCCCCAAGCTCAGCAGCCCGGCTTTGGCACCCTAGCAGAAGCCTATAGTGGCTTTTCCTACCTCAATGGCTCCCACGAAAGTGGCCCAACCAGCCCACCTACGGCACTGGCAGACCTTACCACGGGCATTCACCTTGCCTACGCCGTGAGCTTAGCACTACACCAATCTGTGCGTGGTTTAAGTGGCGGTCAAGTGATTGATATTTCACTTTACGAACCCCTCTTTGGTTACCTAGGTGGTGAATTTATTAGTTATCAGCTAACTGGCGAAGTGCCTCAACCTATTGGTAACGAGCTGCGCGCCGCCGCTCCACGCAACAATTACCAAACGGCAGACGGCCAATGGGTTGCCCTTTCCTGTTCGTCGCAAAAAACTTGGGAACACCTGGCCAAGGTCATGGGCATGCCCGGTCTGATTGAGGATCCGCGCTTTAAAACCAATGGTGATCGTATCAAACCAGCAAGTCGCAAAGCCCTTAATGACATCATCCAAAACTGGATGTTTAATCAGACTTGTGAAGAAGCGCTGGAACTGTTTCATGCCAAGGGCATCACCGCAGGCCCCATCATGTCTATGGAGTCCATCGCCAAGGATAAG
This sequence comes from Oceanospirillaceae bacterium, assembly GCA_016845445.1. GTDB lineage: Bacteria > Pseudomonadota > Gammaproteobacteria > Pseudomonadales > Balneatricaceae > Njordibacter. The sequence goes on along the minus strand of JAERSU010000183.1, from coordinate 5,785 downwards.
CATTATGAAGAACGCGGCAGCATTGTCGCCGTAGAAGACCCTACCACAGGGGTAACTTTGAAAATGCCCGATGTGCCTTTCCGCATGAATAACCAGGCCAATCGTGTGCGCTTCCCTGGCTTACCCCATGGCGCAGCCAACGATGTCATCTATAAAGACTTGCTGGGTTATGATGAACAACAGATACGTAATCTCAAGGCCGCTAACGACGGTAACTAGGCTGAATAACGACTACCATTACAATTGTTAATCGTACTCTGAAAAAAGATTCATCTAATAACCCTGTCGGGTGATTGCAAAGGCCCTGCTTTAATACTAAAGTGGGGCCTTTTCGTATTGCTAAAAAAGAGCTCATAACCATGCAATATTTAGCCCCCAAAACCTGTGCCGAAGCGGTCGCCGCTTTGGCTGCCTGCGACGGCGATGCCCGTTTACTGGCCGGTGGCACAGACCTGTTGGTCCGTCTGCAAGCGGACATGATTGAACCCGATTTATTGGTAGATATTAAACATATCGACACTTGCCAAAGCATCGAAGAAGGCCCCGACGGCTTTGTCATTGGTGCTGCCGTTGCAAGCGCCGAGCTTGGCGAACACGCAAGCCTCACACAAGCATGGCCTGGCGTGGTAGAAGGCATGGGGCTGGTGGGTTCTACTCAGGTACAAGGCCGCGCCACCCTCACCGGCAATCTTTGCAACGCCTCCCCTGCAGCCGACAGCGTACCCGCCTTGGTGGCATCTGGCGCTGTGGCTAATGTGATTGGTCCGCATGGCAAGCGGCAGGTGGATATCATTGACATTCCCACAGGCCCAGGTCGTACTAGTTTAGCTAAAGATGAAATGATTGAATCCTTTAGCTTTCCTGCACGAGGCCCTCGTTCTGCGGATGCCTACCTGCGTTTCATCCCACGTACGGAAATGGACATTGCCGTGGTAGGCGTCGGGGTCAACCTAAGCCTCGATGAAAACGGCACCTGTACTGACGCCCGTGTCGCCATCGGTGCTGTCGGCCCGACGGTTATGCTAGTACCTGCTGCGGCACAAGCTCTTATTGGCAGCCAAGTAGACGCTGCTGCCCTACAAGCCGTACAAACAGCCTGTAGCGATGCCGCCAGCCCTATTAGCGATAAGCGTGGCACCGCTGAGTTCCGTAAGCACACGGTGGGAGTCATCGCCCGCCGTGCTGCCGCCATTGCCCACCAACGCGCGCAAGCTGCGGAATAGGTTTAAGGAGTCAACTAATGTCCTCTACACATGTATCCACCAAGATTAATGGTCAGGCGGTTGAATACGTCTGCCCTAACGATGCCAGTTTACTGGAAGTATTACGCGATCAACTCGGCATGACCGGCACCAAAGAAGGCTGCGGTAGCGGCGACTGCGGCGCCTGCTCGGTCACCGTTGATGGTCGTTTGGTTTGTTCCTGCCTGGTTCTGGGCGTGGAAGCCCAAGGCCGTGCAGTAGAAACCATCGAAGGCATGGCCAACAAGAACCAACTGCACAAGCTACAGGAGAAATTCCTCGAAAAAGCCGCCCTGCAGTGTGGTATCTGCACCCCAGGCGTACTCATCGCTGCCCGCTCTCTACTAGAAAAGAACCCGGACCCAACGGAACAAGAAGTACGCTACTGGATTGCCGGCAATCTTTGCCGTTGTACTGGTTATGACAAGATTGTCCGCGCTATTTTAGAATCTGCCAAAGAACTACGGGAGGAAGCAGCATGAGTGAATATCAAGCCCGCGAATTCAAGGTTCTTGGTCAGCGCTTAAAGCGCCCTGATGGTTTTGACAAGGTCACTGGTCGTGCCCGCTATGGTGCCGATGTTGAAGCAGCAGGCATGCTACACGGCAGAATCCTGCGCAGCCCCCACGCCCACGCCCGCATTGTTAGCATCGATACTAGTGCTGCTGAAGCCTTGAACGGCGTTAAAGCGGTCATTACCCGAGCAGACTTTCCCCAAGCGGCCAAGGGTTACGAAGATATTCAAGACAACTGCATGGCTGGCGAGCGTGCCCTCTATGATGGCCACGCAGTTGCCGCTGTCGCCGCCACTAGCAAGCGCATCGCCAAGCAGGCCCTAAAGCTCATCAAGGTCGAGTATGAAGTACTGCCCCACGTCACCGGCGTGGAGCAAGCCATTGCCCCGGGTGCCCCTATCGTGCAACCAGGCAAGGTCAGCAAGCGTGTGCCAGAAGGATTCTCTGACAACGTGGTACGCTACACCAGCTTTGGCCATGGTGATGTCGAGGCCGGTTTTGCCAAAGCCGATGCGGTCATCGAACGCGAATACCGCACTGAAGCCAGCCACCAGGGATATATTGAGCCCCATGCCTGCCTGGCCACTCTGGATGAAGATGGCCGTGGCGATCTTTGGGTATGTACCCAAGGCCACTACTTTATCCGTGACATGAGCTGTGCCGTTTTAGGCCTAGAATCCGCCAACTTGCGGGTCACCGCTTCTGAAATTGGCGGTGGTTTCGGTGGCAAAACCACGGTTTTTGTGGAGCCTGTGGCGCTGGCCCTAGCCAAGAAGTCCGGCCATGCAGTCAAGCTAGTCATGACCCGTGAAGAAGTATTACGTGCCACCGGCCCTACGGTTTCTACCTACATGCAGGTCAAACTGGGACTTAACAAAGACGGTATCATTACCGCGGCCTATGCGCGCCTGTTCTACCAGGCTGGTGCCTATAAACAAGGTACGGCTGACTTCGGCGCCATGCCGGCCTTTGCACCTTACGAATTAGAAAACGTGCACACTGAAGGTCTGGATGTTATTACTAACCGTCCACGCACGGCATCCTATCGTGCTCCCGGTGCCCCGACGGCCTGTTATGCGGCAGAAAGCGCCATTGACGAAGCCTGCCTAGAATTAGGTTTGGACCCCCTTGAAGTACGCCTGAAAAACGCTGCCAAAGAAGGCACCAAGTCAAGCTACGGCCCCACCTACCAAGACCATGGGCTAATTCAGTGTCTAGAAGCGGTGAAAGATACCGAACACTGGAATGCCCCCTTAGCGGCCAACCAAGGCCGCGGTCTGGCTGCCGGTTTTTGGTTTAATTTTGGTGGTGAGACCAGCGTAAGTGTGTTCCTAAACACCGACGGCAGTGTCACCGTTACCGAAGCCAACCCAGATATTGGTGGCTCTCGTGCGTCCATTTCCATGATGGTGGCCGAAGAATTTGGTATCAACTATGAGCAGGTACGCACCACAGTAACGGACACTGGTTCCATGGGTCAGAACGAACCTACCCACGGCAGTCGGGTAACCTTTGCTGTTGGCATGGCGGCCATTAAGGCCTCCCGTGAGATCAAGGCCGATATTCAACAGCGCCTAGCCAAAATGTGGGACGTGAGTGCTGATCAGGTAATCTGGCAAGATGGCAAGGCCCACTGCACGGATAACAGCAAGGGCATTGAGCCCATGAGCCTGCCTGAAATTGGCGCCATCGCCAATAACACCGGCGGCCCCATAGGCGCCCATCATGGTGCCAATATGGAAGGTGCTGGCGTGGCATTCGGGGTGCACATCTGTGACACCGAAGTCGACCCAGAGACTGGTTTTGTGTCCGTTAAGCGCTACACCGCTATTCAAGATGCCGGCAAGATGATCCAACCTGATTATGTGGAAGGTCAGCTACAAGGCGGTGCGGTACAAGGCATTGGCTGGGCGCTAAATGAAGAATACGTTTATGGTGACGATGGCCGTCTGCAAAACCCAGGCTTCCTTGATTACCGTATCCCTGTGGCTTCAGATATGCCTATGATTGATACGGTGATTGTGGAAGTGCCTAACCCAGGCCATCCATTTGGTGTTCGTGGTGTGGGCGAAACCCCCATTGTGCCACCCTTGGCAGCCGTAGGTAATGCAGTGTCCCGCGCCACGAACGTGCGCTTGCGCCACCTGCCAATGTCGCCACCACGGGTATTGGCGGCCATTCAGTCGGCCTAAAACCTAAGCGTCATTGCGAGGCGCAATTGGCACCGTCCTTGCGAGGAGCGCAGCATTCACCGTCATTGCGATGAGCGCAGCATTCACCGTCATTGCGAGGAGCGCAGTATTCACCGTCATTGCGAGGAGCGCAGCGACGTGGCAACCTCCTTCCAGCAAGGTGCAAGCCTGCAGGAGGTTGCTTCGCTGTGCTCGCAATGACGAGAGCAACCAGTGAGAAAACTATGGCACATATCCAAATCTTCGGCTCCCTGCGGGATCTGTTCGATGGCCAAGCAGCCATTGAGATGGATGTCAGAAACCTGCGCGACCTACTCACCAAGCTGCCGCAGGCATACCCTGATTGCGCCGAAGAAATCGAGGAAGGCGTATCCGTGTCCATTGATGGCAAGATCATCAATGACGACTGGTTTCGCCCTATCCACGCTGACAGTGAAGTGGTGGTATTGCCACGCATTGTCGGTGGTTAACGCATAGCAAAACAAACACAAAAAAGCCGGCATATAAGCCGGCTTTTTTATTACCTAGGCAACACCTAGGCGGTAAGCAAGCCTTCTTGCTTGGCAAAATCCAAGGCTGAATCCAGAGCAATGCCCACCACACGCATGATTTCGTCAATTTGCTCAGTGGTAATAATCAACGGTGGACAGAAGGCCAAAGAACTACCTGCCACGGCACGGATAATCAAACCATTATCTTGGCACACTTGCAAAGCATGAGCGCCGACGGCACCACCAGGGAAGGCTTCGCCAGTCGCCTTGTTTGCCACCATTTCAATGGCACCAATAAGGCCCTTGCCGCGCACTTCACCAACCAACGGATGGTCTTTGAATTTGGCTAACTGTGCCTGCATGTAGTCACCGGTCACCGCCGCTTTGGCAAATATGGCATCACGTTCATAGATTTCCAGAGTCTTTAAGGCAACGGCACTGGCCGTTGGGTGGCCGGAATAGGTATAGCCGTGACCAAACACGCCAACCTGAGCACTTGGCTCAATCATGGCTTCGTACATGTCACCTTTAATAAGGGAAGCACTGATGGGCATATAAGCAGAAGATAACTGCTTGGCAAAGGTCATTAGATCCGGCTTTTCGATATTCATGGTTGTGGAACCAAAATCGTTGCCCGTACGGCCAAAGCCAGTAATCACCTCATCAGCCCAGAACAAAATACCGTACTTATTGAGTACCGCCTGAACCTTCTCGTAATATCCTGCTGGTGGCACAATCACACCACTAGCACCGGTAATGGGCTCAGCAATAAAGGCGGCAATGGTATCGGCTCCTTCAGCAATAATCATCTGTTCCAAATTACCGACAATACGATCGACAAACTCAGCTTCAGTTTCGCCGTTTTGCGCACCACGATAATAATGGGGTGCATCGGTACGCAAAATACCCATGGCCTCAAAAGGCAGATCAAAGTGCGCATGGTTAGGCGCCAGACCAGTCAAACAGGCGGCTGCCACGGTGACACCATGATAAGCACGATCACGGGCGATAATCTTGTATTTCTCTGGCTTGCCAATGGCATTGAAGTAATAACGCAGCATTTTGATATGGGAATCATTTGCATCACTACCCGAATTACCAAAAAACACCTTGGCATTGTCCATCGGTACCATGCCCGCCAGCTTATCGGCCAGTTCAATGCCCACTTCGTGGGACTTGCCACCAAAGGTGTGTCTATATGATAACTGCACCATTTGGGTATTGGCAGCATCAATCAGTTCCTGATTACCATAACCAAGGGAAGTGCAACAAAGCCCCGCCAGGCCTTCAATATACTGCTTGCCTTGCTTGTCATAGACATAAACCCCTTCACCACGATCCAAGAT
>JAERSU010000182.1 GCA_016845445.1 Oceanospirillaceae bacterium | reverse complement strand
CCCCTTGGGCGACTGTACCCGATCCCGAGTAGCCTTGTATGAGGGGCACATTTCTGCTTCTGGTTGATAGTTAAAACAGGCGCCATTGCCATTACAGGCGACCACTGGTTCCCATGCTTCAATCACCGTCTCACTAATCTGCCGATCTTGATTGCCACGGGTCCGCTGATCATCCACCTTCACCAACTCAATCCCTTGCTGGTGTTTATGATCACAACACTCTGGTGTGCAAATCTTGCCGGGATTAAGTTGATTATGGGGGTCAAACCAGGATTTGATGCGGCGCATGTCACTGTATAGTTCTGCGCCGATGACAGCAGGAGTATATTCACTTCGAAACCCCTTACCGTGTTCACCCCACATGACACCGCCGTATTTGCGCACCAGTGTCTCCACCTCATCGGAGATATAACGCATTAGCTTGGCATCATCGGTATCGCGCATATTAAGAGCAGGCCTTACGTGTAAGCAGCCGGCATCCACATGGCCAAACATACCATAACGAATACCTAAGCCATCCAGTAGCTGACGGAACTCAACAATGTAATCAGCTAGGTTTTCTGGTGGTACGGCTGTGTCTTCAACAAAGGGTATAGGGCGACGCTTGCCTTTTACATTACCCAGCAGGCCGACACCTTTTTTGCGCAGATCCCAAAGGGAATTCATTTCACCAGCTATACTGGTACGGTAATAACCGCTAGCGGCTGCGTCTTCAGCATTATCTAGCTGGGCACAAACGGCATCGACTTTGTCCTGCAGTTGTTCTGCGTCCATGGAGCTAAATTCAACCAGGTTTACCGCTTCGACGTCGGTGGCATCTTCACCACCTAAATAATCACCGACTTGATGCCAGATAACATCGTCCTTGGCCAGGGCGATAATGGTGTCGTCAATGGTTTCAATGGCATCTGGGTTTTGTTCCACCAAACGATTGGCATCCCGCAAAGCAGCATCAAAACTGTTATACCGCAATGCTAACAACTGCTTATATTTAGGAATAGGCGTTAAATTAAGGGTTAATTCCGTCACCATGGCCAAGGTGCCTTCACTGCCACAGATCAAGGCACCTAGATTAAAGCCATCGTCTTTTTGCACATGGGCTAGGTTATAACCTGTCATAAATCGATTGAGCTTGGGGAACACCTGCTGAATCAGCTCAGCCTTTTCATTAACTAGCCCAAATACTTGGGCAAAAAGCTCGCCACTGCGGCCACCTGCATCAATGGCAATCTGCAGTTCATCACTGTTCATGGTGTGACATCTAATGTGCTCGCCATCGGCCAACACGATAGACATAGCCAGAACGTGATTACTGGTGCGACCATATATGCGTGAACCCTGGCCACAAGCATCGGTGCTGGTCATACCCCCTAAGGTGGCTCGGTTGCTGGTAGATAAACTTGGCGCAAAAAACACCCCATGAGGTCGCAGCACATCATTAAGCTGGTCACGAATAATTCCCGGCTGTACGCGGACAAAGCCCTGCTCTACATTTAATTCGATAACACCACGCATATGGCGCGAACAGTCAACCACTAACCCATCGTTTAAGGATTGGCCATTGGTACCCGTACCACCACCGCGCGGGGCAAATTGAATGCCCTTATACTCGGCTTTACCTGCCACCTTGAACAAACACAGTAAATCTTGCTCATGACGTGGAAACACGGCGCCCTGAGGCAGGATTTGGTAGACACTGTTATCCGTTGACAAACTAATACGTGTGGCCTTATCCGGTGACATTTCACCAGCAAAGCCTGCCTGCTCAAGCGCCTGCAAAAAATCCATATATAGAGCGTTGCTAGGACCAGGGTTTGGGGTGACAATTGGGGCGTTCATAGAGGAAAAAATTAGCTCTGTCGGAGGCCATAAAAGCGCATAAAAAGAGACGTAATTTTACCTGAAAACGACATGCATGCCTACTCTCTTTGGTATAGCTAATTGGTCAACCATCTATAGCCGAATGGCTATTTTAGAGCATTTCAGTTATGCTTGCGCGCCCAAGCATTACTGGCGATACCCATGTCTTTTGTTGATCTAGGCCTTTTCCCCGCACTAGCAGATAATCTGCAAGCAAAAGGTTATACCCAACCTACCCCTATCCAGAGCCAAGCCATCCCTGCCATTCTGCAAGGCAAGGATGTTATGGCAGCAGCGCAAACAGGTACGGGCAAGACCGCCGCCTTTTGCTTACCAGTATTACAGCAGCTAGCCCAATCGGGTAAAGCTAGCAATAATCAAATACGTGCGCTGGTGTTGACACCTACCCGTGAATTGGCGGCGCAAGTAAACGACAACGCCGTTACCTATGGGGAACCATTGGGTTTGCATACGGAAGTGGTATACGGTGGTGTTAAAATCAACCCACAAATGCAGCGCCTACGCCGCGGTGCTGACATGCTAGTAGCCACCCCTGGACGCTTGCTGGACCTGTATCAACAAAACGCCATTCGCTTTGATCAATTGGAAGTTCTCATCCTTGATGAAGCCGATCGCATGTTAGACATGGGCTTTATTCATGACCTTAAACGCATCCTGGCCCTGCTGCCGAAACAACGTCAAAACCTAATGTTCTCTGCGACCTTTGCCAGCCGCATCCGTGATCTTGCCAAGGGTTTAATGCAGCAGCCCGTGGAAATTGATGTCACGCCACCTAATAGCACCGCCAAAAAGGTAAAACAGTGGTTGATACCCGTCGATAAGAAGCGCAAACCAGCTTTACTTATCCACTTAATTAAGCAACATGATTGGCACCAGGTATTGGTATTTAGCCGCACTAAGCACGGTGCTAATAAACTAGTACGTCTATTAGAAGCCGCAGAGATCACCGCCCTAGCGATTCACGGTAACAAAAGTCAATCGGCCCGTATGAAGGCCTTATCGCAATTCAAAAACAACCAGGTGCAGGTATTAGTTGCCACTGACATTGCCGCCCGCGGCTTGGATATCAGCCAGTTACCCATGGTGATTAATCTTGATCTACCCAATGTTGCCGAAGATTATGTGCACCGTATCGGACGTACCGGTCGTGCTGAACAGAGTGGCGAAGCCTTGTCTTTGGTGTGTGCTGATGAGTTTGATGATCTTACTGACATTGAGCGTTTAATTCAGAAACACATCGACCGAGAATACGAGCCTGGTTTTGAACCAGTGCACGAATTGCCTATGGCTAAGCCTATCATGCCACCCAAGCGCCGACGCCCCAAGAAGCCGAAAAAGCCTACAGCAAAGGCTGCGCCGGATGCTAAACCAGAATCTACCAAGCCCAAACCACGGCCTAAGCACAAGCCGGTCAGCAAGCCCGGCGGTAGGCCTAGCGCTAACCCACAGGCTAAATCTGGCAACAAACCTGCTAACAAGCCTAGTGTTAAACGCCCTGCCAAAGGCAAACCTGCTAAGTCTGGACCACGTAAGCGCCCTGCTGGTCGTTAACACTGTTTTAGTTCAGTGGTACCGTCGTCTGGAACCTAGCACGACTTGCTAGTCCGAGGGACCGTCGTCCGGAACCTAGTACGGCCGCCGAATGGGGTTACCTTTTTTAACCTCGCGGGGAGACCCGGCGCTATAGCTTAAAAAAGGTAACCCCATCCGACACCCCACAGCTTGAGACTGCTGACTGTTACATCTCCAAGACTCATTGCCGAACTCCGTAGCTTGTCGGCCCTGCCGCAGTTCACTAGCGCAATAAACTGCCATTACGCACGAGTTGTTGGTGACTACGGCGTTCGTCTGCCTATCTTGGCGATATTGACGTCAGTAGCTTTAAGTAAGGGACGTCGGGGGAGGAAACTATTCTTGAGCTATAGCGCCGGGTTTCCCCGCGAGGTCAAGAATAGTTTTATCGCCCGGCGGCCGTGCTCGGAAGCTGAGGACGGTACCACGGACTAGCAGGCAGCACTAGGTTCCGGGCGACGGTGCCACCATGTAAAAACAGTGCTGGGGAATACATGGTAGGTTCCACGCAGGTGGAAAAACAACAGGCAAAAAAATTGCCCTGTACAAGTTATTCGAAGGGGAAGCGGATAACTTGTCAGGGCACGCTGTCTTGCAGATATGTAACTTGGAGTGGGATTAATTCCAAAAGTTCAAAATATATTTACAAAACTTTCAATTTTTCTTTACCACAGAAACCAGTGCTTTCCATATTGGCGGCTTCTGCAGGGGTTAATACCTCGAATTTCATAGCATAATCCATGTATTCTTCTCGGTATGGCACCAGACCGGCGTCCATGAGCTCAGGGTGTTGCTCTACCAGTTCTTCAGAAAAAGGGATAAAACATTGCATAAGTGGCTCCTTGTCACTTTCCCTTACTA
>JAERSU010000181.1 GCA_016845445.1 Oceanospirillaceae bacterium | reverse complement strand
CTAATTAAGGTACCCACCTATGCTTATTGGCATTCCCAAGGAACCCATGGTCGGCGAAACGCGTGTCGCCGCCACTCCAAAGACGGTTGCCCAACTGCTTAAGCTTGGCTTTGACGTTTGCGTTGAAGCTGGCGCTGGTTTGGCAGCCAATTTTAACGACCAAGACTATGTTGATGCTGGGGCTAGCATCAATGCAGATACCAAAACCGTGTATCAGAGTGATCTGATTCTTAAGGTGAACCCCATTCAGGATCACCCTGAGCAAGGTTGCCACGAACTGGACTTGATGAAAGATGGCGCTAACTTAATTAGCTTCATTGCACCTGCCCAGAACGAAGAGCAGCTAAAAACCATGGCCGCACGCAATATGACGGTTATGTCCATGGAATCTGTACCACGTATTTCGCGCTCGCAATCTATGGATGCCTTAAGCTCCATGGCCAACATTGCTGGCTACCGTGCCGTCGTTGAATCCGCCCACCACTTTGGCCGTTTTTTCACCGGCCAGATTACTGCTGCCGGTAAAGTGCCACCTGCTAAGGTATTGATTATCGGCGCTGGTGTAGCCGGCCTTGCAGCCATCGGCGCTGCAGGTAGTCTCGGTGCCATCGTACGTGCCTTTGATACCCGCCCGGAAGTCAAGGAACAGATTAATTCCATGGGCGCCGAGTTCTTGGAAGTTGAGATTGAAGAAGAAAGTGGCTCTGGCGACGGTTATGCCAAGGTCATGAGTAAAGCCTTTATCGAAGCAGAAATGGCGCTGTTTGCCGAACAGGCCAAGGAAGTGGACATCATAATTACCACCGCCATGATCCCAGGTAAACCAGCGCCCAAACTGATTACCGCAGACATGGTGAAGAGCATGGCCTCTGGGTCGGTTATTGTTGACCTAGCCGCAGCTGGCGGCGGTAACTGTGACCTGACCCAGCCTGGTGAAGCCATCGTCACCGACAATGGTGTGCATGTCATTGGTTATACTGACATGCCAGCCCGCCTGCCTGGTCAGGCTTCGCAGCTTTACGGTACTAACCTAGTTAACCTGTTGAAACTTTTGACCCCTGAAAAAGACGGCAACTTGAAGGTCGATTTTGAAGACCCTGTGCAACGCGGTGTGACGGTTACCAAAGATGGTGAAATTACCTGGCCTGCACCGCCTATCCAGGTGGCAGCCGCGCCAGCACCTAAACAAGACGAAGCGGCTACGCCGGCAGAACCGCAAAAAGCAGAAATGCCAGCCGGGCTGAAATATGGCCTAGGCGCAGCAGGTCTTGCCTTGATGGCTTGGATTGCCATGTATGCACCAGCGGCTTTCTTGGGGCACTTCACCGTATTTGTACTCTCCTGTGTCATTGGCTACTACGTTGTTTGGAACGTATCTCACGCCCTGCACACACCACTGATGGCCATTACCAATGCCGTGTCCGGCATTATTGTGGTCGGGGCCTTGTTACAGGTGGGCGACGAGCTCAATCTAGTCACTATCCTGGCCCTTATTTCGGTGTTAATCGCAACCATCAACATTGCCGGTGGCTTCTTCGTCACCAAGCGCATGTTGAAGATGTTCCAGAAGTAGGAGAGAAGCAATGGAATTAGGTATGGTTACAACGGCATACATCATTGCCGCTGTTCTTTTCATATTAGCCCTTGCTGGCCTGAGTCAGCAGGAATCTGCTAAACGTGGTATCTGGTACGGTATCGTCGGTATGGGAATCGCTCTGGCAGCGACCCTGCTGAGCCCAAAAGTTATCAGCCTTAGCAGCGGTTTAACCTACATCATTATCGCTATGGTAATTGGTGGTGCCATCGGTATCCATCTAGCCCGCAAAGTGGAAATGACAGAGATGCCAGAACTAGTGGCTATGCTGCACTCATTTGTAGGTCTAGCTGCGGTTTTTGTTGGCATCAACAGCTACCTCGATCATCCAGTGATGGAACCGGTCATGCAAAACATTCACCTAGTGGAAGTGTTTCTCGGTGTCTTCATTGGTGCGGTAACCTTTACTGGCTCTGTGGTGGCCTTTGGTAAGCTACGTGGCATCATGTCTTCTAAGCCATTAAACCTACCACATCGTCACAAGTTAAATGCCCTGGCATTGATTGTTAGTGCCGTGCTGCTGGTACAGTTTGTGGGCCAAGGTGGTAATGACACTTACCTAGTCATCATGACCATTATTGCCCTGGTCTTTGGTTGGCATCTGGTTGCCTCTATTGGTGGGGCTGACATGCCAGTGGTGGTGTCCATGCTCAACTCTTACTCCGGTTGGGCTGCGGCAGCGGCTGGATTCTTACTGGGCAACGACCTGCTTATCGTCACAGGTGCCCTGGTTGGTTCTTCTGGTGCTATTCTGAGTTACATCATGTGTCGTGCCATGAACCGCTCTTTCATCTCTGTTATTGCCGGTGGCTTTGGTAATGATCCAGTCGCTAGTGATGACGAAGAAGAAGGGGAAATCCAGACCACCAGCGCAGAAGAAGTGGCGGCTCTGCTCACCTCTTCCAAGAGCGTGATCATTACCCCTGGATACGGTATGGCCGTAGCCCAAGCACAATATCAGGTACAGGACATCACTGCCAAGTTACGCGCCATGGGTATTGACGTTCGCTTTGGCATTCACCCAGTAGCTGGCCGCCTACCAGGTCACATGAACGTGCTATTGGCAGAAGCCAAGGTGCCTTACGATATTGTCATGGAAATGGACGAGATCAATGATGACTTTGCCGATACGGATACGGTGCTGGTTATCGGTGCCAACGACACCGTCAACCCAGCGGCGAAAAAGCCAGGTAGCCCCATTGCCGGCATGCCCGTGCTGCACGTATGGGAAGCCAAGAATGTCATCATGTTTAAACGTGGTATGGCCTCTGGTTATGCTGGAGTGCAGAATCCCTTGTTCTTTATGGACAACACCAAGATGTTATTTGGTGATGCCAAAGACATGACTGGCGAGATCGTCAAGCACATCTAGGCGCTGACAGATTAGTCAGCTTAACATCTAAAAGGGAGCCACAGGCTCCCTTTTTATTGGCCTAGAGTCTCCGATGCTGCTCTACGGGCATGGCATCGCGCAATTGGCTAACATAGGCCCTATCTATGGCAGCATGAATCATACCTGGCCCAGTCGTCAATTCCTGCAGTACTTCGCCCCAAGGATTGATAATCTGTGAATGACCATAGGTTTGGCGCTTACCATGCCACCCACCTTGGGCGGCCGCCAACATATAACATTGGGTTTCAATCGCTCGGGCACGTAATAATGCCTGCCAATGAGCCTCGCCGGTACGCTGAGTAAAGGCTGCGCCATTGGCTATTAATTCGGCTCCGGCGTCCCGCAAGGCACGATGCAATTCGGGGAAGCGTAGATCATAGCAGGTGGTTAACCCCAGTTTCCCGATGGGCGTATCCACGACCACCACCTGATCACCCGCTTCGAAGCTGTCCGACTCCCGATAGGCACCGGTGCTATCGTTAACATTGGCATCAAACAAATGCATCTTGTCATAGCGAGCCACCTGCTTACCTTGGCAGTCATAGACAAAACAACTGGTACGCACGCGCTGTGGATTTTGTACCCCATCACTACAAGGAATGGTCCCCCCCACTAGCCATAAACCAAGTTCTTTAGCTTGAGCGGACAACCATTGCCTTATGGGACCCGCATCACTGGCCTCCGCCTGACCTGCAGCCTGGTATTGAGCGGCGGAAAATACGGCAAAGTTCTCGGGCAATACAGCGAGTGTGACACCCGCCTCACGACAGGCTTGCAAGGCTTGTCTGGCTTGTTGCAGGTTAGCCTCAAGATGCAAGCCACTGACCATTTGAATGACAGCAGCGCGAGGATTATTGGAACTTGAAGACATTATTTATACGCTCATCCAAACTTTGTGGCTGGGTGTTCTTATCAAACACCTGTTGCATGTCTACATCGGGTCGATCAAGGTCACCGGCCACGGTATAACGCAGACTGGTAAAGGTAGACAGCTCGTTGCCAATCAATTTATCCACAATGTAGAGGGTGCCGCCGAGTTGCGGCAAGCCGGCTATCAGGGCGGCTAAGGGCAGTTTGTCCACCACCGGAATGGTGACATATAAATCATGGTAAACCAGGCGCTGGGGGAAATCGATGCTGCCTTCCAAACTTAATTCAAGAGACGGTGCCTTAAATTCAGCCGGTGATACAGTTCGCGCCACGCCGTCTTTGAACTGGTAATGGGCATAGATGCTGTTAAACACATATTCATCATTGAGCACATCGGTGAAATCCAGGCGAATACGTTGCATTAAGCGATTCATGTCCAACAAAGACAACACCTTTAAGGAGTTAGCCACATCCGGTGTCTTGGCTATCTCACCCTGCTTTACTCTTAAGGCCAGATCGCCGCTGCTATGATCAATAGCAAAGGCCAATGGCGATTTGGGCCAACTAAGCTGTACCTCCACCGCGCCATAATCACTATCAATACTTGGACTATAGCCAAACCCGGTAAGCGTATCGGCAACCTGGTTGGTCACCACGCGGCCACTAAACGCCGTTTTATGTTGGCCGGCCACTTTACTCCAGATTAGATTACCCGCTAGTTTGCTGCCATGTATATCGGCTTCCAGGTCGTGGACAAAGACACTGCCATTGTCATTGCGCACCTTAGCCGACCAGCGGCCTAAAGAGCGTTCATTGCGGCTAATTTCATGCACCTCAACATCCATGGAAGGCAGTATAGCTGGATCAATGTCAGCTAACAGGTCGCGATCGGCTTGCTCCTCAGTCAAGTCTTCTTCCTCTGGCAGGGTGACTCGTATATGGTCAATATCGACTAACCAAGGGGATTCATCACCAGCATGAAACACGTGGCCAGCAAACTCATCGGAGAGCAGGCCAAAGGCCCAGCCTTGATCAATAGCATCAAAACTAAGCACCGCAGAATGAAACAGCAGCTCCTGCCATTGCAGGCTATCTGATGCAATGCTGACACTCTTTACTGCAGGCATATCCAGGCTAGCCACGTCTGGGCTGTCACCTGCCTGGGCCAAATTAAACCAGTAGGCCGCATCAACATGCTCCATATGGCCATTTACGTGCGTGCCCAGATTAAACCGAGGGGCTGCCGCATCTAGCCCCACGCCCATACCCAGCCAACGATCATCGGCGAAAGTTAGGTAGAGGTTTTCTCGACCGTTTGACAATTCCAGTTGCTGATTTTGCTGTTGTTTTTGCCAAGCAAAAGACACGCTGCCAGCATGGTGTACCACGGCTGGCCAGGTGCTGGGCATATTCTGGAAGCGCAAGTTACCCACCGCCTGCTGACAGGCATCAACAAGCAACATGCATTCTGGCAGGTACACGTCAACCTCTGGACGCGACGGCAACCAGTTATCAATATTCAATTCAGCCAAACCCAGCTTAGGTAGCACGTAAGCACTGGGTAGCTGGCCTTGTAAACGTAACCAGGCATGGCCATCGCTGTGCTGCAACAAAGCTTGCATAGCAGGCTCATTCAAGGGGTGAATTAGCTTATCTAAGCGCATACTGGGCAGGCGCGACAAGGTCACCCTATGGCCATCGGCTAAGCCTTGTGCCGTGAAGCTATGCAAGCCCATATTGGTCACATGGGCAGATAAATCCACCCCCGTCAGCTGTATTTGGCGTTCCTGCCAATAAGCATCAAGACCCTGGCCTTGAATCTGCAAATCAAGGCTAGCTTGATTACCTTTGCCTGCCTTGCCATAAGGTATAGAGGTCTGAATTTGCAGTTGTGTAAGACCCTCAGGCACGAGTTCCACAACCCAATTGGGTACCACCACTTCGTCAGGCAGGTAGGTGGCTGCTTGCAGTAATAATTGTGCATCTGCCGCTAACTGGCCGCTTACGTCGATGGTGGCAGAGCCCTTGTCCTTAACGGTGTTTAGCATCGGCACCCTGACATGCCAATTACTCACACTCAGGTCATCCACATCAGCAAAAGCCGCCTGGTTTAGGTTGATTGCCACCTGTTGGTGATCACTGGCAAACTGCAAATCCACCGCCTTCATTAACGGCCAATCTGGGCTATAGCGCACGGCAGGTAAACTGGCATTGCCCCACACGGGCACACTATAGGCATAGGCACCCAAGTGTTTTGCCGGGCTGCCTAATAGACCGTTAAACGTCACCCCACCGGTTTTAATCACCCCTGCTGGCGCAGCTTGATGAAGGTAGTCGGATAAGGCAGACCCCATGGCGAGATCAGGCAACATAGCCGGCAACTGGGCAACGTCAATGTGTTGCAAACCCAAACGCATTTGTAATTGCGCTTCGGCGGCCACGTTGCGGCGAGGGAACTGCCCTGCAAGCTGCAATTTAAACTCACCATCAGCTTGTTGCAGGTGTACCACACTGGAAGACAAATAACTAAACTGTTGATCAAAGCGCCAAGCCACTTCCCCCTGCATGCCATCAAAGGACCAGCTTGATGTGGTTAGCTTTGGCAAATGCACCTGCAAGCCATCCATGTCATTAATACTGACCTTGCCGCCCTGCGCTGTAATGGCTATTAAACCACTGGCTTTATCGACCTGCGGCACCCCTTTCCATGTAGCTACGGAGGCATTGTCCATGGTTGCACTAAACAAGAAGGCTTGCGGCTGCTGCTGATGCCAATAGAATCGTGGCTCATGTAGCCTGCCTTGTGGCGCTAGACCCAGTAACGGGTCACTTACCTTGGCTGGCAACTGAGGCAACTGACTCAGCATAGGGGTAATCGGATTAGCATCAAGCTGGTCACTAGAAAGCAGCCACTCTTGGCCGTTAGCATCCACTTGCAAATTGGCCAGTGGCCAGGGTATATCACCCAGGCCACCGGTGAGATTATCCATGACTAGTTGCCAACCCTGGGCAGCAGAAGCAACATCAGCGTCAGCCTGCACCGCCACAGGTAAACCCTGGTAAGCAGTGCGCACATCAAGGTCACGTAATTGCAGCCTAGTGGTGTGCTTAGCCACATCTAACCAAACCTTCGCACTGGCTTCACCTGCCTGCCAGTCGTGTTGCTGAAACTGCTGCCATAAAGGTGCTAAAGGCAAGCTTTCAACTTCGATGTAGGCCGTGGCTGTGTCGATAGCAAAGTCATCACTTAACTGGATACGGCCTACCGCCGATAAACTACCTTGAGTTTTGGGATAACTAGCCTGCCACTGTACAGCCACAGCACGTTCACCGATTGGCATAATTTGGGCATTGAGATTTTGCAGCGATAATGGCGGCCCAATACGGGGCAAGAGCAGCAAGCGGCCATCGCTAAGGGCGAGGCTACCGGCTTGTTTAAGCAATACCATCAAGGCCGCAGGGGTACTGTCAGTGACGTCATTTTGCTGATCACCTAAGGTAGGCAAGCCAAGGGGCTGCCATTCACCCTGAGCCGATTCTTGCAACGCCAACTGCAAACCAAATAGTTCAATTTGAGAAAGCTTTAACTGCTGTTGTTCAAGTAGATGCCGCACATCCACTTTAAAAGCCAAACGCTGCCAAGTAGGACCTAGCTGGCCAACAGACACGCCTTGCACGTCAATGGCAAGTTGTCGGCCTTGCAACAGCAAGGTAAAGTCTTCCACCTTGATGGTTTGCCCAAGGGCTTGTTGCAGCCAGGATTCCACCTGCTGGTGGTAGAGGGGATGACTATGTAAACCGACACGCAGCACACCCACCACTATCAATACCAACAACATTGGCAACAATAGTAATTGATGTATCCAGCTTAGCAGTCTTCTCATGGTATTCTCATGGTTGGGTTAACCAAGTCCTTGGTGCATCACACTAGGGCTTATCTTAGTACCACATCAAATTGTTCGCAGAAGTACATGGATTCCACCTGCAAACAAATGGTCTTGCCGATAAATTCCTCTAGTTCAGCCAGATGGTTGGCTTCTTCATCCAGCATGCGATCGATGACACTTTGACTCGCCAATACAAGGTAGGTGTCGGTATCAAAGGCCCGGGCGGCGCGCAGTATTTCACGGAAAATCTCATAACAAACGGTTTCTGGCGTTTTACTCATTCCCGTGCCATGACAGGCTTGACAGGGTTCACACAAGAGCTGTTCTAAGCTTTCTCTAGTACGCTTACGGGTCATTTCAATGAGGCCCAGATCAGACACCCCGGTGACCTTGGTCTTCACATGGTCCTTTTCCAAAGCCCGCTCAAGGGTACGCAATACCTGGCGCTGATGCTCTTCTTCTTCCATATCAATGAAATCAAGAATAATGATGCCGCCTAGGTTGCGTAAGCGCAACTGTCGGCCAATGGCCTTGGCCGCTTCCAAATTGGTTCGAAAGATGGTTTCTTCCAGGTTGCGGTGGCCCACATAGGCACCGGTGTTAACATCGACCGTGGTCATGGCCTCGGTTTGATCAATGATCAAATAACCACCGGACTTAAGCGGTACCTTGCGTCCAAGGGCCTTCTGAATTTCGTCTTCCACGTTATCGAGATCAAAAATCGGCCGTTCGCCCGGATAATATTCCAGCACGCTAGCTAATTCAGGTACAAGTTGTTCGACAAACTCGGTGGCCTTTTGAAACGTCTCCTTCGAGTCAATACGAATTTTTTCCACCTGTGGATTAGCGATATCACGCAGGGTACGCAAGGCTAATGGCAGATCTTCGTAGATGATAGCCGGCGCCTGCTGACTAATTGCACGTTCTTGTAGCTTGCCCCATAAGCGGCGTAAGAAATCGATATCTTCTTGTAAACCGTGGGGCAATACACCTTCGGCAACCGTGCGCAAAATAAAACCATCATCGGCATAAGGACCTAGCGGATCGATTTGTTGCTCTACAACTTCACGAATCCGATTACGCTCATCTTCATCTTCTATACGCTGCGACACACCGACATGCTTGGCCCCAGGCATATACACGACAAAGCGCGAAGCAACAGAAATTTGCGTAGTTAAACGGGCGCCTTTGGTGCCAATAGGGTCTTTGATGACCTGCACCATAATGGATTGACCTTCGCGCAGCAGACTGCTGATGGGCTGTTCCTTAGCACCGTCTTCGATATCACCAGCATGAATAAACGCCGCCTTCTCCAAGCCAATATCCACAAAAGCGGCCTGCATGCCCGGTAATACACGCACTACCTTACCTAGGTAGATGTTGCCTACAATACCGCGTTTATCGTTGCGCTCTACATGCACTTCTTGCAGCATGCCGTTCTCAATCACTGCCACCCGGGTTTCCATGGGGCTGAAATTGATGAGTATCTCTTCATTCATAACACAGGTTCCAAGACGATATGGGGATAAAACCCAACACCTTTAGGTCATTCTAAATGCTCGACGTAGGCCACGTAACACCACAAAAATCCATGGCCATACTATTGCACTGGTGACTGCCGGTATAAAAATACGCCAAATATCCGTGGTATTTCCACCCAGGCTTTGCCCCCAATAACTAATAAACTGATTAACGCACATTAACAAGCATATCACCACCGCCTGCTGCCAAATGCGATACATGCGCATGCGACGATAGGACAAGGAAGCGAAAAAGATGGTTACCACCATGGCCAGGGCATTCATGCCGAGAAAGTTATGCTGTAACAGATCCAGCATTAAACCAACAATAAAGGCCAAGCCTAGATTAAAGCGATGCGGCAGGGCAATCACCCAGTAGATACAAACCAACGGCACCCATTCAGGCCAGCCCCATTGCATTACTGCAGGTAATGGGAAGGCACTCAGCATAAAGGCCAACAACAAGGTTAAATAGGCAACCCATAGATTATGTGCAGGTGCATTGACCATATTAGTTCTGCTCCTGCAAAATTTGTTGATTTTGTTGGTGGGCGGTACTAACTAACAGCAACTGCCTTGATAAGCTCAAGCGCGCTGTGGGTTTAGCATGGATACGGGTAAACTCTCGGCCCGGATCATGCTCCACAAGCACCACTCTGGCCACTGGGTAGCCTTCGGGAAAACGTAATCCTAAGCCAGAACTTACTAGCAGGTCACCGACTTTGATATCTTCAGTATGCGCCACGTCAGTGAGCTCCAAATAGGCGTAATCACCTCGCCCATAAGCCACGCTGCGCAAGCCGGTACGATTAACCTGCACTGGAATGGCATGGTTAGCATCGGTAACTAGCAACACACGACTAGTGAAAGCTGAAACTGCAGTCACCTGCCCCATAACACCAGTGGCATCCAATACGGCTTGCCCCACACGCACGCCATCTCGGCTACCATCATTAATGATGAGTTGATGCACAAAAGGATCCGGATTAACCCCAATCAACTGGGTTGCCATGATTTTCTCATCCAGCTTTTTGGCGCCATGTAACAGTTCGCGCAGGCGTACGTTTTCCGCTGTCAGGGAGGCTAATTTTTGCACTTCGCGTTCGGCCAACAACACCTGTGAGCGCAGCTGCCGATTTTCAGCTAACAAATCCTCGCGTTCTTGTAAGCGATCGTTCATCCAAGCCCATGATTGTTCAGGTACATCAACCAACCACTGCACCGGTGTCACAGCAACGGACAACCAGGAGCGCACCTTTTGCATAGGCTCAAACTGGTAATCAGAGACGATCAGGGCAAGGCTCAAGATCACGTACAGGGTGAACTTGCGTCGAATGCCGGTACCTTTAAATAAAGGATCGATGGGGTATCTCCTTAGCTTTGCAAACGTAAAACGGCGAGGATAAGCCTCGCCGTTAACATTGCCTGAGGGGCTTCATGTAAGCCGCCAACAACAGGTTTTAGTCTTTCGCTAACAGCTCAAAGGTGCTTTCATCCAACATCTGTAGGGCACGGCCGCCACCGCGCGCCACACAGGTCAAGGGGTCTTCAGCGACGATAACCGGCAAGCCCGTTTCTTCGCTAATGAGGCGATCCAAATCACGCAACAGTGCACCACCGCCGGTAAGTACAATACCGCTTTCGGCAATATCCGCCGCCAATTCTGGTGGTGAGTGTTCTAAGGCACTCTTCACCGACTGCACGATGGTAGACAGGGGCTCCTGCAAAGCTTCCATGATTTCGTTGCAGTTAAGGGTGAAACTACGTGGAATACCTTCTGCTAGGTTACGACCACGCACATCAATTTCTAAAATTTCACTACTTGGGAAAGCCGTGCCAATTTCTTGTTTTATGCGCTCAGCCGTGGCATCACCAATCAGGGAGCCATAGTTGCGTCGCACATAGGAGACGATGGATTCGTCAAATCGGTCACCACCCACTCGCACAGATTCAGAATACACCACACCATTAAGGGAAATAATGGCAATCTCAGTGGTACCACCACCGATATCCACCACCATGGAACCACTGGCTTCTTCCACTGGCAAGCCCGCACCGATAGCTGCGGCCATGGGCTCTTCAATCAAATAGACTTCACGGGCACCTGCGCCCATGGCTGACTCCTTGATGGCACGACGCTCTACTTGGGTAGATTTACAGGGTACACATACCAGCACACGCGGGCTTGGTGTTAAGAAACTGTTTTCATGCACCTTATGAATAAAGTGCTGTAACATTTTTTCGGTGACATGGAAGTCGGCAATAACACCATCTTTTAATGGACGAATGGCAGTAATATTGCCAGGTGTACGACCCAACATACGCTTGGCATCAGCACCAACAGCAGCCACACTTTTCTGGTTACCGTGGCTCCGAATTGCCACTACGGATGGCTCGTTAAGTACTACGTCTTTGTCACGCACATAAATCAGGGTGTTGGCCGTACCCAGGTCAATAGATAGATCGCTGGAGAAGAGGCCTCGAATCTTTTTAAACATTCGCTATTGTTGCTCTTAAATTTGGTCGGTAAAAGGGCATTCTGCACCCTTTAATTTTAAAGAGACCACTTTAACAATCAGGCCGCATTTGAGCAAGAGGAATCCGTTTTCCCAGACGCTATTTTATGCTAAATTATGGCCTTTCTATTGCCGTCTCCCAAAAGGTTAATACAGTTACCAAAAAATGCCTCTGTAGAGCTGCATTTTTAGCAATTAGTTAGCATTTGAGTCACTAGCAAACAATTTAGTTCCCTGAAGGCCAAAGCCTTCTCAATCTGACCCTTAAATAGAGCGAATCATGGCCTTAAATAACGCCGATATCCTAAAAATTGCCAAACTAGCCCGCCTCCAGGTGGATGACCAGCAGGCAAATGACTACGCCAATAGCATTACCAGCATTCTCGATCTAGTTGACCAGATGCAAGCTGTCAATACCGACGGTATTGAACCGCTGTCCAATCCCCTAGATGCCCATCAGCGTCTGCGCGCCGATCAGGTGACCGCCAGCAACAAGCGAGATGAATTCATGGCCATCGCACCAAAAAGCGAAGCTGGCCTGTTTTTAGTTCCTCAAGTTATTGAATAAGTCGACTAACTAAGCGTTATTGAAAAGAATATGACCATGCCTTACTCCACCATTGCACAACTTGCCAAGGGTCTGCAGGACGGTAGCTTCTCCAGCCGTGAATTGACCCAGGATGTGATCGCCGACATCAAGGCCCGCGATCAACACTACAACAGCTTTATCAGTCTCAGCGAAGACCAAGCCCTAGCCCAAGCCGACGCTGCTGATGCGCGCATTGCCGCTGGCTCCGCCGCGCCTATGACGGGCATTCCTATGGCCCACAAAGACTTGTTTTGTACGCAAGGGGTGCGCACCACCGCTGGCTCCAAGATCCTAGACAACTTTGTACCACCCTACGAATCCACCGTCAGCCAGCTGTTCCTTGACGCTGGCGCCGTGAGTGTTGGCAAAACCAACCTGGATGAATTTGCCATGGGCTCATCCAACGAAAGCAGCTTTTACGGCGCGGTGCACAACCCATGGGATCTCAATGCCGTACCTGGTGGCTCCTCTGGCGGCAGCGCTGCCGCTGTGGCAGCAGGCTTTGTTGCCGGCGCTACAGGCACTGATACCGGCGGTTCTATTCGCCAGCCTGCGGCATTTTGCAACCTCACTGGCATCCGCCCTACCTATGGTAGGGTTTCCCGTTTCGGCATCATTGCCTATGCGTCTAGCCTAGACCAGGCCGGCCCCATGACCCATACCGCGGAAGACGCCGCTCTGATGCTTAACGTTATGGCACAGTTTGATCCACAAGATTCCACCAGTGCCCAGGTAGAGACCCCAGATTACACCACTAGTCTGAATGACTCACTGGCAGGCCTAAAGATAGGTGTGCCCACAGAATTCTTTGAAGCAGGCCTAGCTGCAGGTGTCGCCGAAGCCACCATGGCAGCCATCAAACAATATGAAGCCATGGGTGCAGAAATCGTTGATATCAGCCTGCCTAACCTAAAACTGAGCATTCCAGCCTACTATGTCATCGCCCCGTCCGAAGCCTCTTCCAACCTCAGCCGTTATGACGGTGTACGCTACGGTTACCGTTGTGATGACCCTGCTGATTTGATGGACATGTACTGTCGCTCCCGTGCCGAAGGTTTTGGCGAAGAAGTGAAACGTCGCATCATGGTGGGCACCTACGCCCTTTCCGAAGGTTTTTACGATGCCTACTATGTCAAAGCGCAACGCATCCGTCGCATGATTAAAGATGATTATGCCCGTGCCTTTGAGCAGGTAGATGTAATAATGGGACCGGTGACCCCAACCCCAGCCTTTGACATAGGTAGCCACAGCAAAGACCCTGTTGCCATGTATCTAGAAGACATCTATACCCTTTCCATTAACCTAGCTGGAATTCCGGCCATGTCCACACCAGCAGGTTTTGTTAATGGTCGCCCGGTAGGCCTGCACATCATGGGTAACTACTTTAGTGAAGCCAAGCTGTTGAATATTGCTCATAAGTTACAACAGGTAACTGATTGGCATCTGCAACAACCACAGAGTCTATAAGGAGCATCGACATGTCTTGGGAAATTGTTATCGGTCTGGAAATTCACGTCCAGCTAGCCACCCAATCAAAACTATTTTCTGGCGCCAAAGTAGGCTTTGGCGCTGAACCAAACACGCAAACCACCCTAGTAGACCTAGGTATGCCAGGCGCCTTACCGGTGTTCAACCAAGAAGCCTTGCGCTTGGCGGTGATGTTCGGCACCGCCATTGATGCAGAAATAGGCAAACGTTCGGTATTCGCGCGCAAAAACTATTTCTATCCTGACCTGCCGAAGGGTTACCAGACCAGCCAGATGGATGACCCTATTGTGGGTCTTGGGCACATTGATATCGACCTGGAAGATGGCTCTAGCAAACGCATTGGTGTGACCCGTGCTCACCTCGAAGAAGATGCCGGCAAATCCCTGCACGAAGACTTTGACGGCATGACCGGCATCGACCTAAACCGTTCTAGCACGCCACTCTTAGAGATCGTATCCGAACCGGATATGCGCAGTGCCAAGGAAGCCGTAGCCTACATGCGTAAGATGCATGCTATTGTTACTACCCTAGGTATTTCTGATGGCAACATGGCCGAAGGCTCTATGCGCTGTGACGCTAACGTGTCCATCCGTCCCAAGGGCCAAGCAGAATACGGCACCCGCACAGAGTTGAAAAACATCAACTCCTTCCGCTTCATTGAGCGTGCCATTAACGTCGAAGTTGAGCGTCAAATCGACATTCTAGAAGACGGTGGCAGCATCACTCAGGAAACCCGCCTGTATGATGCCGACAAGAATGAAACCCGCTCCATGCGCAGCAAAGAAGAAGCCAACGACTATCGCTACTTCCCTTGCCCAGATCTACTACCTATCATCATCGACGATGACTACATTGCAGCCATCCGAAATGACCTGCCCGAACTACCTGATCAACGTCGCGCGCGCTTTGCCAGTGAATATGGCTTAAGCGATTATGATGCTGGTGTACTGTCGGCAAGTCGTGCCATGGCTGACTACTTCGAAGAGGTCGAGTCTGCCTGTGGTGATGCCAAGCTAAGTGCCAACTGGGTAACGGGCGAACTAGCCAAGTACCTCAATTCTAATGATGTGGAAATCGAGCAGAGCCCCGTATCAGCCGCCCAGTTGGGTGCTATGCTAGCGCGCATCAAAGATGACACCATCAGCGGCAAAGGCGCCAAAACTGTATTTGATGAACTGTGGAACAAGGGCGGCGAAGTTGACGCCATCATTGATGCCAAGGGTCTTAAG
>JAERSU010000180.1 GCA_016845445.1 Oceanospirillaceae bacterium | reverse complement strand
GGCATCGATTGCATATTCCAGGCCCTGTGAAAAGGTAAACCCGCCTACAGGCAAATTGGAGCTGGTCAGTTGTAACAAGCGTAAAAGGCTTAGGGAGTCTGGCGTTGCCGATTGAGTTATGGCTTTAATCACAATGGCTACCGCTTATTCGTGATCATGATGATGACCGGACTTACCCGAATGGCCAAAGCCATAAGCACCGGATTCGGGTTCAAACGCAGCTTGTTCGGTAACAGTTTCCAGCCCCAAATGCTTCATTAACTCTTCCAGCACCGGGTCAGGCAAAAACCGTAACCAGAGGTTACCTAGCTGCAAGCGTACATGGCGATTGCCAAGGTGGTAGCAGGCCCGGCTAAACTCCGGCCACGACCTGGCTCTTGCAGTTACCACCTCTTCTTTTGCCAGTTTTACCCGTATAAAGCGGTTACACTGGCTGTGCAGCACCTCATCACATTGCAGTACCTGTCCGCGTTCCAGGAACAAGCGAACCTCGTCGCCGTTGCGACTGGTGACTTTCAGGCGACCTTTCTCGCGCTGTATATGATCGAGCATAATGATGTCGTCAACTGCACCGGAAAAAGTTGCCGCTGCTTTGTGGTTTACTTCGATGCTGTTCGCCATGGTCATACACAACTCGTGAATTTATGTTGGTGAGTTAACTTCAAATCATTCCGGATAAAGATCAAAACAGTGAATACAATTGGGCCAGCGGTAATACCCTGGCTGGCTCGCAGGTCAGCAGTTGTCCGTCGGCACGCACCTCATAGGTTTGCGGGTCAACGGATATGGCCGGCATCAGGGCATTCAGTCGCATGTCCTGCTTGCCAATAGTGCGGGTGTTTTTACAGGGCAGGTAACGCCGGCCGGTGCCAAGATTGTCCAGCGTGCCCGATTGCAATGCAGCGGCAGAGGTGAACGTCACACTGGTACTGGTAACTGCTGCACCCATGGCACCAAACATATGCTGGTAGTGCACCGGCTGCGGTGTAGGGATAGAAGCGTTAGCGTCACCCATTGGTGCAGCGGCGATAAAACCGCCTTTTACAATGGTGGCTGGTTTAATACCAAAAAATGCCGGCTTCCATAACACCAGGTCGGCCATTTTGCCGACTTCTATAGAACCCACCTCATCGGCAATACCATGCGCGATTGCAGGGTTAATGGTGTACTTGGCAATGTAGCGCTTCACCCGAAAGTTATCGTTTCGTTCACTATCTTCCGCCATCGCGCCAAACTGCACTTTCATCTTATGGGCGGTTTGCCAGGTACGGATAACCACTTCACCGACTCGTCCCATCGCCTGCGAATCCGAGGCAATCATGCTGAAAGCACCCATGTCATGCAGGATGTCTTCGGCTGCGATAGTTTCCTTGCGAATTCGAGAGTCGGCAAAAGCCACGTCCTCGGGAATAGACGCGTCCAGGTGGTGGCAAACCATTAACATATCCAGGTGTTCGTCAACGGTGTTAATGGTGTAAGGCCGGGTAGGATTGGTTGATGAAGGCAATACATTATTTTGCGCACAGGCGCGAATAATATCCGGTGCGTGTCCACCACCCGCTCCCTCGGTATGGTAGGTATGAATGGTGCGACCCTTGAAGGCAGCCAGTGTGTCCTCAACAAAGCCCGACTCGTTCAGGGTGTCGGTATGAATCGCAACCTGTATATCGTAGAGTTCGGCAACCGACAGGCAAGTGTCTATAGATGCCGGTGTGGTGTCCCAGTCTTCGTGACGTTTTAATCCGCAAGCACCGGCCTCCAGCTGTTCCTCCAGCGGCAGCGGTTGGCTGCCATTACCCTTGCCGAGAAAACCGAAATTCATTGGCAGGCTGTCAGTGGCCTGCAACATTCTCGCAATGTTCCAGGGTCCGGGGGTACAGGTTGTGGCATTGGTTCCTGTCGCCGGCCCGGTACCGCCGCCAATCATGGTAGTAACACCTGACATCAAGGCTTCGTCTACCTGCTGTGGACAAATAAAATGTATATGGGCGTCGATGCCCCCGGCGGTAAGTATTTGTCCTTCACCCGCCAGCACTTCTGTACCCGGGCCAATGGCGATATCGACGCCATCCATAACATCGCTATTGCCGGCTTTGCCGATGGCAGCAATGCGGCCGTCCTTAATGCCGACATCGGCTTTAACAATGCCCCAGTAATCGACAATGGTGGCATTGGTAATGACCAGGTCAACAACCTCGGCCGCCGGCTTTTGCCCCTGGCCCATACCATCACGAATGACCTTGCCACCACCAAATTTCACTTCATCGCCATATTGCGTATAGTCTTTTTCAACCTCGATGAGCAATGCGGTATCGGCCAGCCTTAACCGGTCACCCGTGGTCGGCCCAAACATCTGCGCATAGGCTGCCCTGTCCAGTGTTACCATACCTGTTTCCCCACCTGCTGTTTTCGCTTCATACTTTTTTGCTCCTTAGCCCAGCCTCTTGGCCCCGTTCCTTAACGCCAATGGATTTCACCGCCGGCTTAATCAAGCGCACCCATGACGTCACCGCGAAAGCCAAACACCTTGCGCTCGCCAGCATAGGCAACCAATTCAATTTCACGTTGCTGGCCAGGCTCAAACCTCACCGCAGTTCCTGACGCGATATTGAGCCGAAAGCCCCGCGCGCGCTCCCTGTCGAACACCAGTGCCGGATTAGTCTCAAAAAAGTGATAATGCGAGCCCACCTGTATAGGCCTGTCGCCACTATTGGCTACCTTGAGCACCAGCGTTTGCCTGCCGCTATTGAGTTCGATGTCCCCGGCTTCTGGCAGTAGTTCTCCGGGTATCAGGGTGTCTTGCATATTGTCTTCCTGTTATTCGGGAAATTGTTTGGCTATATATCCGGTTCACCCCTAGGTAATCGGGCTATGCACAGTAACCAGCTTGGTACCATCCGGGAAAGTGGCCTCTACCTGCACCTCATGAATAAGCTCGGCAACGCCCTCCATCACCTGTTGGCGATTGAGAATATTCCGGCCCGATGACATGAGCTCTGCCACGGTCTTTCCGTCCCTGGCTCCTTCAATAATTTCCAGGGTTATCAATGCTACTGCTTCGGGGTAATTCAGTTTCAATCCACGATTTAACCGCCGTTCGGCCAACAAGCCGGCGGTAACAACGAGTAACTTGTCTTTTTCTCTGGGTAGTAATTCCATAGTCCTGGTCTTCTGTTAAAACAGTGTGTATTCCTCGCAGCGGAATGAATAACTCATGTTGCCCAAATCCTCGGCATCACCGCCTGGCGATGGTTTAAAACCGGCCTGGTCCTTGTCCAGGCAGTAATAAATAAATTTCGTGCCTGCTCGGAACAGGGACCCAGGTAGCGCACAACGATATACTTGCTGATTCGGGTTACCGATATTACGTCTCGCTGCAGCTCGCCCTTTTC
>JAERSU010000179.1 GCA_016845445.1 Oceanospirillaceae bacterium | reverse complement strand
TGCTTACCGTGTCGCCAAGCCACAGGTAGATACCGATAGCAGCGGTGGAGAACACCAGTAGGTTATTAATAATGGATACCACCATATCCATATTGGTACTCTTGCGCATCATGTCGTACACGGTGCCCATAAAACCGTCCATGGCATTTTTGGCATAGTCGGCTTCGGCTTTGGTGTGGGCAAAGAGTTTTACTGTCGTAATGTTGGTGTAACTATCCACCACACGGCCGGTCATGATGGCGCGTTCATTGGCCTGTGCCTGGGAAATTTGTTTCAGGCGTGGCGCAAAATACAGTTGGGCAAGGACAAAGCTTAGTAACCAAACCATCATAGGAATAGCCATGCGCCAGTCGGTGTAGGCAATCAAACCCACCATGGATATAAGGTACACCACTACGTAGACAAAGGTATCGCAGGCTTTGATGGCTACATCGCGTACCGCCAGTGCGCCCTGCATCACCTTGGCGGCTACCCGACCGGCGTAGTCATCCTGATAGAAGGCCATGCTTTGCTTTAACAAATATCGGTGGGCCTGCCATCGCATGCTCATGGGCAAATTGCCCATGAGCACTTGATGGCGGACGAGATTGTTAGCCACAATAACCAAGGGCATGATGACCAGTAGCAAAAGGCCGTACATCCACAGGGTGTCTTTTTGATCGCTAATAAAGGTGTCCCGCGACAGGCCTGCTAGCCAATCAACTAACTGCCCCATAAAGCCATATACCAGTACTTCCAAAAAGGCGTAACTGCCAGAGGTGGCGGCTAGTATGATCAGATAGCGTTTCATGCCTTGGCAGTAATGCAGGATAAAGGGCACTAGGCCTACTGGCGGTTGGCTGGGTTCTTCCTGTGGATAAGCTTGGGTTAGATTTTCGAAAAACTTGAACATGAGCACCATGGTCCTTCGTGCATAGATGCACCTATGATGTGCATTAAAGAAGCAGTCATTGTAGTCCTAGATAGCTTATAATTCACTAGTAATTGAAACGAATGAGATACCTGAAGTGAGTAAAGTGATTTTTGTCCCCCATGGTGGTGGCCCTAAACCCGTCATGGGTGACGCCGCACATGCCGGTTTAACCGCTTGTTTGCAGCACATGGGGGCCCAGCTAAAGGGTGCCAAGGCGTTGCTGGTGATTAGTGCTCATTGGGAGGCAGCTGAAGTTACCTTATCGGCTCAGTCTGAGCCTGATATGTTGTACGATTATTATAATTTTCCGCCTGCTGCTTATGCCTTGCAATATCCTGCGCCGGGTGCGCCTGAGCTCGCTAAACAAGTACATAGTATGCTGCTACAGCAGGGCATTAGCTGCCAGCTAGAACACCAGCGAGGATATGATCACGGCACCTTTATCCCGTTGATGTTGATGGCACCCAAGGCTGATATTCCTGTACTGCAGATGTCTTTGCGGGCAGATCTAGACCCACAAGCCCATGTTGAACTAGGCAAGGCCTTGGCACCATTGCTTGCCCAAGGTGTGATGGTCATTGGTTCGGGCCTAAGTTTTCACAGCTTTGCAGCCATGCGAGCTACTGATAAAACCGAACCCTTGGCCCGTTCTAAGGTGTTTGATGATTGGCTTAATGGGACTGTGCTGCAACACAATGAAGCTGGTTTAATTGCCTGGGAGCAAGCCCCAGAAGCCCGCTATTGCCACCCGCGCGAAGAGCATCTGCTGCCATTGCATGTGTGTTTTGGTGTTGCTCAAAAAGCCCAGTTAGAGGCTAAGAACTTCTATCAGGAAACCCTATTTGGGGTGATGAACTCAGGCTTTATTTGGCATTAATCTAGCCCTGTGCCAGAGTCCATTGATTTGCTATTTAACAACTGCTCTAGGGTTAAGCACCAGTGCATGAGTTGCTGGTCTTCGTTATGGGGCATAATCAGCTGCAAGCCACATGGCAAGCCTGCTTGGTTATTGCCAATGGGCAGACTGGCGGCACACAAGTTTTGGTAGTTAGCCAATTGTGTGTGGCTGAGGGCTTTTAAGTTGCGGTCTTTGTAGGCGTCCAAGTCATCCCTTACATCAGACAGTATAGGGGCGCTGATAGGCACCGTTGGGCACACGGCAAAATCCACTTGCGCCAGGCATTCATGGGCGGCTGCCTGCATCATGGCCACCTGTTGGTTGCGCTTAACAATCTGCTTGGCAAACACCTCGGGATGAGTGCCAAGCAAATGCATAAAGCGCATCTTGGTGGTGTCGGCTAGATTGGCAAACCAGTGCTGATTTTCAGGGGCAAATATGAACTCTGGGAACTCAACGGCTGATAACCCACCATCTAAAAACAATTGCCAACTCTCTTCTAAATGAGGCCACTCAAGGGCCACTAGTTGCGCACCGGCCGCTTGGCATTGCGTTAGGGTTGCCATGGCTAATTCGCCAATGACATCTTCGCAATCGTTAAAATACTGCGCAATATAGCCGATACGCACCCCCTGCAAATCCTTAGGCACTTGGGCTTGCACGGCACGAATATAATCAAGGGGAGCAGCGATACCGTCCATGATGGCAAAGCCCCAGAGGGCGTCCGCTGCGCTGCGGGCAAGTAGGCCTGGGGTATCAATGCTCGGTGACAAGGGCACAATCTGCTCTTTGCTCCAGCGACCGGTACTGGTTTTGATGCCAAAGGTGCCACACATGGCCGCGGGAACGCGCACGGAGCCTGAGGTATCCGTGCCAAGAGCTAGATGACAAGTGTGATTGAGCAAGGATACCGGGGCACCAGAACTGGAGCCGCCAGGCACACGGTGCTGTTTGATGTCAGCAGGGTTCTTAGGTACTGGCCAATGGGGATTGGTACCTAGGCCGCCAAAGGCAAATTCAACGGTGTGGGTTTTGCCGGTGATATAGGCTCCTTGGTCGATCAGGGCTTGCACTAATGGTCCATTGCTTTGGTAATCAGGAAACATAAAAGGCGTACCGGCGTAGGTGTCCATGCCTTGTACACCATAAAGATCTTTTACCGAAACGCTGATGCCATTGAGCAAACCTTGTGCATAACGCTTGGCTGGTGCGCTGGACTGCCGATAGGCTTGAGCAACCGAGTCAGTCAGTTGCAGGTTGTGCCAAGCCTGCTGGCGAAGGTAGTTGGCCTGGCTAGGGTTGGCCTGTACAAGCTGGTGAGTTTCATCAATGGAGGCTAGTGGGGTCAGGGTATGAGCCATCGGCTTAACTCCTTAGCTTGGGGTGTATGGTAATGAATGCCGTAACCGACACCGGTTAATTGATGATCGCTTAAGCTAACCAGAGAGCCGTTTTCCAGTTCTGCCTGCATAAGTTGATCAGCCAAGATAATACCCTGACCATCGATGGCTGCCTGTACGCGTACATTGGCATCTTCAATGATACGTCTTGGGTTCAGGCAGGGCCCCTGATTCCAAGCCTGCCATATATCTTCTTCACGAGCTTCGCCAAGCAAGGTGATATGTTGCCAGTTGGGGCTAGAGAGATAACCTTGACCTAGGTGTGAATTAGGCAACTTGGCCAACAATTGTGGACTAACCACAGGGTATAAGGGCGCATGGATAAACTGATCACTGGCTTCTTCTGCATGTTGCCAGCGGATGGTTAAATCCACACCGGCAGTATCAAAACCGGGGTGATTGACCGTGTGTTGTAGCACTATTTGCTGGTCTGGGAAGGCACTGGAATAGTTGGCAAGTAATGGCGATAACCAGCGTACTGCCGTATAGGTTGTTACCGCAATGGTGAGGTTGCGATTATGGCTAAGCTGATTGAATTCCTGCTGTAGTTGGGCAAACCAGGCTTGCGTTGCCTGATAAAGCAATTGCCCCGCATCCGTTAAGAGAATTTGTCGAGTGGTGCGTTTAAACAAGGTTTGCTGCAGGTGTTGTTCAAGTTTTTTAACCTGATAGCTGACCGCCCCTTTACTTACGCAAAGTTCGTCTGCGGCCTTGGTAAAGGAAAGCATGCGAGCAGCAGCTTCGAAGGCCTTTAGGGAATCCAGTGGGGGCAGGTGATGTTTCATAGGTGATGCTTATTGTTAAAAAATTTTGAACCATAATAGAAAATAATTGGTTTGTCAGGCAGTTTAGGTTACTGGCACACTGGAGGCAACAAATCGTCATAAATTTAGGATTAGAAGCATGTCCGACAGTGCAAAAGATCGGGTTATCAGTCATGCCCGTGTGGTGGTAATAGGTGGTGGTATAGCGGGTGCCTCGGTGTTTTATCATCTAGCCATAGAGCATGGTTGGACCGATATTGCCTTGGTTGAGCGAGATGAGCTGACCTCTGGCTCAACTTGGCATGCGGCGGCACAAGTGACGCAATTTGGGCCAAATCAAACGGCCATTGCCCTTAAGCGTCACAGTATTAATCTGTACAAGAAGCTCGCCAATGATTCTGAAAATCCCTTTGCCTATCACATTACCGGCGGTATGCGCCTAGCTAGTAAACCTATTGAAGCTGACCTTTACAAGCATATGGTGGGCATGGCCAATGGCATGGGTGCGGATATGGAATACATTGATGGGGCCGAGGCGGCCAAACGTCACCCGCTGATTAACCCCGATGGCTTGATTGGCGCCTGGTGGGATCCTTTGGATGGTGATATTGACCCTGCTGGCATTACCTTTGCTATGGTACGAAAAGCCCGCGAGGCCGGTGCCAAGGTGTACCGATTTAACCCAGTGATTGATATCACCCGTAAGGACAGCGGTGAGTTTATCGTGCATACAGAAAAGGGTGATATCACCTGTGAAAAGGTGGTCAATGCCACGGGCTACCGTGTTAACGAAGTGGGTAATATGTTGGGTGTGAGTCACCCGGTGACCTCCATGGAGCACATGTATTTCTTAACGGATTCCATGCCGGAGCTTGAGGCTATTGATTATCGCGTACCCATTATCCGTGACCCACGCTATGACTTTTATAGCCGTCAGGAAAAGCAAGGTTTGTTGGTGGGTGTCTATGAGCAGGGCTGTAAAACCTTTGGTATGGACGGTATTAGCCCAGACTTCACCAAGGCCCTGTGTCCGGATGACCTGGATCGTTGTCTACCGAATCTGGAGGGCATTTTTGACTTTATGCCAGCGTTGCAAACGGCGGGTATATCTTCAATCGTCAATGGCCCAATTACCTATACCATTGATGGTGCCCCCCTAATCGGCCCTATACCGGGTATAGACAATGCCTACTGCGCCATTGGTTTGCGTGCCGGTATTGGCGAAAGCGGTGGCCATGGCAAGATCCTGGCGGACATCATTGTCGAAGGCCAATCGGAATGGGACAGCTGGTACACGGACCCAAGACGTTTTACCCAGTATGCCAATACGGAACTGACCTGCATGATGGCCATTGAGGACTATCAAAATGAATTCCATTACCACTATCCTCACGAGCAGCGTCCAGCTGGCCGTTTGGCGCGTACCACACCCTTGTACCAGGTGTTGCTAGAAGAGGGGGCCATCTTTGGCAGAGTGAACGGTTGGGAGCGGGCGTTGATGTTTAAGCCTGATCCTGATTTCACCGAATCAGCCAGTATGAAACATAACGAATCTCATGCTGTGGTGGCTGAAGAAATCGCGGCTTTGCAGGCCAATGTGGGGATAATGGAAGTGTCTGGCTTTAACCGCTATAGCCTGCAGGGTGAAGGCGTAGAAGCCTGGCTAGATAGCATTACCTGCAGCGCTATTCCGAAAAAAGTGGGGCAGGTGCGTCTATGTTACCTGCTCAATGAGCGGGGCCGTATGATGACTGAAGCCACCTTGGTGAAGATGGGTGAAGACCACTTTTGGTGGGGTTCTGCTGCCGCTGCTGAATGGCACGATCGGGATTGGCTCAATAAGACCAAGCCAGCTTCAGTGAGCTTAACAGAAATGGCAGCTTCCCATACCATCTTGGTGCTAGCCGGTCCCAAGTCGCGTGAGCTGTTACAGTCTGTGTCCCCACGGGGTGATTGCAGTAAGTCTGCCTTTGGCTGGATGCAAGCGCGGCAAATGATGCTGGGCCACGCTGAAGTGACCGCCATGAGTGTCAGCTTCTCGGGCGAACTAGCCTATGAACTGCATGTGCCTAACGAACAACTTTACCTGCTGTGGCAAGTACTGCAAGCAGCAGGCAAGGCCTTTGGTTTGAGTAAGTTTGGCCTCTATGCCACGGAATCCATGCGTTTAGAAAAGGGCTATTTGCACTGGAAGGCCGATATTATTGATGAATTTACTCCTTTAGAAGCTGGCCTAGATCGGTTTGTGAAGTTTGACAAGGACTTTGTTGGTAAGCAGGCGCTGTTAGCTGCGCAACAAGCTGGGCCAAGCAAACTACTGGTTTCCCTAGAGGTGCAATGTGCTGAGGCGTCGGCCCATGGTGGTGATCCAGTGTTCCACAATGGTCAGCAAGTAGGGGTGGTGAGCTCTGCCGGTTTTGGTCATCGTACGGACAAGAACCTAGCTTATGCTTATGTGGACCCTAGAGTTGCCCATGAAGGTCAGGCCTTAACGGTGCAGATTGTCGGTGAAGACTGTGCGGCAGTGGTGGTGCCCAGGTGTTTGTATGATCCAGAGAACCAATTGGTACGCAGTTAGTTTCGCTTCGCTCGGGGTCAGACCTCAGGTCTGACCCCTATACTTAGGGAGTTAAATCATGCCCAGAAGACCTTCCGCTAGAGCTGCAAAGCATGCCCAAAGGGCCAAGCCGCCTGCAATGAATCCATGCCCACCAGGCTCTGCCGGTGGGCAATATAAGCCCTTAACGGATGCTCAGGTAAAGCGTATCTATGAAGAAGCCCTGCGTATTCTTGAAGAAATTGGCATGGCCGATGTGCCAGAGGTGCTAAAGAAACAGGCCATCAGCAAAGGCGCCAAGGTCAATAAACTGGGACGTCTAAGCTATCCGGCAGCCATGGTTGAAGGCATTGTTGCCGGTGCCTGTAAAGAATTTACCTTTTATAGTCGTGACGGTAAGCGTGACATTCAGGTGGGTGGTGATCGAGTCTACTTTGGTACCGGTGGTGCAGCCGTGCAAACTCTGGATTTTGCCACCAGCCAATACCGCCCCTCCACCTTGGCGGATTTGTATGACTTCACCCGCTTGGTGGATCAATTGCCTAATGTGAGTTGGTTTACTCGTTGCTGTGTGGCGACGGATGTGACTGATTTATATGAGCTGGATATTAACACCGCTTATACCTTGTTGCGGGGCACGACCAAGCC
>JAERSU010000178.1 GCA_016845445.1 Oceanospirillaceae bacterium | reverse complement strand
ATACATTATTATTGACATAGGTCAGATTTATTGTATCATTTAGATATGTTTCAAACAGGAGTACTCCTATGTACGCACAAATGGTAGAAACGGGTGTAAAGAAGGTTAAAGATCGTTCTGACATGAGCCCGGAAGAACTGGTCTTTATGGCCCGTATAGACGAAGAAAGCAAAATTGAACCGCAAGACTGGATGCCAGAAGCATACCGTAAAACGCTAGTTCGTCAGATTTCTCAGCATGCCCACTCAGAAATTATTGGTATGCAACCAGAAGGCAACTGGTTAACCCGTGCGCCAACCCTGAAGCGTAAACTACAGCTGGCGGCTAAAATTCAGGACGAATGCGGCCATGGCCAGTACCTATATAGTGCCGCTGAAACCCTTGGTGTAGGCCGTGACGAGCTACTGGACCAACTACATACAGGCAAAGCCAAGTACTCGAGTATTTTTAACTACCCTACTTTGAACTGGGCCGACATGGGCGCTGTTGGTTGGTTGGTTGACGGTGCTGCCATCGTCAATCAGGTTATCCTGCAACGCACCTCATATGGCCCTTATTCCAGAGCCATGATCCGTATCTGTAAGGAAGAAAGTTTCCACCAGCGCCAGGGTTATGAAATCCTGCTGACCATGATGCAACACGGTACGCAAGCCCAAAAGGACATGGTACAAGATGCTATCAACCGCCTATGGTGGCCTAGCCTAATGATGTTTGGACCTAATGACGACGCCTCACCAAACTCTGCCCAATCTTTGGCATGGAAGATTAAGCGTAAGACCAACGACGAGTTACGTCAGATGTTTATCGATCAGACCGTACCGCAATTGGAAGTACTGGGTTGCACCGCACCAGACCCTGATCTGAAGTGGAATGAGGAACGTGGTCACTATGATTTCGGTGAAATCAACTGGGAAGAATTCTTCAACGTGATCAA
The DNA here is from genome assembly GCA_016845445.1 of Oceanospirillaceae bacterium. Taxonomy (GTDB): domain Bacteria; phylum Pseudomonadota; class Gammaproteobacteria; order Pseudomonadales; family Balneatricaceae; genus Njordibacter. The sequence continues at coordinate 2,227 of JAERSU010000178.1, read as the reverse complement.
GGGCAATGGCCCCTGTAACAAGCAGCGATTAGCTAAAAAAGTGAACGCTCACGAAAATGGCACCTGGGTGCGCGACGCCGCCCAAGCCTATGCGCAAAAGCAATTAGAGAAACAACAGGCCAAAGCGGCCAGCAACGCTGCCTAAGCGCAGCGAAGATAAAAGGAAAACATATCATGAGCACAGCTGATTGGCCTCTATACGAAGTATTTATCCGTAGCCGTCACGGTCTAAGCCATAAGCACGTGGGTAGCGTTCACGCTATTGATGCTGCCAATGCCTTGGAAAATGCCCGCGAACTCTACACCCGTCGCAACGAAGGCACCAGCATCTGGGTAGTGCCATCCAATACTATTAGCGCTAGCGCCCCAGAACAAAAGGACGCCCTGTTCACTTCTCCTGTAGAAAAGATCTATCGTCACCCTTCTTTCTATGAATTACCAGCTGAAGTGGACAAGATGTAATGAACCAGATTGACAAAAACCACGATGCGTTAAACACCTACCTGCTGCGCATGGCAGACAATGACCTGGTACTCGGTCAACGCCTGTGCGAATGGTGTGCCAACGCGCCAGTGCTGGAAGAAGAAACCGCACTAATGAACACCAGTTTGGACCTATTTGGTCAAGCTCGTAACTGGTTAAACTATGCCGTTGAACGCGATGCAGAGCTGCAAGACTGTGACGCTGCCACCATGCTACGTGACGAACGTCATTACTTAAATCTGCTCATTTGCGAACAACCTAATGGTAACTTTGCCGATACCATTGCCCGTCACTACCTGTTTGACGTATGGCACCGTTTGACCCTAGAAGCCTTGTGCAACAGTGCTGATGAGACGGTAGCCGCTATTGCCGCTAAATCTATTTTGGAAGTGCGTTACCACGAACAGCGTCACCGTAATTGGGTGCTCCGTCTAGGTGATGGCACCGCAGAAAGCCATGCCAAGATACAAACGGCTATGGATGATATCTGGACCTTCGTTGGTGAAATGTTCACCCAGGATGCTGTTGATCTACAATTAGTTGCTGCTGGCATCGCCGCTGATCAAGCCGTGATTGAAAGCCAATGGCGTGACACCGTTGCTGCAACCCTAGCCGAAGCCACCTTAACCCTGCCAGCTGATGGTTACCACCAGCTAGGCGGCAAACAGGGCGAGCACACGGAAAGTCTAGGCCTGATGCTGGCAGAAATGCAAAGCCTGTATCGTGCGCACCCTGGTGCCGTTTGGTAATAGCATGAAGCATATCGACCTATTTACCCCCATTGAGCTGATCGGCACTGACCGTGGTCGTGAAATTGATTTTCACGGCCGCACCCCTGCTGTTGATGAAGTATGGGAACTGCTGGATCTGGTGCCAGACCCAGAAATCCCGGTAGTAAGTGTGGTCGACCTTGGCATTGTACGTGACGTACGCCATGCCCCAGAGCAGCAACCAGAATGGCAAGTAGATATTACTCCCACCTATTCGGGTTGCCCGGCAACGGACTTTATTGCCAGTGAAATCGAACGCGCTTTACAGCGTGCCGGTATCGCCGCCAAGATTAAGACCGTACTAGCTCCTGCTTGGAGCAGCACCTGGATCAGCGCCAAGGGCCGCAAGGCCATGCTTGATAGCAACATCGTACCGCCAGTACACGATTTGAATAGCCTGACTTGCCCGCACTGTGGTTCGGGTGATGTCCATATGAAAAACCAGTTTGGTTCCACTGCCTGCAAGGCTTTGTATACCTGCCATGCCTGCGCCGAACCATTCGATTACTTTAAGACGATATAATTATGAGCCAGTTTCATTCTCTAACCGTTAGTGAAGTAAAACAGGAAACCCGTGACACGGTTACTGTCAGCTTCGACCTGCCAGCTGATCTGGCTGATGATTTCCGTTACCAGCACGGCCAGTACCTAACCTTACGCACTAGCATCGGTGGTGAAGAAGTACGCCGTTCCTACTCTGTTTGCGAAAGCGTGGGCAGCCAAAACCTGCGTATCGCCATCAAACAGGTAGCAGGTGGCGCCTTCTCCACATGGGCTAACTCCGAACTAAAAGCCGGTGATGTCATCGATAGCATGCCACCACAAGGCAACTTTACATGCGCCCTTGATGCCGAACACAAGGGTGAATACCTGCTCATTGCTGCCGGCTCAGGCATCACACCTATCATGTCAATTCTTACCAGTATGCTGGAAGAAGAAGCGGATTCTAAGGTCACCCTGATCTATGGTAACCG
>JAERSU010000177.1 GCA_016845445.1 Oceanospirillaceae bacterium | reverse complement strand
TCTGGTTCAGGTAAGTCTACCATGCTGCGTTGTGCCAACCTATTGGAAGATAGCCAGTCTGGTGACCTTCTGTTTGAAGGCGAGGCGGTGCAATGGCAGGGCACAGGAGCATTGCGTAAGCCGGCCAATGCCGACCAGGTGCGCCGCATGCGTACCAACTTGTCTATGGTGTTTCAGCAGTTTAATCTTTGGTCTCATCTCACCATCTTGCAAAACGTCATGGAGGCGCCTGTGACCGTGCTGGGTCGTGATAAGCAAGAGGTGGAGGCCAAGGCCCGTGCCTACCTGACTAAGGTCGGTATAGGTGATAAGTGTGATGTGTATCCTGCACAGTTATCTGGAGGCCAACAGCAGCGTGCGGCCATTGCTCGTGCCTTGTGCATGGAGCCAAGAGCTTTGCTGCTAGACGAGCCTACTTCAGCATTGGATCCAGAATTACAGCAAGAAGTGGTGAAGGTCATTAAAGATTTGGCGGCGGAAAACCGTACCATGATTATGGTCACTCACGATATGAATTTGGCCCGTGATGTATCCAATCACGTGGTGTTTTTGCATCAGGGTAAAATCGAAGAGCAAGGCACGCCAGCCGAGATTTTTGATAACCCTCAATCGCAACGTCTACAACAGTTTTTAAGCGCGACTGTTGCAGGATAATAATAACAGCGCACTGTGAGCATACAGGAGAACCAACTGTGAAAAAATTACTATTAACTGCCGCACTGGTAGCCGCCACTAGCACTGCCTGGGCTGGCGACGTAGTACGTATGGGTACTGAAGGTGCCTATCCTCCCTATAACTTTATTAACGATGCTGGCGAAGTAGACGGCATGGAACGCGAACTGGGTGACGAGCTATGTAAGCGTGCTAGCCTGACTTGTGAGTGGGTTACCAACGACTGGGATTCCATCATCCCTAACCTAGTGTCTGGTAACTACGACACCATCATTGCTGGCATGTCTGTGACTGCCGAGCGTGACAAGGTCATCGATTTTACCCAGGCTTATATTCCACCAGAGCCATCTGCGTACCTGTCATTGGATGCTGGCGTGGATCTGGCTGGTGGCGTGGTTGCGGCCCAGACCGGTACCATCCAAGCGGCTTTCATTGCTGAGCAAGGCTGGACCTTGGTTGAGTTCTCTACTCCAGATGAAACCATTGCTGCCGTACGTAACGGCGAAGCGGATGCAGTATTGGCTGATGCTTCCTTCTTGGCTGACCATGCTACGGATGGACTAGTGATGCTAGAACGTCGTGAATCCATCGGTGGTGGTGTCGGTATGGGCGTACGTGAGTCCGACGGCGACCTACGGGCCAAGTTCGATGCCGCTATCGACTCCATGAAGGCTGATGGCACCTTGAATGCCCTTATCAGCAAGTGGAAAGTAGGCGATACCTGGTAAGCAAAACTACAGCGCTTGATAATACGGCGTTAAAAAGTGGCGAATAATGCTCATTTACTCCAGGTAAACTGCGCTTATTCGCCACTTTTTGCCTTGTCTTACCTGCGCTCGCTACGTTTTGCAATTCTATTCAGGTTTTTTTAATAGCCTCAAAAAACGCTATGTTTGAATTCTGCGCAGATCCCAAAACACTAGAAGGGTTTCAATGGCTTGCCTGTTACTTAACAACAGGTAAACACATGAACCTCTACTACTCAGTATTGACCGTTTTGGCCTTGTTGGCCGTGACTGCACCGGCGGCCTTAGGCTTAGGCTTTGCAGGGGCGACGGCCGCGCGCAGTCAATTGTTACCTGTGCGCTGGCTGGGCAAGGGCTATGTGTCCATCGTGCGTGGTGTGCCCGATATTGCCTTCTTCTTGTTCTTTGTCGTGGCCTTGGATCAAGGCTTCGAATGGATGCGCCATCAGGTGTTATGCCCTGAGTGGACTGACCCTATTCGTCAAGGCAATGATTTTATTGTCTGTAAAGCGGCGAAGTTGCCCCTTTCTAGCGACCCTCAGTGGATGCACGAGGTATATGGCTTCTTCCTAGCAGTCATCACTTTTGCCATTGTGTTTGGGGCCTTTGCTGCCAATGTTCTCTATGGTGCCATGAATACGGTACCCCATGCGCAACTGGAAACAGCGTCTGCATACGGCATGAGCCGCCGCCAAACCTTCTGGCGTATATTAATCCCGCAGATGTGGCTGTATGCGTTGCCGGGCTTGTCCAATCTTTGGTTAATCCTTATTAAAGCCACGCCCCTGCTGTTTCTGTTGGGAGTGGAAGACATTGTTTATTGGGCCCGTGAATTGGGTGGCACCAAGACCGAGCGTTTCTCCGCCTACCCCCACGGTGACTGGCGCATGTGGTATTTCTTTGCCTTGCTGGTGTTTTATTTGGCTTTTACACACCTATCTGAAAAAGTACTAGGGCGGATAAACCAACGCTTGTTACGTGGTCAGGCCACCATGGGCGCTGGAGGGGCAAGCTAATGAGCTGTTGGCAAACCGTTCAGGACTATGCCCTGCGTTCCATCGGCTTTGGCGAGCGTCTACTGCCGAAAACAGAGATCACCCTGTGTGAGCAGGTGACTTTGATTGGCTCTGGATTAATGTGGAATGTCTATTTTGCCGTCTTGGCCCTGTTTTTTGGCTTCTTTCTCGCCTGTGCCCTGGCACTGGGCAAAAACGCCGATAATAAATGGCTATGTAAACCCTCGCAATGGTTTATTTTCCTGTTCCGAGGCTCACCCCTGTTTGTGCAGTTTTTCTTTGCTTATTTTGCCTTCTTATCGTTGAAGAAGTTGGGTCTGGTTACCTGGTTAACCTCGGCCCAAGCCGGTGCCTTATTGGTGTTGATTTTTAACACCGCGGCCTATTCGGCAGAAATCTTCTATGGCGCCCTACAGGCCTTGCCTAAGGGGGAAATGGAAGCCGCCGATGCCTATGGCTTTAGCGGCTGGAAGAAGTTTAGGCGCATTGTATGGCCAGCCATGTTGCGTTTGGCCTGGCCCGGCTACACCAACGAGGCCATCTTTTTGTTTCATGCCACAGCATTGGTGTTCTTTAGTGGTTTCCCGGCCTGGCAACAGCGTGGGGATGCCCTTTATTATGCTAATTATTTTGCCGACAAAACCTTTAATCCCTTCGTGCCATACCCTATATTGGCGCTCTACTTTATCTTGCTCACCTTGGTCATAATTGGTGTTTTTGGCTTGATTAACCGTCGTTTGAATCGCCATCTGCCCAATGCCCAGCGCCCGAGCATCAAGGTAAGGCCAAATTTAATTCGCTAGCTGGCGAAAAGACTGTCAATGTCCCCTTGGTGGGTTATGAAGTGTGACAGTAGTTGCGGATCAAACTGTGTAGGCCATAAGTAACCATCGCCAAATTGTAGCTTTTGCACGGCCAGCTCATGGCTTACGGCTTGGGCGTAGACCTTTTCTTTTCTTAAGCCTGTGTAGGCATCATAGAGCTTCGCCAAGCGGGCGATTGGCTCGATGGCGTCGCCCTGTAGCTGTTTGGGGTAGCCGCTGCCGTCGTAGTGTTCGTGGTGTTGTAAGGCCACCTGAGCGGCAGCGTGTAAGCCGTGCTGAGCAAGTAGTATATGCCCTGCCAGGGTGTGACAAGCTAGCTGAGCTTGTTGCAGAGAGGACAGTTGGCCGTCCTGTTGTAGGTTGATAAATTGTGGCAGCGCAAGGGCAATATCGCGATAAGGTAATAATTGCTTGGCCTGTTGCTGTTGCTCAGCAGGCCAAATACCTTGGGTAACCAGGTCCACAAAACTGCCCAAGCGTGAGTCAATGGCAACGCTTGGCAATGGGGCATGGCTATCTAAGGCGAGCATGTCCGGCAGTGGGTCTGTGGCGGTCAACCAGTGTTCTAGTGTGGTTTTATCCAGTGGGGCGGTGCTGATATAACCACAGCCTAGCTGCAGTGCCTGTAGGGTTTGGGTGGTACTTAGTTGGCTGTCAATGAGCAACCAGTAGCTTGGCGCTAGACTGGTTGATAGTTGATGTAGGTGTTGATAGTCAGTCACCAAACGATGCGTAACCTCACTGTCCGCCTTGACGCTGTGATCTAGGGCGTTGAGCCAGACGCCTATGGCATCTTCTGTGGCGGGGCTCAGATAACAGGCAATATGCATGCTTTAGCCTGGTTGCGGCAGGGTGATAGTGAAACAGGTGTGACCGACTTTCGATTGCAATGTTAGGTCGCCATTGAGCTCGTCAACCAAATCTTGGCAGAGGGCTAAACCAAGGCCTGTGCCCTGCGTCTGCTTACTGGTGTAATAAGGGGTGAAGACTTGTGACTGAAGGTGCTCGGGGATGCCTGGGCCGTTGTCGATAACCTGCAGTTGATATTGGCCACAGCGGTGCAACAAGAACACCTGGATTTCACCATTTTGCTGATGGTTTTCTAGAATTGCATCGCGAGCGTTATTAATGAGGTTGATGAGCACCTGCTCAAAGCGTTGCGCCTGGCCGTAGAGCAAGCTCTCTGGCAGTGGGCCCGGCAGACTCAATTTGACGCCCTGTAGGGCTGGCGGGCTGGTCACTAATCGATGTAACAGCTGGATACTTTTGGCTAG
>JAERSU010000176.1 GCA_016845445.1 Oceanospirillaceae bacterium | reverse complement strand
CCCTCAGACAGTCCTCGCTTATTTCCCGTTGTGAACGCGCTGACTCGGCTGCGTCAACGTTTCGCTAGGGCTTTCTACCACCGCCGCGGCCTATTGCAATACTGGTGAAAAAGAACCTATCGCACTTAGGGCCTGGATGCTGAATTCTGGTAGCGGAACGTTGACGCAGCCAAGCAAAGACGACTTTAATGGGGAATAAGCGAGGACTGTCTGAGGCCCAGAGGGCCGAGTTCCGCAGCGCCCATTAAAGTTGTTTTTGCGCCGGGAAGCTGGCCTAGCCAGCCAAGGAAAGAGAAGCTACCAGAATTCAGCATCCACGCCCGAATCTGCTAGTGATTCCACGCTCAAGCAACGTGGCACTATGTGCACTAGTGGTACCACAAAACTAGCAAACACAAAAAAGCCCGCTACCTAGTGCGGGCTTTTTAGTTAGTGCCTCAGGGGCGCTAGATTACTTGTACACTGGGAAGCGAGCGCACAGGTCGGCGACTTTAGCGCGTACATCAGCGATAACATCTTGGTTGTCGATGTTATCCATCACGTCACACATCCAACCGGTTAGGTTACGCACCTCTTCAGTGCCAAAACCACGGGTAGTGATGGCTGGTGTACCAACGCGGATACCAGACGTTACAAATGGTGACTGTGGATCGTTAGGTACAGCGTTCTTATTGACAGTGATGTGAGCGGCACCCAAGGCAGCATCAGCAGCTTTACCAGTGATGCCCTTAGCAATCAGATCAACCAACATTAGGTGGTTTTCAGTACCACCAGATACAATTTTGAAACCACGAGACTGGAATACCTCAGCCATGACCTTGGCGTTTTCACACACCTTGCCTTGGTAATCTTTGAATTCGGGTTCTAAAGCTTCTTTGAAAGCCACTGCCTTAGCAGCAATAACGTGCATCAAAGGACCACCTTGCTGGCCTGGGAATACGGCAGAGTTTAGTTTCTTCTCTACTGCTTCGTTAGCACGAGCTAGGATCAAACCACCACGCGGACCACGCAGCGTCTTGTGCGTGGTAGTCGTACACACGTCAGCGTACTGCATTGGGTTCGGATAATGACCAGTAGCCACAAGACCAGCAACGTGAGCCATATCAACAAATAGGTAGGCACCCACAGAATCAGCGATGTCGCGGAACCTAGCCCAGTCCATTACTTGCGAGTAGGCGGAGAAGCCAGCCACAATCATCTTTGGCTTGTGTTCAGTAGCCAGACGCTGAATTTCATCATAGTCCAAAGTGCCTTGGTCATTTAGACCGTACTGGATAGCATTGTAGTTCTTACCAGAGAAGTTAACATGCGCACCGTGAGTCAAGTGGCCACCGTGAGCCAGGCTCATGCCCATAACGGTATCACCGGGGCTGACTAGCGCTTGGTATACAGCCGCATTTGCCTGAGAACCAGAGTGTGGCTGAACGTTCACGTAATCCGCGCCAAACAGTTCTTTAGCACGTTCCATGGCCAATACTTCAACCTTGTCGACGTACTCACAACCACCATAGTAGCGCTTGTGTGGGTAGCCTTCGGCATACTTGTTGGTTAAGCCAGAACCCTGAGCTTGCATAACACGAGGACTGGTGTAGTTCTCGGAAGCAATCAGCTCAACGTGCTCTTCTTGACGTTGCTCTTCTTCTTGAATACCGGCCCACAGCTCGGCATCAAAGTCTTGGATGCTATCTGTTTTAGTAAACATTATTGTACTCCAATGGTTTATTCCGTACGGAAACTTAAAAAATAATCGACCCGTTAACAACGAATCACAAAAAGCTGCCTAGCATATTAGCCTTTAGTCGACTAAACGATTACTTACTAACGACACTGGATTAATCATTCACGCTTCCTAATATTAGGTAAAGTCGCTTTCAGTCAACTGCGGGTCGCTTTGCCAACCGATGATGAAAATCTTAAGAGTAATAATGTGTCTTAAGACTTTGGGCTTTGGTCGGGTCAAAGTCACTTGTCTATATACCGCCAAAGCTATAGCGTATTAGCCAAGTCATTTGATAGCCTGCAGGCTAGCCCTAGCCTGCAGGCTTTTCTTTTTGGGCTATATTTTATGTGCTAGAAAAGAGCCATATTATGCCATGCTTTAGACCAGGTTCCGAGGCTACAATTAGCCTATTTGCGGCATTATTGATGAATATTTATCAGCATTGTGGAAGGCAATTCATCTAGTCATAGGTAATTAACTAACCAACCGCTAAATAAGCGCAAATATAAACCAAATAGCCTGTAGCTAAGATTCAACACTGACGTTGTTTATGCGACAATGACAGAGTCTTTTACGTCGATAAAATGCAGGGATTGAACATGCCACATAGTCTATCTTTAGACCCAAAACATAACCAGCTAACAGCCGATTACGCGAAAGGGGCTGCCGAAGCCTTGTTGGCCCTTAGTCACAAAAGTCCACGAGTGCACTGCATTACCAGCACCGTGGCGCAAGATATTTCCTCTGATGTTATTTTAGCGGTTGGCGCTGCCTCTTCCTTCACTATCAGTGTGGAAGAAATCACTGAACTTGTGGCTGCTACGAATTCCTTGGTGGTCAACATAGGTACCTTGGATAGCAATCGCCGTGCGGCCATCACACCGGCCATTCAAACGGCTAACGAATATGGTCGACCATGGATTCTGGACCCGGTTTCTGTACACGCTTCAAACACTCGCCTTGAATACGCCCGTAGCCTACTTGAGTTCCATCCTTCTATCGTGCGCGGTAATGCCTTGGAAATACAGGTATTGGCTAATAGCAACAGCCCTATGGCCGCCCAGCAACTGGCTCTCCAATACGGTTGTGTGGTAGCCCAAACAGGTGAAACCGATATCATTACTAATGGCGTAAAAACGCTGATGATTGCCAACGGCCACCCAATGCAAACGCGCATTTCAGCCATGGGCTGTGCCACCACGGCCTTTATCGCTTGTTTTATGGCCATTGACCACGATGCCTTTGACGCTGCCGTGCAAGCCTTGTTGATTATGGGTGTCGCCGCGGAACTGGCCGCGACCAAGTCCTTTGGGCCCGGTAGTATGCATATGAACTTGCTAGATTCTATTTATGCCATCAATGAACAGACGCTTGTTCGCTACGGGCACGTGGTTGAACTGGCAAACTAGCTAACCAGCCCATCAATACCAGCAATATAGGGGTTAGGAAGCTTTACTGACCCCAAACACCCCCTTGAGCTTACTGCCACTTTTTACTCGGCTAAAGTCGCAACTCTCGGCGATGTGACTTAAGTGGTGACGCATCAGATTAGCACTCACCACCTTATCGCCGGCCAACACTGCATCCAACAGTCGACGATGTTCATCGCGGGCGCAGTTATTACCACCGTGGCCATACATAGCAATGATCAGGGAAGTTTGCGATATCAGCCCGCGCAATATATTCACATAAGGCTGATTACCTGCCGCTTCAGCAAAGCGCACATGGAACTCACCAGAGCGTCGCAATGCCGCCCCCACATCGCCTTCATCTAGGGCCTCCTGCTCTAATTCAATCATGGTTTGCAAACGAGCATAATGGTCATCACCAAGCTGCTCACAGGCCAAATCAACCACCGCCAATTCAATCAATTCCCTAGCTTGTAAAATTTGCCGAGCTAATAGGGGATCAGGTGCAGCGACAAAGGCCCCTCGGTTCTTTTCAATCACCACCACCTGCTCAGCAGACAAGCGCTGCAAGGCCTGACGAATCAAGGTACGACTGACACCAAAAATCTCAGCTAATTCCTGCTCATTAAGCTTGGTATTTGGCGCTAATCGTTGTTCTAGAATGCTGTCAAATAGTTGCCGATAGATGTCTAGATTGGGATTACTTTCACGCACCACTAGCTGCCTCGGTAGGTGGAAAAGCTGTAAGGAGATACCAGCAAGGGCACATGATAATGATCGTCACCATCGGCAATACCGAAACGTAAGGGTACGCGATCCAAAAAGGCCGGCTCGGCAAGCTCCACCCCCATAGATCTAAAATAATCACCCACCTCAAATTCTAACAGATATTGGCCCACAGCAAACTCTTCGCTGGGCAAAATTGCACTATTGCAACGCCCATCATCATTGGTAACAACTTCTTTAAGCAACTGCATCTCAGTCCCTTGCAGGCGATACAAACGAATCCCCATACCTTTGGCCGGGGTGCCATGGGCAGTATCTAAAACATGTGTCGTTAAAAAACCCATCAGATAAGTCCTCGATATAAAACGGCTTAATTATCAGTTTGACTAGCCAACCAAATTCCCAACTGTTGACGTTCAGCCTCAGTCATATTGGTTTGATTGGCCAGGGGCATGATATGCGTCGCTACCGCTTGCTGGTAGACACGTGCACTATGTTGTCGCAGCTGTGTTAGATCATCCAGCATAACGCCCGCAGGCGCTGTTGCAAAGCCGACAAAGGTCGGATTGGCAGAATGACAAGACTGGCAATGTTGGCCCATCATTTGGCTAATTTCGGCATCGGCAACCTTGCCTGCGCCAGAGAGCTTTGCCGGCGCAGTGACATAAGCCATCACCATCAACGCCAATACGGCAAAAGGCAAGGCCCATACATAAGCTTGCGACTGATGACGAGTATTGAAGTAATGACGCACAGCGACACTGATTAATGCCAAACACAGCAGAATCAACCAGTTTACTCCACTACCGTAGGTACTTGGAAAGTGATTACTAATCATAATAAACACCACTGGCAAAGTGAGGTAGTTATTATGACGCGAGCGCAACAAGGCATTTTTTGGTTTGCTCGGATCGGGCTGACGACCCGCTGTAATGGCGCCCACCAGGTCGCGCTGTGCCGGCATGATAACAAAGAACACATTGCCGACCATCATAGTGCCAATAATGGCGCCCACGTGAATATAAGCAGCTCGCCCCGACATGACTTCGGATAGTCCCCAAGCCACCAAAGTTAGGGCAGCCATTAATACCAAACCAAGCACCATGGGCTGCTGCCTTAGTGGACTCTTACACAGCAGGTCGTACACTAGCCAACCACCTACTAAGCTGGCAGCACCCAAGGCAATAGTGGTATTGGCAGACAACACAGACTGACTTGCCAGCAGATAGCTATCGGCATTGGAATAGAACACCACTATCAATAACAAGACCCCGGTTATCCACGTGCTATAGGCTTCCCATTTAAACCAATGCAAATGTTTGGGCATGGTCTTTGGCGCTAAATTGTATTTCTGCAAGTGATAAATACCACCGCCATGAATAGCCCACAACTCGCCAGCCAAATCGGCATTCTTGATGCTTCTATCAAGATTGTTTTCTAACCAAACGAAATAAAAGGAAGCCCCGATCCAGGCGATACCAACAATGACATGCACCCAGCGTACAACGAGGTTCAACCAGTCAATAATATGTGCTTCCATTAATTTGTCTCCAAGTATTGTGCAACCAAGGCGTTGATATCTAATGTGGTTTGTTTACTGGCGGGCAAATCAACTTCCAGCAAATTATTGCCACTGCCACTACGATCAACCACGATAAAATTCTGCTGCTTAGCTAAAATTAATAAAGGATGGTGCCACACCCCCAGTGCATAGTTGACGCCCTGTTCACCATTGGTGACAAAGGCCTGCAACTTATCTGGTTGGCCAGTGGTGTCCTTGTCAGCCACCACGACTAAAAAGGGTTGCTTATCCAGGGGGATAAAAGCCTGACTCCCCTGCGGATGCTGCTCAACCATTGTCAGAGCCACAGGGTGTGGCCAGCGTTGCGAACGAAACACATTAATGATGGCTGCGTCATCGGGCTGACCTAAGGCCACAGAAGCCAGCTTATGATAGCGCTGTGTAAAGCCTTTATTGATAGCAAAATTCTCTGCACCTTGGCATTCAATGACTTCCCCAAAGGGCGCAAAAGCTTCCTTGGTGAGGGGTTGAACCGGCAACATACCCTGTTCTCCTAAATGATAATTAACTGACTTTGCCACGAATACGCAGGCGTGAGACTCCCCCATCAGGGAAGATATTCAAACGTACGTGAGTAATTGGCCCAGTGCTGGTTAACTGATCCTGAAAGCAATGAATATGGTCCATCTGTAGCTTTTGTGAGGGTAAAATTTCAGGCCAGTAAAGACTTTGGGCGGCCATCTGTGCATCACTACCACCTTCAACATAGGCACCTTGAATGTTGCAGGAATCCGGAAAGTTACCTTTGAAATGTGCTGTATCCACTTCAATTTCGCTTACCTCACCCGCCGTGCCCAGGGCAATAATAACCCAATCAAATCCAGGCTCTCGGCGCCGGGCAGTCTCCCACCCATCCCCCATATTCACACCACGACCTGGCGCCAACAAATTTTCCATGCGGCCAAAATGCTCATCAGAACATAACAATGCTCGGCCACCGTTCTCCATGGCAGCCAAATCAACTATCCCAGTGTGAGTAGACCAATCTTTCACTACTTCGCCATAGACCCGCAAACGGGCCACACCGCCATCAGGATACATATGCAGACGCACATGGGTATAGATTTGTTCATCTGCGACGGCATAGATATGCTCACTGTCTCCTTGCAGGCTCACAGAAGCAAGCACCTCATGCCAACAGGTATCTGCCGTGGGATCACCATCCGCTACATAGCAAGCTTCTAGAGACACACTAGGCGCGTAGTTACCAGTGAAATAACTAGTATCAATATTCAAGCCCTTAATGCGCCCAGCAAGGGCCAAGCGCACTGTACAATGATCATGACCAGGGCCACGCTTGCGACGTGATTCCCAGCCATCCATCCATTTACCGTTGTCATCGTAAACGCCTTCTTGCCATACCGCTGGGTGGGCCTGCAACATGCGATTCATGTCAGCAAAAAAGTCATCGGTGCAGTGGATAGCCAAAGCGCCGATGCGCGCGTCAGCTAAATTGGTCATTCGAGTATAAGGATTATGGTCTAAAGGTTTAACAAACATAAAGGATCTCTTACATATCGGCCAAGCGGAAGCCGGCTATCTTATTTATTTCGGCCAAGGCCTGCTTAAATTCTTGCTCTACAGAGTGCTCAATGCGGGTACGAAAAGCCGCCAGAATCTGATGTCGATTACTGCCTTTTACGGCTTTTATAAACGGAAAGCCAAACTTGTTTTTATAGGCATTATTCAGACGAGTAAATTCAGCAAACTCTTCTGCTGTGCAAGCATGAATGCCCGCGCCAGCTTGCTCGGAAGTAGAAGCAGCGGTTAGTTCTCCGGCAACAGCAGCCTTACCAGCAAGATCAGGGTGAGCATTAATAAGGGCCAGTTGGCGCTGCTGATCCGCCCCTAACATGACATCGGCAAACAGCGCTTGCAACACACTGCGCTGATCATGGTGCGCGGTTAAGCCTGTTGCATACACGGCTTGGGCAACCCAAGCAGAATGTTCGTATAGGTCTTTGAAGTGTTCCACAAATTCAGCTTCTGTCATCTGACTTGGGGTACACAATAGTTTATCTTGCATAGTTAGCACTAACCTTTATAAGGGTGGTGAGTATGCCAATGCTGGGCGATGTCCAGCCTTCTTGCATACCATACGTCAGTATACTGTTTGGTATAGGCCACAAAGCGTTGTATGGCTTTAAAACGTGCAGGACGACCCAACAGGCGGCAATGCATGCCAATTGACAGCATTTTAGGGCTGCTCGCACCTTCCTCATACAACACATCAAAGGCGTCCTTCAAATATTGAAAGAACTGCTCACTTGTGTGGAACCCTTGATTGGTAGCAAAACGCATGTCATTAGTATCCAAGGTATAGGGAATAACCAAATGTGGCCGTCCATGCTGGGTATTCCAAAAGGGTAAGTCATCACTGTAGTCATCAGAGTCATATAAAAAGCCACCTTCTTGCACGACCAACTCTCTGGTTTGTGGGCTATTACGCCCGGTATACCAACCCAAAGGACGCTCGCCACAAATATCGGTCAGTATCTGCATAGCCTTCTGTAAATGCTGATGCTCTTCTTCCTTGTCCATATATTGATAATCTATCCATCGATAACCATGAGAACAGATTTCATGGCCCTCGTTATGCATGCGCTTAATCACTTCCGGATGCCTTTGGGCAGCCATTGCCACCGCAAAAATAGTGAGTGGTACATTTTCTTGTTTAAACAACTCCAATATACGCCACACACCGGCACGACTACCGTATTCATAGATGGATTCCATACTTGGGTGGCGTACATTGGCATAGGGTTGCACGCCGATAATCTCTGATAGAAAAGCTTCTGATTCTTTATCACCATGCAATATGCAACGTTCGCCGCCCTCTTCGTAATTAAGCACAAAGGACAAGGCAAGGCGCGCATTGTCAGGCCAATTAACGGCCGGATGCTGGTTATTGTAGCCAATAAGATCGCGTGGGTAGGTCATAGGATGTAGG
>JAERSU010000175.1 GCA_016845445.1 Oceanospirillaceae bacterium | reverse complement strand
CTGTTAACACAGGCGAACGACTAGAGCGATCAAACAGTTCTACCCCTAAATCCATTTCCATATTCATAATAGCGGTACTGATGGCCGACTGAGCCTTACCAAGGCGCCGCCCTGCCGCAGAAAAAGAGCCGGTTTCCACCGCAGTAACAAAGGCTTGCAGTTGTTCAGGATGATGCATAGTTAACCAACCTATCAATATATTAGATACTATCTAACTTGTCTTATATTGTTTAAATGATAGATTAGCAGCCCTGTATTCATCGTCAAGTCCCCTGTTATGGCCGAAAATATTGCAATACGTAGCGGCAAAGACCGTTTGCGCTACACCATTAGTTTTGAGTTACTTTTACTTGCCATCCTAGTGCCCATTGGCGCCCTAGTATTTCAACGCAGTCACCTTGAGATAGGTGCTCTGTCGCTGTTTTTAGCAGTCAAAGCCATGTTGTTAAACCTCTTGTACAACTGGCTATTTGATCAATGGGATGTACGTAATGGGCGCATACCAACCGAACGTAGCTGGTGGGGACGCACCCTGCATGCTTTTGGTTTTGAGGTTACCCTCACCATTACTTCACTGCCATTTATCATGTGGTGGCTTGCATTAAACCTCTGGCAGGCTCTGCTCACGGATCTGGCGGTGGTCAGCATTGTCATGTTCTATACCTTTGCCTTTACCTTGTGCTACGACAAGCTATTTCCTATAGCACAACCTGTACATAACAAAGCATAAGCAGCTATCCTTACGGACAAGATAGCAACTGAGCAGCAAAGCATGGCGCCCACAAAACTCACCGAAGCCCAAATACAGCACTATCACCAGCACGGATATCTGGTGATAGAAGCTTTTATGGCAAGGGAACTTGGCGAACAGTTAATGCACCGTGCCGCCGAACTCATTGAAGATTTTCAGCCAAGCAAGCATCCCAGCATCTTCACCACCAACGAACAAACACGCACCAGCGATGATTATTTTCTCGCCTCTGGGGATAACATCAGCTTCTTCTTCGAAGCAGATGCCTTTACAGAAGATGCCTCTGCTGATCAACAACTGGTGCGGCCAAAAGCCGAATCGATTAATAAGCTTGGCCACGCCATGCACCTGTTAGACCCTGTATACAAAGACGTCATAGACAGTCTTAGTTTACCTAAACTCGCCCAACAGTTAGGCTTGCAGCAACCTCGTCCGCTGCAATCTATGCACATCTTCAAGCAGCCTTATATTGGCGGTGAGGTTGGCCTACATCAGGATTCCACCTTCTTGTATACGCAGCCACTCAGCTGTATGGGATTGTGGTTTGCCTTAGAAGATGCCGATCGCCATAACGGCTGTTTGCAAGCCTTACCAGGGGGGCACACCCTGCCCTTGAAGCAGCGCTTTCGGCGCCTAGAAGCAGGCGGCACCACAATGGATATACTGGATGATTCTGCCTGGCCAGAGGAACCCTTGACCATGCTGGAGGTGCCGGCTGGCAGTCTGGTAATCTTGCATGGCCAACTACCACATTATAGCGCCGCCAATACCTCAGCCCGCTCCCGTCAGGCCTTCACCCTACACTACGTCGATGGTGCCTGCGATTACCCAGCCGATAACTGGCTGCGGACACAAATGGTTTAACCCACCATATCTTTATCAATACCACCAATACTGCCATTGATAGGCAATGTGAAACCACATTCGCAAGTTCTAGACAGGCATAAAAACCGTTGAGGCCGGAACTCTGGTCGTGTTATTCTGCACCCATAATAACAATAACCATGGAGCCAACTACCATGAATACCGCCCTAGCTGATTGGCTGGAACGCTACGCCGTGTCCCACCAAAACCCCACTAATAAACGCATTCATCATATCTGTGTACCCCTCATCTTTATGAGCATCGTGGGCATGTTGTACAACTTCCATGAGCAGGCTGCCAATGTATTGGTGGTGATCTTTGCCGTGTTTTATATGCGCCTTGGCACCAAAGCCTTGCTGGTATACGTTGCCTTGGTGATGATTAGCCTGCTGGTGTGCCAACTATTGGCATTAAGCAATCCTATTTTGCTACTTATCTTTATCCTTGCCTGGGCCGGGCAGTTTATTGGCCACAAGATCGAAGGGGCTAAACCTAGTTTTTTTGAAGACCTGCAATTTTTATTGATCGGCCCCTTATGGGTATTTTCTCGACTACTCTAATTAGTAGGTTTACGGGGCGTAACGATCCAACTGCCAACCAGCATCAGCTTGCTGGCGTTGATAGATAAATCGATCATGTAACCGATGCTCACCGCCCTGCCAGAATTCAACTTGTTCAGGTACCACTCGAAAGCCACCCCAAAAATGCGGTGCCTGGACATCACCTTTAGCAAATTGGGCTTTTAATTCAAAGAACTTCTCTTCCAATACTCTTCTGGCACTTATGGGATGGCTTTGCCTTGAGGCCAGAGCAGCCAACTGACTAGCCTTTGGGCGGGACAGGAAATAAGCGGCATTTTCAGCAACACTTAGGGCCTTGGCCGTACCATTAATAATCACCTGTCGATCATGGGCCAACCAAGCAAAATGCAAACAAACGTTACTATTGTCAGCTATTTGCTGGGCCTTGCGACTACCCAGATTGGTAAAAAACACAAAACCAGCTTGGTCCACCCCCTTCAGCAACACCATGCGTTGAAAAGGCCTTCCCTGCTTATTCACTGTTGCCAAAGTCATGGCGGTGGCGTCTTGCAACTTGGCCTCACTGCCACATTGCAGCCAGTTTTGAAACTGCGCAATAGGGCATGACAATAACTGTTCGCGGCTAAGGGTACCGTGTTGGTATTCACGACGCTGGGTAGTTAAATCTATGTTATTGGACATGGGCGTTACTCATAGCAAGATAGACCAGATGATTGTAGCGCATTAGCAGTTATTTCCCTTGATCAAAATCTAGACTGACACACGGCGTAAAATGTTTCAACCTTGGCACCTTTTGCAAGTGTTTTATGCTCTGCAGAGATTAAACTATCCCCATAGACTGATCGAAGGAACCCATTATGAGCAAGTTTACCAACACCCACATCGATTACACCGTTGGCTTCAAGAATAGCCTCAACATAGCCAAAAAAATGCTCACTGCCAAACGTGTGGATCGTTTTCCTGCTGCCAGCATGCCTATGCAGAAGCTCACCGCCCGTCGTCTACAGCACGATCATCAATCCCATAGCATAGACAACACCCTCGTCTATCGACTAGGTCATTCCAGCCTATTATTGCGTATGCAGGGAGAGTTTATCTTGCTTGATCCTGTATTTAGCCTGCGTGCATCGCCGGTGCAATGGGCTGGCCCTAAGCGTTTTCACGATGTACCTGTAGACATTGCCGATTTACCAAGCATTAAAACAGTGGTCATTAGTCACGACCATTATGACCACTTGGATAAGGCAACCATAAAAGCCCTAGATCACAAGGTAGAAAACTACGTTATGCCAAGCGGTGTTGGCAATCATCTGCGCCGCTGGGGTATCAGCGATAACAAGATCACCGAACTTGCTTGGTGGGAAGCTGTGCAGATTGCCGACAGCCGTTTTACTGCCACCCCTAGTCAGCATTTTTCTGGTCGGGGCATTGCTGACCGCGACCGTACCCTGTGGGCTGGTTTTGCTATCGAAGGTTTACACGATCGGGTGTATTTCAGCGGTGATTCTGGTTACTTCCCCGGCTTCAAAGAAATTGGCCAAGAGTTTGGTGGTTTTGATCTAACCATGGTGGAAACGGGCGCCTACAATGACCTTTGGCAAGACATCCACATGCTGCCAGAACAAAGCATTCAAGCGCATATTGATCTACAAGGCAAACTCATGATGCCTATTCACAACAGCACCTTTGATCTATCCTTGCATGCTTGGTATGAGCCCCTAGAGCGTGCCCACCTAGCTGCCAAGCAACACCAGGTGGAGTTAATCACGCCATTAATCGGTACGGCATACAATGTTAGCCAGGCCCAACCGACGGATACCTGGTGGCGCTGCCCCAATACCGCACCACACCTAGTCACGGCGGTGACCATCTAACACTTAAAGCCCCATAAAACCACGTCGAATTGCCTCCGCCAGTTGCTCCACATGGGCTGGCAGGGACTGTTCGGCTAAGCGCATATTAATAAAATAATCCGGCAAGTCAGGTAACTGCGCTTGACGACCAATTATTTCGATGCCCTCGGGCACCGAGCGCGCCATAAGGGTAGCCACCGCCATGTCGGCTTCAACATTGGCTCTTAAGGCTTCCAAGCCACCTTCATGACAGGTGCTCAGCCAGTCTTGGCCAACTTTATTTAAGGCACCGAAGGTGGAGGCCCGGAAGGCCGAACTAGCAGAGCCTAAAGCCACCTTCAAGGGGCGCTGTCGATAGGCATCGCCATTCACCGCACCCACCCAAACTAAGCGATCTTGCAACAGATTTTGCTCATCAGGTAGGGCGTGATTATCCGTCGTGAGGGCGATATCCAGCTGTTTGTGCTACACTGCGTCTATCAAATCCGGGGTAGGCTCACAGATGAGGTTAATGTCAATTTGGGGGAATTCCCGATTAAAACGGCGCAGCACCCCCGGCATAAATGGTCGCACGATATCCTGGGGTACACCTAAGCGAACTTCCCCCACAAAGGTAGGCGCACTCAACAATTGCCAGGTCTCATCGTTCAAACTCACCAGACGTTGGGCCCGCACCACCAACCGCTCTCCTACCGAAGTAAGTACTAACTTTTTACCTTCACGGATAAATAATGGGCTATCTAAGATTTCCTCTAGGCGTTTTATCTGCTGACTTACGGCACCTTGAGTGAGATTAATGTGGCGGGCAGCGGCGGTCATAGAGGTGGACTCCACCACCGCCAGAAAAGCCCGTAACAGACCAATATCAATATCTCTCATTAATTACACTTTCTAATAGATACAATAAACATAATTCGTTTTCATAATACTTAAATTCATCCTAGAATAACAGTTCATAGGAGTACCACCATGCAACTGTCATCCAATCAGCTTTATCTTGCCACCGTGTTTATCTGGGGCTCGACCTTCTTTGCCATCAAATTCCAACTAGGCGATGTGGATGAAGTGGTATCTATTTTTTATCGCTTTGCCATTGCCGCTGCCCTGTTATTTGCCTGGTGCTGGTATAAAGGATTAAATCTTAGTTTTGCTCCCCAGCAACATATTTGGATGGCAGCCCAAGGCGCCACCCTATTCGGGCTTAATTATGTCTTGGTTTATTATGGTACTCACAATCTAACCACGGGACTGGTGGCCGTGGTTTTCTCCATGATTGTGTTTATGAATATTCTTAACAATCGCCTGTGCTTTGGGCAAAAGCCTGAGCCTAGGGTCTTATTTGGCGCGCTCTTTGGTTTAACGGGCATTGTCTTAGTATTCTGGCCAGAGTTATCCAACTTGCAAGCCGGTAAAGCCACTTTGACTAGCTTGGCCCTAGCTGTCGCGGGCATGGTTGTGGCCTCTTTTGGTAACACCTTCTCAGCCCGCAACCAACGCCAACAACTCCCAGTGGTACAAACCAACGCCTGGGGCATGGCCTATAGCGCCATCATGTTAGCGGCTTTTGCCCTCTGGCAAGGTAAGTCTTTTGCCACGCCCATGGCCTTCCCCTACTGGAGCTCCTTGCTTTATCTATCTGTATTTGGCTCCATTTTAGCCTTTGGCGCCTACCTCACCTTACTGGGCCGTATTGGCTCAGAAAAAGCCGCCTACTCCATGGTTCTCTTTCCTATCGTGGCACTGGGTATATCAACCCTATTTGAAGGCTACCTATGGACCTGGACAGCCCTCGTTGGTGTAGCACTGGTGTTGTTAGGTAATCTGTTGGTGGTGGCCAAACGCCTGCCATTTCTAAGCAAGCCAGTGCTACAACAAAACAATTAACAATGGGCTAACTGACTATTTGGTTTTCTTGCTCCAGTATGCCGATGGCCTGTGCTAACCTGCCATAAGCACAGGAGAAGAGTATGTTTGAACCACGCAATCCACACTATGCCGAACACACATTAGCCGCCTTTAAACGCCAAAATTTCAGTGACCTAATTGGCCTACAAGTTGATCAAATTTCCCCCGGAAAAGTGATCTTGTCACTACCTTTTGATGCCCGGCTGACACAGCAACATGGTTTTCTTCATGCTGGTGTCACCACCACCGGCATGGATAATGCCTGTGGCTTTGCCGCCTTTAGCCTTATGCCAGAAAACTGGGGCGTTCTCACAGTGGAATTTAAGACTACGCTAATGGCACCAGCCGCTGGTGAGCGCTTCACCTATGTCGCCGAAGTCATCAAACCTGGGCGCACCCTGTCCTATGTGGAAGCCAAAGCCTATGCCTGTCAAGATGAGGAGACAAAGCTCATTGCCAGCATGTCTGCGACCATGATGTGCATCAGCCAGCGCCCTGACATTAAAGGGTAAGAATTTTGCTTAAACTTAATCCTGCTCAGGCGGCCGACATTAAGGCCTAATGATATTGTAGCCATTAGGGCGTATACTGACGGCATACATTAACCAGAAGGAGTTTATTATGTTTAACAAAATTGTCTTACCAATGGTGCTAACCGGCGCCATGGTTGCAACGCCTGCCATGGCCAATAGTTTTGATTATGGCTTAGGTAATGCATCCGTCAAATCAGGTGGCAACACCTATTCTGGCCTGACCTACAACCTCGGAGCCAATATCCAGCTCACCGACAGCTTGTCCGTAGTCCTTGACTATGCCAGTGGCGATTTGGAAAAAAGCGGCCAAACTGACATCGACTATTCTTCCACCTACGTTGGTATGCGTTTTGCCGTCTTGGATCTAGGTGATGGTGCCCTTACCCTAAACCTGGGCAACGCCAATGTGGATGCCACAGGCGCCAACATTGATACTAGTGGCACACGCTACGGCATGGGATTCACCAGCGCCATGAGTGAAACCAGTACCTTATCCATCAACGTAGAACGCGACAAGGATGCAGACTTGACCTTCACTAGCTTGGATTTGGTATTTGCCATTACCGAATCTTTGGACATGAATATCAGTGCGGTGAACACCACCGATCACAGTGCCTATAGCCTAGGTCTGAGCCATCAGTTCTAAGCCGCATACATTGCTTATCAGCAACAAGGGAAGCGTCAGCTTCCCTTTTTTGTTTTTCCGCTTAGCCAATGCCTTCATAGAACTACATTTGTGCCGATAATATGATGTAATAACCCAGTCAATTATCAATCCCTTACCAACATAGACCGCGCTCATGCTCAATCCAGTTGTCCACGCCTTTGACCAGCTATTTACCAAGTACATCAATTATGGTGACGAGGAAAGCGCCCAAGTACAACTGCACATTGATAACTTTATCCAAGAGCTGCACACCCTATCCTACGCCAAAGACTACCTACCTTGGCTCAACCGGGATCGCCATCTAGTAGTCAGCTCTTTTGGCCGCAATACCCACATCAAGCCACTTAAACATGTGCAATTATTGGTGTGTTTGAACAGTGAGAGTGCCAAGGTTATTTTTGATAAAGAAAGTGGTGCCTACCTTATACGAGTCAATGTTGGTGCCGAACGGTTTGGCAATATGGTTAATGAGGAGCGCGAATTAATACCCGCCGCCATAGCTCAGAGTTTTCAGGAAGAGTTTCGCAATCTCCCCGATGCCAATAACGTCGGTATATCTGCAGAAGGCGGTGCCACCTATCGCCGCAAAGGCTGTTTGTGGGTGTTTAATGTCATCCCCGCCTTCTTCGTAAGCCACCCTAACACCGGCAAAACCTTTTATCTCGTGCCTGACAACCAAGGCCACTGGAAGCACATATACCCCCATAATGAGACCGCAGCTTTAAGGCAGATTAATGAGCAGCATCATGGCTTTATGTACGATCTTATACGGCTCTTAAAGTACTGGAATCGTGAACACGACATCCCTAGCATTCCCTCTCCAGTGTTAGAAGCCATTGTGGTCAATTACTGCCAAGGCAAAGCTGAGAAATTGAAAGAGTTTGCCGACCTAGACGTTGCCAACCTGCTACGCAACATCAAAGATTCTATTAAAGGCCCCATTATGGATCCCTTGGGCCAACGGGGTGATTTAAACACCATTCCAATGACAGCCCGACAAAGCATTGCCGACCAGGCTTTCCGTGATCAATTAAAAGCCGAAACAGCTCGCACCATGGAATTTAACCGGGACTATGTGCGCTCCATTGAAAAGTGGTCAGAAGTGGTGGGCTATGAATTCCGCAAATTAGTGACGCTACGCTAACCCCTAACTAGTTATTGCCTACACCATTACCGCTAAGTATCCATCTAGACCTCTGAGTCATGATTTGCGATGACCTATGGAAAGCAGTAATTTAGTTTCCTATCGTCAGCTAGTTCGAGTGATTGCCAACATGCTTATGCAGGAAATTTTAACCGCCATCAGTCACGGTGAGCGCCCAAGAGTCAATGCCAACTGGGGCCAGGGCCGTACTATTTACGGTGGTATGTCGGCAGCCATACTCTGCGCTGCAGCCCATGACGGTGTGGATACCGATCGACTGCTAAAGCAATTGGATATTACCTTTGTGCGCCCGATGCTGGCTGACTGCGATTACCAACTGCACATTGAAACCATTGCCAGCGGCAAGACCCTGACGGTGCAAGAAGTACGTCTAACGCAGGAAGGCAAGGTCAGAGTCAAAGCCTCGGCCAATTTTCTCAAACCACTGCATTCTGAAGTCGTCATTGATGACTTTGTACCACCACAGCTCGACAGCTTCGAGCATGGCTTCAAATTGGCGCCTGACCTACTGCCGGCATTTGTGCAACACTTTGACAATTATGCCACTACCAAAGCGCCGCCTTTTTCTGGCATTGCCAGCAATCAACTTGGCGGCTGGATGCGCTATAAGCATGCGCCTGAGGTAATGTCACCTGCCCTGCTGGTAGGCTTAATTGATGCCTGGCCACCCACGGCTTCACCCAACTACAGTGGCTTTAAACCTCTATCCACCATTGGCTGGAGTATGCACTTTGCCAACCCACTAGGAGACACGGATCCAAGCCAGCACCTAGGTTACCTTGCCACCGTCAACCATGGCGCCGACGGGCTCAGCTCCTCCCAGGCGAACATCTGGAATCAGCAAGGGCAATTATTAGCCACCAGTTACCAAACCAATATCATTTACGGCTAGGCCTGTAACACCACACCATTAGCCAAAAGCTCATTTTGACGCTGCCTAGACAAGCCCAATTCGGTTAGCAGCATCTGTGTATGTTCACCATGAGCTGGTGGCGGCGATGTTAATACAGGACCATCCTCATCATAGGCAAAACCCGCCACAGGGGTGGCATTGGCGTGTGCCTGGGTTTGCTGCAGTACCTGACGCTGCCTAATCTGCTCATGCTGCAATACCTCTTCAATAGGTCGTATTCTGGCAGCGGGCACGTGGGCCTCATTAAGCAGCATTTCCCATTCATCTGCCGATCGAGCCATTAATGCTGTGGCAATTTTGGCAGCATCCTGCTGGCGCCTGGCAGCTAAAGCTGACAGGGGCAGTGCTAGTATGGCTTGGGCATCTTGCTGATAACCTAACACGGTCATTAAACTGGCTGCCTGTTTGGGTGTGTAAGCACCCAGCATGATGTCCCCATCTGCTGTTGGGTAGGCTGAATAAGCCGCCAAATCAGGATCTTGGTTACCATGGGGCCGTGGCGCTGTACCAGTCGCGACAGTGCTAACGACATGGTAGTTAAGTAGCATTAAGGCGGCATCAGCCATGGCCACATCGATGACTGCACCCTGACCATTCACCTGCCGGCGATAAAGCGCCGCACTGATGGCAAAGGCAGCTTGGGCACCGGTACCATAATCGATCATAGCTGGCCCCACACGCACCGGTGCTGAATTAGCTTCACCATTGGCACACATCACACCAGTGAATGCCTGAATAACAATATCATAGGCAGGATGATGGCCCTTAGGACCATTACGTCCATAACCACTAATGGAACAATAGATAAGATCTGGCTTTATGGACTGTAAAGTAGCGGCATCCAAACCTAATTCAGTTAAGCAATTGGAGGTGAAATTTTGCACAACCACATCGGCAGTCGCCACTAACTGATGGAATATTTCTCGCCCTGTGGTCGATTTAAGATCAATAGCCAGTGATTTTTTGTTGCTGGCCTGAGCCTGAAACCCCAGCCCCATACCGGCATCATTGAAGGCCTGTATGGGCCCCACATAGCGCATAATATCACCCGCCTCGACTGGCTCTATTTTGATCACCTCAGCACCCATGACGGCCAACTGATAGGTGGAAAAAGGGCCAGCAAAAATATGCGTCAAATCGAGCACACGAACACCTTCAAACGCCTGCATATACACCTCTTTGAAGTTAGCAACCTGCAATAACATGGCAAAATTAAAGTCTAAGGGCAGCATAACAGCGCCAGGCTTGCAATGATCTGCACAAATACGCCCAATTGTGGTGTTATTTTGCCTTCTTTTAAAAGTGCAGTATTAAATGACTGATTCAGCCAAGGCATAGGCAAAACCCAATTTGTCTATTCCTTTGGGGCCAAACAGAAACTTCGCTTGCTCCAATACTCGCCTGCGCATACAATGGTCGGACTATGACTTGTCGGGGTGCCTTAGGGCTGAGATCACCAAATGTGAATCCCGTTGAACCTGATCTGGTTAACACCAGCGTAGGAAACAAGGAACCTTCCCGCAGATTTGCTTTGCTTCCGCTACTTTCCTCCCCTTTGCTATGGTCATAGTAAACCGTAATTAACTTAAGGGAGAAATCATGTCTCGTTTAACTTCTACCTTGGCCGCTGTGGCCATGGGTCTAGCCGCGGCCACTAGCGCTCAGGCAGCAGACCGCGAATTAACCGTTTACACCTACGATTCATTTGTATCTGACTGGGGCATGGCCCCGCAGGTCAAACCGGCCTTTGAAGCCCAGTGCAACTGCACAGTTAACTTTGTTGGCCTAGAAGACGCTGTTGCCCTGTTGCAACGCGTTAAGCTGGAAGGCAATAATACTAAGGCCGACCTAGTCTTAGGCCTTGACTTAAACTTGGTTGACGAAGCCAAAGCTAGCGGTCTATTTGCGCCACATAAGGTCAACACCAATAGCTTGAATATGCCCATTGAATGGCACGATGACACCTTTGTGCCATTTGACTACGGCTACTTTGCCTTTGTTTACGACACCGAAGCCTTACCTAATCCACCCAAGAGTTTGGATGAATTGATCAATGCTGACCCATCTTTGAAGGTCATCATTCAAGACCCTCGTTCCAGTACCCCAGGCCTTGGCCTTATGCTGTGGATGAAGTCCGTGTACGGCGACCAGGCAGCCTCTGCATGGAGCAAGATGTCTGATAACATCCTCACTACCACTAAGGGCTGGAGCGAAGCCTATTTCAATCTGTTCTTAGCAGGTGAAGCGCCTATGGTATTGAGCTATAGCACCTCTCCGGCATACCACATGGCCGTGGAAGGCACTGATCGCTTCCAAGCAGCCCCATTTGCCGAGGGTCATTACCTGCAGGTAGAAGTTGCTGCCAAACTAGCCAATTCTTCTAACAGCGAATTGGCCGATGAGTTCCTTGAGTTTATGGTTAATGAAGGTTTCCAACAACATGTCCCCCTAACCAACGTTATGTACCCGGTTAATCTGCCAGCAGCCGCTATGCCGGAAGCCTATGGCAAGTTAATTCAACCGGCTAAGGTATTGAAGTTGGATGATGCTAACGTCAATAACCAACGCAAGGCCTGGGTAAAAGAATGGCTCGGCGCCATGACCAACTAAGCCAAATCATGCACCCTAAAAAAGGGAGCCCTAGGGCTCCCTTTTTTAATCTTAGCATGCTAACGACCTAAGGCTCGGCGTGCTAGCAAGGTCAATATGTGGTTACGCAAACTAATGACATTGAGTGGTTTAGCTAGGTAAGCATCTACTCCGGCTGCCTTCGCTGCCTTCTTTTGCTCTACCTGAGTATCGGCGCTAAGAATGATCAACATGACAGAGGCCTTAGTTTGATCGTCAAGATTTCGCACCGCTTCGGCCAATTGCAGGCCATTCATATTGGGCATATGCAAATCCACCAACAGCAGATCAAAGTCCTTCTCTGCCAACATTTGCAAGGCTTCTTGGCTGCTGCTGACACTACTCACCTCATGCCCTTCGGCCTCAAGTAACAGGCGCGCTACAGTCAGATTGGTGGCAATATCATCCACCACTAGGACGCGCATGCAAGGCACATTAATTTCTTCCGTGTTTAATGTTTTTGGGCGCCCCAGGGGCAAATCCAAGGTAAAACTAAAACAGCTGCCTTTGCCTGCCTCACTATTAACCTGCAAATTGCCAGCCATGGCTTTTACCAATTGACGACAAATAGTCAACCCCAAACCGGTGCCGCCAAAACGCCGATTAATACTTGCATCAGCCTGATTAAATGGCTCAAAAATGGCTTCTTTGTTGGCATCATCGATACCAATGCCAGTATCTTCAACGGCAAATTTAATGCGCACTGGATTGTGTTCAACATCCTCCACCTCAGCGCGTAACAGGACCTGCCCATGATGGGTAAATTTCACCGCATTATCCAGCAGATTATAGATTACCTGGCGTAATCGTACCTGGTCACCACTAAGCCACAGGGCACTGGTATTCAAATCTAGCTTAAACTTCAAGCCTTTGTCTTTGGCCTTATCTTCGTAGAGGTCAACAGCGCGATGTACTAGGGCGCCTAGGTCAAAATCAACCTTCTCAAGTACCAGTTTACCTTGTTCAATTTTACTCAAATCAAGAATATCACCGATGACCATTTCCAGATGCCGTGCAGATTCCAATATATTACTTATATAGCGTTGCTGGTCTTCTTCTGGCATATCTTGTGAAGGGTCATTTAATGCCTGAGCAAAACCCACAATACCATTGAGTGGCGACCGCAGCTCATGGTTCATTTGCGACAAGAAGCGAGATTTAGCCTCATTAGCAGATTCGGCCTTTTCTTTTGCCTCCTGCAATTCGCTTTGCACCGCCTTCTGTTCACTAATGTCCACCCGAAAACCGACCCATTCACCGTTCGGGGTCTCCCGCTCTGCGATGCGTAGCCAGCGGCCATCTTCTAGTTCTTGTTCAATGGTAATAGAGTGTTGACGGTGCTGTTTCAAACGTTCGTGCAACCATTCTTCTTCGCGCCCAATGGCTGCCACATACTGGCCGTTTTTAAGCCCATGGCGAAGAATGTTCTCAAAGCTATTGCCGGGCACAATGGCCTCGGCAGAAGCGGCGTAGATTTGGCGATAGCGTTCGTTGCAAACAATCAGCTTATCTTCCTTGTCATAGATGACAAAACCATCATCCAGGGTCTCAATAGCGCTCTGCAAGCGCTGACCCAAATAACGCGCTTCGGCTTCCGCTTTGGGGTGCTGACTATAAAAAGCATTTAACACCCAAACAAATCCAGCCACCTGCAGAAGCCATACTAGTGGGGTGTACAACCACACATGGATAAACAGTGAGGCGTTGATACGCCCATAATGATCATAGGTTTCCAACACCACGGCTGACACAACTAACACAAGTGCAATTGCCAAGCGTTGAGAAACAAGGCGCGAGCGGCGCTGATGTAGAAACTTTGTGTCCATTTCTGCTCTAATTAATTGGCGTAATGATAGCTATAAACCCTACTCTAAACCTTAAAAATAAAGCAATCAAGAAAACCGCCAAAGACGACCAAACTAACTATATAGAATAGGATTCAAAAAAGGCGCGCATTACACCAACCAAGTCTGTTGCTTGATAAGTGCCATAAAGGCTTGCGCCTCGGTGTACATTAGTTTGCCATTGCTCCTAGGCAATGCATCGGGTAGCTCTTCTGCTAAGGCCACACACACTAACCACATAAGGCTTCCATTTGTTTATTATAATCCGTTAAGGGTACCTGCTTATCATTGACGATAATCTGTGCCTGCATACAACCTAATGCCTGCATTTGTTGTTTAGCATGCTGCATTAGCTGCTGACCATAGCCCTTAATCGACTGGCAAGGTTTCACTGCTAAATAATAGATGCAACCAGATTGACGTAGTTGAACAGCCACATTTACAGCCCCAATGAGCTGCTCTTCTTCTACCAACAACCACACTTGCGCAACGGGGGCCTGTAGCGACTCTCGTACATCTTTGTTGGCATCATGCCAAGGGCGTGTTAATCCACACTCATTCCAGAGTTGGACAAGGGCTTCCTGCCAATCATTAGAGAAAGGAATTATGTCTGCCATAGTATCTTTAATTGTCTGGAATTAAGCGTTTACCCATTAACACCACCGGATCTGGTTCGTACCCCAGCGCCTGATAAAACTCCAATACCATGACGTTGGTATCACGCACACAAAGGTTAAGTTTTGGGCACCCTAATTGCAACAGATACTCTTCACAATACTGCATCAGTTGTTTACCACAACCACGCCCTTGATATGCCGGCAACACGGCTAAATAAAACACACTGCCACGATGGCCATCAAAACCAACCATGACGCTCGCCACCAACTTATCACCGTCAAGCATGAGTGCTAGCTGCCCCATGTTATCGGTAAGCTTACGTTGAATATCTTTAGCCGGGTCATTCCACGGCCTAGTAAGGCCACAAGCTTGCCATAAATCGATCAAGTCCTGCTGCCACGCATCTGTGTAAGTCACTATCTTCATGACATTGCACCTAGCTAAACCCAAACCACCATAATGGCCACTTTAATGGTAGATTGCAAACCACCAGTCCAAGGGCATCGCCGCTCTATGACATCCCTGTCACCGCGGCATACCGTCCATCCATGGACATAAAAAAGCCCTCTTGGTTTTCACCTCGAGGGCCAAAGCACTT
>JAERSU010000174.1 GCA_016845445.1 Oceanospirillaceae bacterium | reverse complement strand
CTCAATACCTGCGACACTGTCCATGGTTGCCACGCCCAACTTGTAACCCATACCATGCAAGCTAGTCAGGCTAGCGGTTAAATCGGCGACGGCCACACTGGCGCCACCTACATCACTGGCGAAAGCCTGATTAAGGTAGGCTTCCAAATCCTCAACACTGCGCCCCAAGGGTGCCGCCCAAACTTCTGCAATATCGCGGTTATTGCCTGCTGCTAATATTGAGCCACTCAATACCCGCTGTTGTTGCTTGTCGTAACCGGCCGCTTCTGCCAAACGCATCATTAGCCCCGTATCGGCATGGCACAATTGCGTCAAAGCGGCCTGCATACGCGGCACCCAAGTACCATGAAAGTCCAATAGGGTGCCATCTTTATCAAACACAATGGCGGCAATATTAGGCAAATTAGGCTTTGGCATCTTCTGCTTCCTCAACAACTGGCTGATTGGCTGGCATAGGCATGGTGTCCATGTCGTCCTCATCGCCATTGCCACGCCAGCGGCTATGGTGCAGTTCACCCTGGCGACTCAATAGTGGATAGGCAATAGCGGTAAAGTGCGAGTGTAGACGTTTAACATCCCGCATAATATCGGTAAATAGCACATGGGCAACCGGGCTTATTTGTTGTTCCATGGCCTGTTGTTGCTGGCCATCCAAATAGTCCTGATGCAACTGATTGAAACTTTGCTTGGCCTGAAACAGGCTGCGGGCGGCATCCATGTCTTCACTCATCATCACCTGAAATGACATGGGCATGACCTCAAACAAAGCCTGCATGCATTGCTCGATGGCCTGTTTTTCATAGTCGCCAAATTCGATATGTAAATTGGTTTTCTTTTTTAGCAGCATAATGATGCTACGCTCAAGAATATCACCCGCGTGCTCAATATTGGTGGTAAACAACAATAGATCCTGACAACGGCTACGCTCCTCCAGGGTCATGTCTTGCCCGCCTAACTCCAGTAAATAGGCATTAATCTGCTGATGAAAGTCATCAATAATATCGTCGCTTTGCTGAATTTTTTTGGCCAAGGCATCCACATTTTTACGATGCAAGCCCTGGTGCATATCGCGCAACATTTCCTCTAACAGGTCCCCCATGGTCAAGGTATCACGCACCACGTTGGCAATGGCTGCTGAGGGGGTGGTGTCTTCCACATCATCCAAATATTTGGGCGCAGGCGTTGGGGTCAGTTTTTGGGCAGGCAAGCGCTGGTCTATCCAACCCGCCAACTTGCTGACAATCAACATACCAAAGCTTGCCACCGCCAAATTAAATAGGCAATGCAACAACACCAGTTGCCAAGCCCCGGTAAAACTCATGCTGGTCATGATGTCGTTGATCCACGGCAGGGCCGGCAGGAACGCCAGCATGCCGATAAAGCGCAACAATAGGTTGCCTATGGGCGCAACGCGCTTGGCATTACTAGCCCCCTTGGACATAAATACAGGAATTAAAGCACTGCCAATATTAACGCCCAACACCAACATCATGCCACCCACAGGATCAATCACCTGGGCCGCCACCATACCAGCTAGCAGCAACACCATCACCAAACTAGAGTGCAGCATAAAGGTAATCAGCGCAGCAAATAGCAAGGCTAGCCAAGGCTCAGCTAACAGGCTGCGCATCATTTCCACAAACAACTGTGAGGCTTGTAGGGGTTCTGCTAGATTGCGCAACATGCCAAGGGCCAAGAGCATCAAACCAAGTCCCATGGCGGCTTGACCCGCGCCCTGTTGACGCTTGCTGCCACCGCGTAGTTCCAAGCCGACACCCACAGCAATCAGCAAAGGGCTTAAGGCACTAAGATCAAAAGACAAGATCAAAGCCACCAGGGTAGTGCCTACGTCGGCCCCTAACAGAAAGGCCAGACCCGCTTCACCTTGTACACCCAAGGATGCAGCCAACAAAGCCGATGCGGTACTGCTCTGCAATATTAGCGTTAAGGTTACACCTAGGCCCAAAGCGGACCAGACCCCAGCAAAGCGATCTCTCACTAGATAAGCCAGTCGGCTACCGAAGGCTTTATTCATGCCTTTTTGTACACGCTTTAGCCCCCAAATCAACAAGGCCACGCCGCCTGCCAAAGCAATTAGCAACTGGGTGATACTCGGATCATTGGCGAGGTTCATAAGGGTTTCCGCTGGGATAAATAAAAAAGGCCAAAGGCCACATTTTTTTGACGTGCAACTTGCTTTTGATTGTGTCACCCTGTGGCAGTCAAAACAAGTATAAAAGCCGCTTTGCTTGCGCATATGAGGGTAAAAATTCAGATGAAAAACAAAGTCATACTATTAGTCCTTGATGGCATGGGCTATCACTACGCTAGACGCCTCATGGGCAACCTAGAAGGCTGGGTGGAAAGTGGCGAAGCTAAAATTTGGCGCGGCCAGTGTGTCCTACCTTCTGTATCGGGTCCCTGCTATGCGAGTATCCATACTGGCTTAACACCACAACAGCATGGTGTCACCACCAACTACCATCAAGGCAAGCTCGAGTGTGCCGACCTGTTTAGTGCCGTACGGGCAGCAGGTGGCACCACAGCGGCCATTGCCCACTCGTTCTTTTCTGACTACTTTCAGGCTAGCCCATTTAATCATCTGCGTGATATGGAAGTAGACGATAAAAGCCGGCCTATTCAACATGCTCGCATCTATACCATGGCCGGAGAAAACAAGGCGCAACCCGCCACCCCCTCAGAAATTGACCTCTACTGGCAAATGAGTTTGCTTATAGAGCGCCATCAACCTGATTATTTCTTATTCCATTCCTGTATTTTTGACAGTGTTGGCCACCACTATGGCTTTGACTCCATAGAGATCGACAAGAACGCCTATATCGTAGATGGGGCTCTATCCAACTTTATACCCCGTTGGCGCGCAGCAGGCTACGACGTGATTGTTACCGCCGACCATGGCCAGACGGCTCGTGGCCACCACGGTGGTACCGAAGACCTGGTGCGCGATGTACCCATCTATTATTTTGGCGATGCCGAGGGCCCCGCAGCCGACACACTTATCAAGCAGACGGCTATCGCACCAAGTATTTTGCAGCGTCTGGGCGTCGCCATTCCGGCTTCCATGACCGAAGCACCTGTGTGGGCGTAAAGCAAACACGGGTGCCGTGGCGTTAGTAAGTCACTGGCTGACCTAAGATGTTGGTTTGCCAAATAACTCGATCATCCCCTAAGGTTTGCAAAACAAACAATTGCTCACGCCAGTTGTTGCTGTGTGCCTGACGGAATTTCAGCAGCGGCGTTGCTTGTGGGTCCAAGATCAAAAAATCGGCTTCTTTACCAACCTCAAAGTTACCAATCTTATCCTCTATATCCAAGGCCTTAGCGCCGCCTAAGGTGGCCATATAAAATGCTTGTTCAGGGCTCAGATTCACATCCTGTAGTTGCTGAATTTTATAGGCTTCAGAAAGGGTCTGCAGCATGGAAAAACTACTCCCGCCACCAACATCCGTGCCCATACCAATATTAATATCAAAGGCTTGCAGCTGTCGCAGTGGAAACAAACCCGAACCAATAAACAAATTGGAAGTCGGGCAGTGGGCAATGGCCGAGCCAGTATCATGTAAACGCTGACACTGCTCTTCACACAGATGGATGCCGTGGGCTAACACACTACGCCGGCCTAACAGGCCAGCCTGATCATAAACATCCAGGTAGTTATCAGCCTCTGGGAACAGCGCCTTCACCCAGGCAATTTCATCCTTGTTTTCGGACAAATGGGTGTGCAGATACACACCTGGATATTGTGCCAATAATTGCCCAGCCAAGGTTAACTGCTGGGCCGTCGAAGTGGGGGCAAAACGTGGCGTTACAGCGTACTGTAACCGATCCACACCATGCCATTTTTCAATCAATTGCTTGGATTGCTGATAGCCTGTTTCAGCTGTATCCAGTACCGCTTCTGGGGCATTACGATCCATCAGCACCTTGCCAGCGATCATGCGCAGATGCTTGGCTTGCGCTTGGTTAAAGAAGCCATCCACAGATTCTGGATGCACGGTGCAGAATACCAGTGCAGTGGTGGTGCCATTACGTAGCAGTTCCTGTAAAAACACCTCAGCCACCTGCTCAGCTTTGGCTAGATCACCAAATTGGGCTTCCACAGGAAAGGTGTAGGTATTGAGCCAATCTAATAGTTGCGTGCCATAGGCCGCGATCATCTCCGTCTGCGGATAGTGCACATGGCAGTCCACAAAACCCGGTACCATTAGCTTGTCACTATGATCTTCTACCATGGCTAGTTGTTGTGCATAGCACTGTTTACTTACCTGCGCATAAGGCCCACAAGCGGCAACCTTGCCATCTTGCAGGTACAATAAAGCATCATCGATGTATTCGATGGCCCCCTGGCTTTTATCAGGCTCAGACAGGCAATGCAGCACAGGGCCGCGCAGTAATCGTTCGTTAGTATTCATTTATAGGGCTGGTTCTAGGTTTTGTTTGGGCTTGGTTGCTAGACTGCTGGAAGCATCAACCTGCTGATAGTGTTGCATTATTTTACTGGCAACCGAAATAGCTATTTCCATGGGTAACTTACCACTAATGTTTTCATCACCCATAGGGCACTGAAATTTAGCCAGCGGCTGCTGCAAACCCTTGGCCTGCAAACGCTGATAAAAGCGCGCTGCCTTGGTGCGCGAACCAATGACGCCCACATAGGCCGCATCGGCTCGCTTTAAGGCCTCTTCGGCCAACTGTAAATCCAGCCCGTGATGATGGGTCATTATGAGGTAGCAGCTACCCGGCAAGCAATCAACAATGGCATCCACAGGGTGCTCTTCATGCACCACCTGCACATTCGCGGGAATGCTTTGCGGAAGCATATCGTAACGACCATCTACCCAAGTCACCTGCACGGGTAATTGACTGAGCAAAGGTATCAGTGCGCGGCCTACGTGACCGGCACCAAACACCACAACGGGTAACTTTCTGGCTGGATGGTATTCCATCATCACCACCACTCGGCCACCACAACATTGCCCAAGTTGCGCCCCCAAAGCAAAATCAAGTTGCTCAACACTGGCATCCGTGGCCCCTTGTTGTAACAGCTTGCGCCCCTGTTTAAGCAATTTATGCTCCAGGTGGCCACCACCCACAGAACCATAACTGCCCTGCTGATCAAGCAACATTTTTGCTCCCACAGCACGCGGGCTAGAACCCATGGCACTGGTAATAGTAAAGAGTACATAGGCCCGCCCCTGTTGCTCACAGGTTAGTTGTTGCTGTAGCCAACTAGCCATCCTGCCTAGCCTCCGTCGCAGTCTGCAGCGCCCAGAGCACCTGCTCTGGTGTGGCTGGTGCTGGTAATGGTGGATTAACCCGCTGTCCCTGCACACTAGACGCGTTGTAGATGGCATCTCTTAACGCCGACCAGACACTAACACCGTACATAAACGGCGGTTCACCAACAGCCTTGGAATGATAAATGGTCGCCTCTTCATTACGGCTATTGGCCAACAGGGCAACGTTAAATTCTACTGGCGTGTCACCGATGGCAGGTATTTTATAGGTAGCGCCCGAATTGGACAGCAATTGCCCCGTATCACCCCACACCAATTCCTCACTGGTGAGCCAGCCCATCCCTTGGATAAAGGCGCCTTCTATTTGGCCAATATCAATCGCCGGATTAATACTGTTACCAGCATCATGTAAAATATCCACCCGCCTTACCTGATACATGCCTGACAAGCGATCAACCTCTACTTCACTAACCGCCGCGCCACAGGTGTAATAATAAAACGGCCGGCCTTTAGCCTGCTCACGATCATAATGAATTTTAGGGGTTTTATAGAAGCCCGTCGCCGACAAGGACACGCGGGCCAAATAGGCCTGCTGCACCAGTTCAGCAAATGCCATATTACCCCTAGGCCAGGTCACTAGTCCATCAGCAAAATGAACCTCTGTCGCACGACAGTGGTGCTCGGCCATGAGGTGTTCAACGAGGCGCTGGCGCAAGGTCACGCAGGCCATGCGGGTGGCTTGGCCATTTAGATCTGTGCCGCTGGAAGCCGCGGTCGGTGAGGTATTGGGCACCTTATCCGTGCGTGTACTGGTGACCTTAATAGCCGCTAGCGGCAGGCCTAATTCAGCCGCCGCAATTTGCCCAATCTTAGTATGCAGCCCCTGGCCCATTTCCGTGCCGCCATGGTTTACCTGCACGCTACCATCCGTGTAGATGTGCACCAGGGCTCCGGCTTGATTTAAAAACTGCGCGGTAAAAGAAATACCAAACTTCACCGGTGTCAGGGCCAGGCCTCTCACATAACGCTGTTGAGAGTGATTAAACTCAGTAATGGCCTCGCGGCGCTGCCAATAGGCACTGGTTTCACTCAATTCATCGATTAGCTGAGCCAATTCAACCCCACTCACCTGTTGATGATAGGGCGTCACCATCCCCCTGTCAGGACTATAGAGATTGCGTTGCCGCACCAGCAATGGGTCTGTGCCTACCGCTCTTGCCACATCATCAAGAATTTGTTCCGCTAACATCACCCCTTGGGGGCCACCAAAGCCACGAAAAGCCGTTTGCGACACGGTGTTTTGAAACCAACGATGTCCGGTTATCTCGGCATGGGGCAAATAATAGGCATTGTCCGTATGAAACATAGCCCGATCTACAATGGCGTCTGACAAATCGGGGCTGCAACCACATAGGCCATGCAGTTCTGCACGTACGGCTTGAATATGCCCTTGCCGATCAAAGCCAACCTCAGCCTGATTAACAAAAGCATGGCGCTTGCCGGTCAATTGCATATCATCACTACGGCTTAAGCGCAATTTCACTGCCCTTTTATTCCTTACTGCCAGTAAGGCGGCCAAGCAAGCCCACTGAGCCGCTTGGGTTTCTTTGCCCCCAAAGCCCCCACCCATGCGGCGCATATCTACCACCACCAGATGCATGGGAATAGCCAAGACTTCGGCCACCAGCTTTTGCACTTCACTTGGGTGCTGGCTTGAGCAATATAGCAAAACGCCACCATCTTCCTGGGGCAAGGCTAGGGCTACCTGACCTTCAAGGTAAAAGTGCTCCTGCCCTTGGATGCTTTGCTGCACCTTTATTTGCTGCTCAGCTTGGGCCATGCCTTGGGCAACATCGCCTTTACGCAGGGTGTGACTGGGGCGCACTTGACGCTGATGCTGCTGGGCTTGGGATAGATCTAAAATGGCCTCCTGCTCCTCTACCTCATAGGTAAAGACTTGGGCTGCACGGCGCGCCGTATCTCTATCATTGGCAGCCACTGCCACCACCGGCTGCTGCCAATAATTAATGCTCTGTTCCACCAATAGTGGATCACCGGGAAATACAGGGCCAATATCTTTATGTCCTGGAATGTCTGCCGCACTAATCACATCCACAACCCCTGGATAATCTTTTACCGGCTGTAAATCCAATGATGTTAACTTGCCAGCGGCTACCCCAATGCCCCCCACGTAGGCGTGCAAACAGTCTGCAGGAACAGGAATATCATCCACATAGCGAGCCTGACCAGTGACATGCAAGGCAGCGCTTTCATGGATTCGGCTGGCGGACTTGGGCGTGACAAAGCTGGCCGCAGCGGGCAATTTTCTCATGCTTGACCTCCTGCTGCCCTAGAATCCCCTGCCCTAGACCAGTAATACAAGGTATTGGCGCACACCTGCAAGCGATAGTCGGCACTAGCGCGGACATCATTTAAAGGGTTAAATTCTGCGCCTATAGCGGCACATATAGCTTGCCTGTCACCTTGGTTTGCCACCACCTCTGCCGCCTTTACGGCTATAGCTGGTGTTGCTGCCATACCACCTACGCCAATGCGACAGCGTAGCTGACCAGAGTCATCTTGGCTGCTTAACATGGCCAAACAAACGGCGGAAATATCATCTTCGTGGCGTTTACTGATCTTGCTGATACATAGCTGGCTCTTGTCACTGGGCATAGGGATGCGTATTTGCGTAATAACCTCCCCAGGGCGTAAAGCCGTTTGACGATAGCTAAGAAAAAAATCACGCAACGCCAATTGCCGTTGCACCTCTCCCTGTTGCAATACCAAACTAGCGTCAAGGGCCAATAACAGTGGTGGCGTATCGGCAATGGGAGAACCATTGGCAATATTGCCACCGATGGTGCCACGATTTCGAATCTGCCGGGAACCGATCAATTCAAGCAGTTCAAGCCAAGCCGGACTGATAACACTGTCATGCTGACTGAAATAGGCTTCCAACTGACTAAAGGTTACCGCTGCACCAACATGGAGTTGATCATTGATCAGTTCGATGCCTGCCAAAGATGGCAGTCGCGAGAGGTCTATATAGGATTGGTGGTCTTGCAATTGCTGAGTGACTTCCAAACCCACATCGGTGCTGCCGGCAATGACACGAGCATGGGGGGCCAACTCAAATGCCAGGGCCAATTGCGCCTCTGTGTGCGGCTGATAGTAGCCTATCCCTTGTGGTCCTTGCGCAGCCTGAGTTGTGCCACCAGCTGATTGTAAAAAGCCGATAATGTCCTGGGTACTTAAACCCGCCAAGGATTGGCCCGTAAGATCGCCGCCAAGGGTACTGGCAGCTAGACCTTGTGCTGCCCTAAAAATAGGCTCATAACCAGTACAACGACAAAGGTTGCCCGACAAGGCTTGGGTAAACACTTGGCGATGATGTTGACGTTGAGCATTAGTACGCAATGCATTAGCAGGCGTATTTAACCACCAGGCTAGCATAGCGATCACAATACCTGGAGTACAAAACCCACATTGACTTGCATGGCAATCAATCAGTGCCTGTTGTACCGCATGGGGCTCAGCTGGCGACAAACCATCGAGGGTAATGAGATGACAGCCTTGCAAACTCGCCACAGGTACTAAGCAGGCGTTAACGGCTTGGTATACTAGTTGATCATTCTCTAAGCGCCCCACTAGCACGGAGCAGGCACCGCAATCACCAGCGCCGCAGCCTTCCTTGCTAGCAAACAAACCTTGGGATTCACGCAGCCAAGCCAGTAACGGGCGATGGGCCTGCTGGCCATCAATGTGGCAGCGATGTTGATTAAGCAATATATCCATGGGTGCAGCTATAGGCAAGTGTTATTGCCACTAGTCTGCCAATTCTTGTCCAATTAGTCAATTTTTTAACTTAGGTGTATTATCTGTTAATATTAATTAGCCGTATTGGTACGGCCCCCATTCTTTACAGGCAAACAACCATCCTATGACTAGCAGTGTAGCCCGTGGCCCCTATAAGCCAGGAAAAATTCGCCAACAAACGCAAGAAAAGATTCTGCAAGCAGCCACCCAAGCATTCTCCGTGCATGGTTTTAATGGCACCAGCATGCAAAGCATTGCCGATGCTGCTAACGTACCGAAAGCCAACGTGCACTACTACTTTAAAAACAAGGTAGGCGTGTATACGGCAGTGCTGGAAAACATCATTGGCTTGTGGGACACGGTACTTAATGACATCACCGCTGAACACGAGCCAAAGCAAGCCTTGTGTGACTATATCGATGCCAAAATTAAGTTTTCTCGCACCCACCCCCGGGAGTCTAGGGTGTTTGCCAAAGAGATGCTCAGTGGCGCACCTCATTTGCAAGCCTTCCTAGAAGAAGATTATCAGCGCTGGTTTAGTGGCCGCATCGCCGTCTTTACTGCTTGGATAGCAGCCGGCAAGATGCAACCTATAGACCCTGCCCACCTGCTATTTATGATTTGGGGTTCGACCCAACATTATGCCGATTTCGAACCGCAAGTCGTGCATTCCCTAGGTACAGAGGCACTGCAGCAACACCACTTTGATCAGGCAGCCGCCACCATAAAACAGGTTATCTTGGCAGGTTGCGGCCTCGAATAAAGGCCGCTCGCTGGACAGACCTATGGCCTGCCCCCGCGCTTAGGCCTCGTCCAAACCAGTGAGCGGTTTTTCCTCAATCGCTCTTTCAAACGACTGCAGACGCTTATACACCGACAAGAGCTCAACAATGGTTGGCCAAGCACTAATAAGGTATTGGAAGGAGTTACTCACCTGCCCAAAAGCGGTCAGTATCTGCTGCAAGATACCATAGGTAATGGTGCCAGAAACGATGGTTGGCATGAGGATGACATAGGTAAATATATTGTCTGCATTGGCGTACAAACTACGCGCTAAGTTGAAGTAGGTGTAGTGAATATAAATGCGAAAATAGTTTTTACGTACCTGCGCAAAGAGTTCTTCTAGGGTAAGCGGATGAGCACGTTCTACGTTATCTTCACCATACACCAGTTCTTTGCGATAAGCCGCTTCCACACGCTGATTGAGGAACTGCAAGCCCGGCAGTTTGATGCCAACCAAGGCCAAGAACAGGGTACCAAAAATAGACCAAAATAGTGCTGCATAGAATAACGGTTGCGCGATCACGCCTATTACCGGTAGTTCGGTGACGTATTCGGACATGGTCCACAGCAAAGGCAAGAAGGCCACTAGGGTCATGATGGCATCCACAAACGACACACCCAAACCTTCCATAATACTGGCAAAGCGCATGGTGTCTTCCTGCACCCGCTGGGAGGCCCCTTCCACGGTACGCAACTTGGACCAATGGGAAATGTAATAGTCATTCATGGCATGGCGCCAACGGAATATGTAGTGACTCACAAAGAAGCGCATAATGGCAAATATCACCATAGCAATGGCGGCAATTTCAGCAAATTGCACAAACAAGCCATACATGTATTCGGCGGTTACATCACCTTCCCCCGTTAGGGCATTTTGCAGCCCGTCACCAAAGGGGCGACGCCAGTGGTTTAAAGCCACCGAAATTTGCACAGAGAAATAGGTTAAAAACAAAATCAACGCCGAGCCTAACACCGACCAAGTGGTCCACTGGTGTTTAGCCAACAGGTGCCAGGGGATATAAAAAAGGATGGCAGCGACCCAGTAGTAAACGTAAAACCAAAGAAAATCAGCGGTAATGAAAAAACCTGGACCAATTACCGGTGGCGTACCTTCTGCAGCTAAGGCAAAGCCTAAGGCTAGCCCCATATCGGTACCATAACCATACCAGAGGCCAATACACAGGCCTGCCCAGATAACAACGGATAAAAAGAAAAACGGCGGATTGGGAAAAAATGACTTGAGCATAGAATAAGCTTGCTAGTTATTATTGTTGCTACTAGTTTATTGGCTAGTGGCTAAATTACAAGCTTTAAAAAAAGCGCCCCATTTTGGCTCCAACAGGTAACCATAGCTGGCCATTGGCGATAAGTTTTTCCGTTGATATGATAGAAAACTACGATGGTCAAAGGCGTCAAAACTTGGTTAAATGGCCCATCTAAAAAATTTTATCTATCAATTCGGTATAATAAGTTAACATGTTAACTTATTTCCGGTATGATGAATGGCAACATACATCTAACGACAGGACCACAACCCATGCAATTGAAGAACCCTTCCCTATTCCGTCAACAGGCATACATCAACGGCCAGTGGGTCGACGCCGACAACGGCGCCACCATGGCAGTCACTAACCCTGCTAACGGTGAGCAGATTGGCACTATTCCAGCCATGGACCAGGCCGAAACCGAGCGCGCTATTGAAGCCGCCCGCGTTGCCATGATTGAATGGCGCAAGCTCACTGCCAAGCAGCGCGCCGCTATCTTGCGTCGTTGGTTCGAACTGATGATGGCAAACCAAGATGACCTTGGTTTGATCATGACCCTAGAACAGGGTAAGCCGCTGGCCGAAGCCAAGGGTGAAATCGCCTACGCTGCCAGCTTCATTGAATGGTTCGCCGAAGAAGGCAAGCGCACCTACGGTGACATTATTCCTACCCATAAAGCCGACGCCCGCGTGGTGGTCACCAAAGAACCCATTGGCGTTGTGGCTGCGATTACCCCATGGAACTTCCCATCTGCCATGATCACTCGTAAGTGCGGACCTGCCCTTGCCGCTGGCTGTGGCTTTGTTGTGCGTCCAGCCTCGGAAACGCCTTTCTCGGCCCTAGCCTTGGCGGTACTGGCAGAGGAAGCGGGTGTACCTGCAGGTGTATTTAACGTCATCACCGGTGGTTCTCGCCCAATCGGCGCTGAGCTAACCAGCAACCCAACCGTACGTAAGCTGACCTTCACCGGTTCTACGCCCGTTGGCAAGCTACTGATGCAACAGTGCGCCCCTACCCTGAAAAAGGTATCCCTTGAGCTAGGTGGCAACGCCCCGTTTATCGTCTTTAATGACGCCGATGTCGACAGCGCTGTGGCTGGCGCCATTGCTGGTAAGTACCGCAACGCCGGTCAGACCTGTGTCTGCGTAAACCGCTTTATCGTGCAAGAAGGCATCTACGACAGTTTCGTTGCCAAACTAGCTGAAGCCACGGCGCAGCTAAAAGTAGGTAACGGCCTAGATGAAGGTGTACAGCAAGGTCCAATGATCAACGCTGCCGCCGTTGATAAGGTCAAAGAACACATCGATGACGCCCTAGCCAACGGTGGTGAACTGGTTTACGGTGGCGACAGCCACGAACTAGGTGGTAGCTTCTTTACCCCCACCATCATCGGCAACGCCAATACCAACATGAAGGTGGCTACCGAAGAAACCTTTGGTCCCCTAGCGCCCGTGTTCAAGTTCAAGACCGAAGAAGAAGCCATCCACATGGCTAATGACACTGAATTTGGTTTGGCTGCTTACTTCTACACCCGCGATATCGGTCGTGTATGGCGTGTAGGTGAAGGCTTAGAATACGGCATCGTTGGTATAAACGAAGGTATTATTTCTACGGAAGTGGCCCCATTTGGTGGTGTCAAAGAGTCCGGTATGGGCCGTGAAGGTTCTCATTACGGCATTGATGACTTCTTGGAAATCAAGTACATGCTAATGGGTGGTTTATAAGCACTTAACACACCCTCCAAGCGGCGCGCAGCAATCTCTTGCAGCATTCACAGTGCTCAACGAGGTTGCCGCGGCGCTTTGCCACTGGCCATGACGACATCGAACTAGTGCAAAATCACACTACTTAGATGCTCGGTAAAATCCTCGGCAACATCGGCTGAAGGTAAATCCCATTCAGCACTTAAAGCTGCTTCCATTAACATGGCTTGCAAGCTAGTCACCAGCTGCCTATTAAGCCCCAGCTCAATCTGCATACTACCCTCTTCTTCCTGACCCAAGAGTAAGGTTATCTCCCCGGCTGGCTGTTCCTGCAAAGCGATGCGGGACACCAACTGCGGTTCAGCACCCAGCGGTAAATGAGTATCATCTGTGCCCATATAAGGGTCTGAGAAGCGTGCCGATACACCAGTACTAGCTGCAGCCTCCCTAGCTAGCCCAGACCCAGATGGCTCAACCAAAGGGCCAAATTTATCGCTTAACGCTTTTAGCAATAGACGCACATAGCGTCGAGTTAGCCAGAGGCGTATTTCTTCGTCATCGGTGCTTAACAAGCGCAGCTGCAGCCGATCCTGTAAGGCATCAAATTGGATATTAAATTGCGCAATGCTATTTGCCACGTGTCAGGCCCTTAACCCATAATCTGCACAATGCTTTCGTGCGGGTCACGACTCTTTTGCTGCGCTTCTAAAGCAGCCATATAGGTTTGCCAATGCTGAGTTTGGTTAACGCATAGATCGCGCAGATATTCCCAGCTATAGATACCCGAATCATGACCATCATCAAACACTAGTTTTATCGCATAGTGGCCAACGGCTTCAACATGACTTAAAGCCACGTATTTTTTACCCACCTGCAACTGGGCCTGATCAGGAGAATGGCCACGCACC
The DNA here is from genome assembly GCA_016845445.1 of Oceanospirillaceae bacterium. Classification (GTDB taxonomy): domain Bacteria; phylum Pseudomonadota; class Gammaproteobacteria; order Pseudomonadales; family Balneatricaceae; genus Njordibacter. The sequence goes on along the minus strand of JAERSU010000174.1, from coordinate 150 downwards.
TCAGCACTTGGCGACATGACGCGCAAATACTCGGCGGTTAGCTCAAATTGCCCGTCGGCATAGCTAATCTGCAGTAAATTCTGTGCTTGTTTTAATTTAATACCCGTTGGCGTCATAACATTTCTCATAAAATTAGCTTAGCGTTTACGT
>JAERSU010000173.1 GCA_016845445.1 Oceanospirillaceae bacterium | reverse complement strand
ATCCTGTGTGATCAATCGTTAACAATTTTTCTACTAAATATTGTTCAACAATCTCTCGCTCTTCATCAGTGAATTCATATTCATCATAATAAAATGCGTAGTGGGCAGCCCAAGGTGAATACAGGTTGGGAATTAAGTAGGTACTATCTTGGTAACCTTTGTCGCTTGGATTAGTAAGTGGATTGAGCATGTTGTTCTTTGCCCAATGCAACAAAACCTCACTTACAAATGCCGGTGTATAGCCTAACGCGGCAAGATGATGGGGCACTATTTCAATACAATGGCCTACACTATAACTACTATATTTAGCCCAACTAGCTTTGCTTTTCCTGCCTCTAATTTCGTCCATTAATGAATTGTCAGCGTTTTTCAACACGTCAATACATTCATTAATCACACCCCCATCCCCACGATGATGACTTAATTGATTAGCAATGATGGCGCGCTCCTGATCAAACACTTCGCGATTTTTGATAGGATTCCAATCAGCTACAACTTTCAGTTTGGTTAACGGGTTTGCCGTTTCTTCGGCCCGAGCAGCGGCATCATTACTTATACAGGATAGGTTGCGTTGCGTGGCTTCCTGTACGTATGCACTGTTATCTTTTTGCGAGCTAGCCAGACGACAAATGGTTTTATCCGACCAACCCGATAGATCCTGAGAAAAGGCTTGCGAGGCAAATCCAAGAGAGGCAAAGCCTACAAAACAACACACTAATTTGGCTAATTTCATCCTTAAGTACCAGCAGCTAATGTAAAGATTAAAATATATCCCGAGCCATACATCAAAGTCAGTAAACAGAACAGATGATTATTTAACCAAATATTGCATTGTGATCAATACAGTTAGATAAAAGCATCACTTGTGATCTTAATCAAACGCAATATTTGTATATAACTAGGTATTTTGTATAGGCATGAGCTAAAAGTATTCTATGCAGACTTGGCTTCAATATGCTTAATCCCCCCCTACTAGGGCAATTCGATATTATGTTTTGTCATATACCAGCGTATAAACGGCAACTCCATGATAAAAAAGCTAAGCATGGCAAACCAGAACCAGTTCGCAGTAAAAAAGATCAGATTAAATTCCACTCCGGAGCCCCAGAATAGTGAGCCACAAACTAGCAATGAGGTAACGCTCGCACCCGTGTCACTCAGCAATAGCAGGTTAATGTTAGCACCAGCGGTGAGCGGGTGAACAAAAAGGTATGCTACCAACAAAATAGCTAAATTGATGATAATAACTAACAGTTCTACAGGCATTAGGCACCCTTTAGACGTACAATAGGATTCAGTACCTTACCCATACTACCTGAATTAGGTCCTCGCCATGCAAGTAAATCGACTAGATCATTTGGTTCTCACAGTCATTGACATCAACAAGAGCGTAGCCTTTTACACCAGCCTATTGGGCATGCAAAAGGAAGTGTTTGGCGAAGGCCGTGTGGCTTTGGTATTTGGCAACCAAAAGATCAATCTGCATGAATACAAAAACGAATTCGAACCTAAAGCAGCCCACCCCTTACCAGGTTCCGAAGATCTGTGTTTTATTATCGAATCAGATCTTCACGAGGCCATTGAATTTACCCAAAATCAGGGCATAACCATTGTCGAAGGGCCCATCAAAAGAACCGGTGCAACGGGCAGTATCACGTCATTCTATGTGCGAGATCCTGATGAAAACCTGATTGAAGTGGCCACCTATAACTAACTCAGACCGATGCAATTTGCCTAGCCGGCACGCCAGCAACGGTAACACCGGCTGGCACGTCTTTAGTCACCACTGCACCAGCCCCAATCACAGCGCCATCTCCAATAGTGACCCCTGGCAAAATAATTGCGCCACCGCCTATCCATACCTGTTTGCCAATGCTAATGGGGCGACCAAATTCGCCACCCCTTGCCCTATCTTCAACACTTCTTGGGTGGTCCGCTGTGAGAATTTGCACATAAGGGCCAATCTCGGTTGCAGCACCAATCGAAATTGGGCATACATCAAGAAATACACAACCATAATTGCAAAACACATCATCTTTGATGTACATGTTGTAGCCATAGTCGACATAGATAGGCGCACGTAGCGCTACCTTGGTGCTAGATGCTGGCATTAATCGGCTAAGAATATCGCGTCGCTTATCAGCATCGGCAACAGTGGTCACATTGTATTCCTGCATCAACTGCTGCGCTATTTCTCGCTCAGCACAAAGTTGTTTATCACCGGGTTGATACAAGTCTCCGGCTATCATTTTCTGTTTTTCTGTGGCCATGGATCTACCGTTATTTACGCTAGCGCCTAGTATAATTAGCAAATTAAATCATCCAAAGCTAGTTTGGGTATTTAAGAAAATTATAGATATGCAATAAGGGGTGCTAAATCATGCAAATTTGCTTTAAAGCTGGCTTCTAATTTGTCGACCAACTTATCCAAATCATCAAAATCTGGCTGGGCATCCAGTTTGATTTCCATGAGCGCATAAGCAGGCATTTCACCAACCACAAAACCGGCTTCTATCAACCGCGTCCAGTAAGCTTCTTGCACACCCACTGTGGCGCCAAAAAACCACAATTCAAAACTCACGTCTTGATGATTCAACATAATGCCTAGCTTTAGCTTTTTGTCTTTTAGCAGGTCACTCTTCATATAGAAATAGGTAACATCCAAATAGCCATGCAGGATATTGCCCACACTATATTGGCCAGCAAGACGGCTGATAAACTCCGTGCGGGTTTTGTACAGGGCCTTAATAATACCGGCATAGGCTTTTTGAATATCCCCCTGCTGCATGGCTTGGCGATATATATCAACGTAATGGCTAAGGGGAAGGTCAGGCATGGTATCAACCTCACTTACATTGGCTCTAATATAACTTACCGCTTCATGCTAGCAACATCCCATGTTGGCAGCAACGACCCTGTGCTATAGTTCCATGTAGAAAATGATAACTAGCCATGACAGCCAATGACGCCAGCCATCAAACTAGCTGAACAGCGCGGTGTAGTTTTCACCGTTAAGTCCTATGAGCACGACCCCAAGTGCAATTCTTATGGCCTTGAAGCGGCAGAAAAACTCAATATCAATGCTGCGCAAATATTCAAAACTCTGGTAGTGAAGTTGGATACCGGCAAATTGGCGGTGGGCATCGTGCCAGTCACAGGCAGCCTTAATTTAAAGAATATAGCCAAGGCCCTAGGAGCTAAAAAAGCCGTAATGGCGCCTGCCGCCGAGGTGCAACGCAGCACTGGCTATGTGCTAGGTGGTGTCAGCCCCTTAGGCCAAAAGAAGCCCTTGCCAACGGTGCTTGACAGCAGCGCTGAGAGTTTTCACGAAATACACGTTAGCGCAGGCAAACGAGGTCTGGAAATTGCCATGGCACCGACAGATTTATTAGCCTTAACCGCAGGTCAATTGGCAACCATTGATCAGGGTTAATTTATTCTCTACCTAGCTCTGTATACTTGGCAGCCATATTCTTTATGGGCAATGCCAAGGACACCCACATGGACAACACACAGTACTTTTACCGGCGCGTCATTTTTACCCGCCAAAACAATCAGGTGGCCTTGGTTGATATCGACAACCCCGAGCAAATTTCGCCTTTAGAAGATTGGATGGGCATTGTGGTCTCATTAGCAGATGGCAAGCATTCCATTGCCCAGCTAGTCAGCTACCTTGGCAACCAATACCCTAGTGCACCAGCAAATCTAGAAGCCACTATCTTTTCTGTGATCGAACGTTTAATCGACGGCGACATGATTGCCCTAAGCCAAGACAAGGTAGACCTGCCCTATTACTTGGCGGCGCCAATTGAAGCACTTGATATTGATCGAGCTAAACAGCTTATCAGCGAAGAATTTGATAGTCAGGTGCATTAAACCTAGTAGCAGGTCGACCAGCCCCTCATCGTGAACGCACACCGATAAGGCGGAAGAGCAGCAAAGATGCCTCCACCGCCAGCCACGCCATGAATATATTGGCAACTACCACATAACTCTTGATCGCCAAATCCAGGGTAGGAAAATAATCGGCAATTAGCCACAATACCGTCATCGCCGACCAGATAATGACAAACAAACGCTCGTGATAGTGGTTGAATCGCTGGCTGCGGGCAATCGCCTCACTCACTAGATGCCAAGCGATAATACCGGGTATCATGGGCAAATAGAGCAGAATAGGCACATCATCAATCAACTGTGTTTGCTCGGCAAACACAAACGGCTGCAGTACTAGATTAATAATTGAGAACAACAAGCCGGCTGCCCCACAAAGCAAAAACCGCAGCGCAAACACAGTGACCTGTTGGTAAATGATGGCTTTCATTATCAACCTATTCTAGCCAAGTAATGACTTTTCCATGAATATACTTAGCGGGTCCTCTCCATAATCGCCATATGGGCCGCGTTCGACATAACCTAAACGCTTATACAAATGAATGGAAGCAGGCTGATGAATACCGGTTTCTAGTCGCATTACCTGCTTACCTGCATCTATGGCGGCCTTTTCAATGGCTGCCATTAAATCTCGGCCAAGGCGCAAATCACGGTGTTCTGGCAGTACAAATAGGCGTTTTATTTCACCATATTCACAATCATGCTGGTAAAACATCACCGCTACACAGCCAACGGCTTTATCGCCTAAATAGGCACCTATAAAAATGGCATTATCAGCATAGAGTTCTTCATAATCCACCAGATGGTTGCTTTCAGCGGGATACAGGCTTTGCATATATTGGGTGGACAAATGCAGCAATTTATCCGCTTCATTGCCCTGCACAGGGCGTAATTCAATTTGCATAGATGTAGTCCATTCCTTTGGGTTAATGCTGTTTATCCAATAAAGCCACGGATAATCCGGCTGTTAAGAAGGTCCCGCCAGCGGTGTAATTAAGCGTATTAACGATGCTGGGCTGGGCTTTCAACCAGCCTGCTAGCAGGGTGGAAAATAATCCCAATGCAGTAAACAACAAGAGACTCAAAAAGGCGTACCAGCCGCCCAAGACGAGTGACTGCATCATTACATTACCGGCATCTATGGCGATAAACTGGGGCACAAACGCCAGAATAAATATAGCCACTTTGGGATTAAGCACGTTGGTTAAAAAGCCTTTACTAAATATTTGCCAATAGCCAAGTCTATCTGCTGGCGCAAAGCTAATCATGTTCTTCGAGCGAAAAGTCTGTATAGCAAGCCAAATAAGGTAGGCCGCGCCTACTAGCTTAAGCAACCAAAAAGCCACCTCTGAGGTTTGCATTAATACAGTCAAGCCAAAGGTCGCCGCCAATACATGCACCATAACACCCACACTGGTGCCGACACTAGAAATAGCGGCGGCCACTCGCCCCTGACTAATACCACGCCCAATAACCAACAAATTATCTGGCCCTGGCGCGGCGATAACCAGCAAACATGCAGCGCTATAAGCTACCATTATTTCGATACTTATCATACTTTCAATACCTATAGGTTTGCTTATCTGAAAAACCACTTAATAACTACTTAATGGGAAACTGACGGGCATCAGTGCTAGTAAATTTACACTAAATAATGCTTCTAGACTATAGACAAACAAAGCATGCAAATCGTATATTTGACAACACTGATTTAACACTTAGATCAGCAATATAGATCAAGTGATCATTTTGCATATCAATTTAACCAAATACATAAATTACTCTATGCAAGTACGCGCCCTATTAGCCGATGATGACATAAGCAAAGAGCTTTTAGCCGAGTTTCTAGCCGCTTATGATTTACATATTGATTTATGCGATACCGGTTTGCAAGCCTGCACCCTTGCTCGCCAAGGCAAGTATCATATCATTTTTATGGATATCAGCATGCCCGACATGAATGGCTTGGATGCCACTCGCTATATTCGTGAACACCTGCCAAATGAAGACCAGCCGATTATCATAGCTTCCACCGGCAACGAAGTAATCACTCGCAAAGGCAAAGAACAGTTGTTTATGTCTGGTTTTAACGACTATATCTTCAAGCCCTATACCCAGCAAAGCGTTATTGACGTAGTGAACGACAATTTGCTCGGCGCCGAAGATTTACTCTACGCCAACCAAGGCTAAATCCGCGCATCTTAAAATACTCGCCATAGCTAGTTACCGTGCACTTAGCGACTAATGAGCGTATGCTGTAAAAAAGCATTTAGAGGAGGCGGTATTATGTGTATACGAATTCTCGGCTGGTTGATGGCCACCCAGCTGCTAGTTGGCGCAAGCAATATCCAGGCAGCGCAGGTCATTACCCCCGAATACCAAGAGCCCCAGGTGGTTTTTGATTTCTACTTTGATGACCCACAACATATTGCCTCGGCACTCTACTGGGTCCGCTCTACTATCAACCCTTTGTTGGATGCCCCCTACAATATGGCGCCCGAAATGATGGACATCATAGTGGTTATCCACGGCACCGAAATCGTCACCTTGGCAAAAAAGAACTATGAGCAATATCGCGAATCCGTAGAGCGCATGCGTTATTACCACTCCTTAGGGGTACAATTTCGCGCTTGCAGCTTGGCGGTACACGATTATCACTACCAGGCTGATGATCTATATGACTTTGTCGACCTAGTACCTTCAGCACCAACGGACATAGTACAACTACAAATGCAGGGCTATGCGCTAGTCACCCCCATGGTAAAAGACAAAAAATACACTATCGAGGAAATTCGCTAACTGTTTGATTTAAAGCGCTTGTATTCACGCCATAACAAAAATAGCAAACCCACAGTTAGTGCCAATACCGCCCACTGGCGTAGACCCCATTCACCATCAACAGTGGCAAGGCGGTAGGTGTTCACCAGGCTAAATAACAGTAAGGCAATGGGTATCAGCCAGCCTTGCTTTTGCTCTGGGTCGTTGTTTTTGGGTTCGTTCATGATCAATCCACATCATTCTTTAACATGACTACCATTGTAAAACGATAACCCCACTTGTGGCCAAACAAATCCCTGCTACTTTGGTTGAGACAAGGCAAGATTCCACCTAGGGCTGTTTTCTAAGCGAATGGCCATGGCCAATATCACCAACAACATGGCGGTTAACTGAGCCTGGGTTAAATGTTGCCCAAACACCAGGGTTCCCGCCAACATCGCCACCACCAACTCCAAGGATCCCGCCACTGCCGTTCGATCTGAGCCTAATTTAGCCACTCCTATGGTCATCAAGAACTGTGGCAGACTAGAGGCAAATACCGCCAAAGCCACTAACCACACAGCACCTTCCCAGGCAACTGGCAGCCACTTTTCAGGTGCTGTCCAGATGGTTAAGGGTAACAACACCATCATATGCCCCAATTGACTCATGTTTAAGCGCTGCAAACCACTCATGGGGCGTTTCGGTTGGGCCAAATACTGAATCAAAAAAGCCACCATCAAAGGTGCCAGAAATACGCTAGCGATAACCCACACATCATGCTTGGATGATTGACCTGGATTCAACACCAAAGAAACCGCTACCAGTATCATCGCCGCTGCAACAAAACCATTACGGCTTGGCCGCTTACCCCAAATCAGCCAGCCCACCAGCAAACTAAATATCGGGTAGGTATAGTAAATAAAAATGGCTTTAGCCGGATCAATGGTTTGCATGGCATTAAAATACGCCAACATGGCCACGGCATTGCTCATACCTAAGACCAACATACGTCCCGCTTCCGGCCAATCCCCCAAACGCAGACGCAAAAAAGGCAACAGCACCAAGCTTGGCAACAGGAACCGATACAGGGTGACCACCTGGGCATCAAAACCCAAGCCATAGAGTAGTTGTGCCAACATGGGGTTTAGGCCAAAACCACAGGCAGCAGCCATCACCAGCAACAATCCAGAATTTAGCATGGGAATTACACTCATCAACAAAAAGGCAAAAAATTCAGGCGCCAAATTTAACTGGACTTTGATTAATAAAAAAGTGAATAATATGCATTATTGATTCAAATTATTAATCATTATATGCGTCTTGAACTAAAACATTGGTTAGTGCTCCATGCCCTGCACCATCACCCTACCGTGTATGCCGCTGCCGACAGCTTGAGCATTAGCCAGTCTGCCTTAAGCCACCGCCTGGCCGAAGCCGAGCGCCGTTTGGATATCGCCCTCTTTGAACGTGATGGCAGGCGCTTAAAAATTACCCCAGCTGGGGAATCGCTAACCCAAACGGCGCTGCAAATACTGCCTTTATTGGAACGTGCCGAGGCTGATGCGAGAGACTGGGCAAAAGACACCCAACACCTGGTTCGCATCGGTATCGCCTCCTATAACCACTTTGCTTGGCTAGGCGAATTTATCCATCATCTCAACCAGGTGCTGCCCACGGTGCAATTAGAGCTGGTAGCCTCAGCCAATCAACATCCTTCAACTAGTCTGCTCGAGAGTCAGGTGGACCTGGTGTTAGCACCAGGGGAGTTTGACCACCGTGGACTCTGCGTTACTCCGCTATTCCAAGACGAGCTGGTACTGCTCACTCATCCACACCATCAGTTGGCCACCAAAGCGTATATTTCACCAGCGGATCTGGAATTCGAATCCTACTTTTCTTACAGCCGAGATTCATTGCCAGGGTTTGAATATGAGCGTTTTATCCGTCCCTCTGGGGTGATTCCAAGATTAACGAAACTGGTGGAAATGCCCGATGCAATTATTGAGCTTATCAATGCAAACCTGGGCACCAGCATTTTATCGCGTTGGGCTAATGCTGCCGCTATCAATGCTGGCAAGGTCATCGCCATTCCCCTGGGCAACAAAGGCTTATCACTGCAATGGTCCTGCCTAACACGCAGTAATGAAACCAGACATAGCACCGTTAAACAGGTAGAGCAGCGCCTGCAAGCTTGGTTTACACAACATAAGAACTTAGATATGTCGCCTCGCCGCTACGCTCAACCGGGTACAGGCGAACAGATTTCCTACGCCTTTGCCCACACGCACTTTGGACTGTTAGCCATGGCAGCCACGGATAAGGGGGTGTGCTTTGTGCAGTTTGGTGCTTCTAAAGCAGCCTTGATAGAGCAACTAAAGGCCGAGTTTCCACAGGCTAACATACAACCAAGTAGCCAAAACACTAGTCCCGTATTAGCAGCCTGGACCAGGGCCCTGAGTGATTACCTAAACCAACAAGGCCCCAAGCCTGATCTACCTCTAGACATGCGAGGCACCGCCTTTCAGACACAAGTGTGGAAGTACTTACTATCAATAAAAGATAATAACCGTGTATCTTATGCAGATGTAGCCAACAGCATCGGCAAGCCCTCAGCGCACCGAGCGGTGGCCAATGCCTGTGGTAAAAACAGCATTGCCATACTGGTACCCTGCCATCTGGTTTTACGCAGTGATGGCAGCGCCGGCGGTTACCGCTGGGGCAGCGAGAAGAAGCAAGCACTCTTGGAAGCCAACCTATGAGCAGCTCAGCCACCACCATGAGTCCTAGTCAGATTGCCAAACTTATTCTGCTGTCCATTGTATGGGGCGGGGCATTCTTGTTTTCTGGCATGGCAGTTGAATACCTACACCCCTTATGGGTGGTCACCATTCGGGTTTGCTTGGCCGCCCTCGTCATGGTGGTGGTATTACGAGCCATGGGCTTGCAACTGCCCAATAACCGCAAAGAATGGCTAGCCTACCTGGGCATGGGATTACTCAATAATGTGATCCCCTTCGCGGCAATTTTTTACGCACAAACCTTTATTTCTGTAAGCCTAGCTTCCATCATTAATGCCATGACGCCAGTGTTTGCCTTTTTAGTACTGGCCAGTTTTGGTGTCGATCGTTTAACCGGCAATCGCATTGTGGGGGCTTTGGTAGGCGTGATGGGCACCGCCCTATTATTTAGCACCAAGCTGTCGCTGCAGGATAGTTTAAACCTAGGTTTGCTTTTGGGCCTAGGCGCTGCCCTTAGCTATGCCTTTGCTGGACTCTGGGGAAAACTGTTTTTGACTGGTCAACCTGCAGTGAAATCAGCCACCAGCCAATTAATTAGCTCATCCGTTGTCATGTTAATACTGTTGGTTATAGGGCAGGTACCATTGCCCACTAGCCTACCACCCATGAGTATCATTGCGGCCCTACTGGCACTGGCCTTTATCTCCACTGCCTTTGCTTATGTGCTATTTTTCGACATCATGAGCCATTCAGGGCCTGCCAATGCCATGTTGGTGACCCTGCTCATCCCTATTTCTGGCAGTTTTTTTGGCTGGCTAGTGATGGGGGATGCACTGACCCTGCAGCAGATGGCAGGCGCCTTAATTATTGCCCTAGCACTGATAATAATTGACGGTCGTTTAATCAGTAAGAAAGTGCACTAGAGGGATTCACCACAGAAGAGGGCAGAATCATTAAACACGCGATTATTGGATGCCACAGAATAAGACTGACTTAGGCCACTATCCACATAAGGGAAGTAGATTTCAATATAGCCTAAGGGTTCTACTTGCTGCAGCAATGCCAGAGGTCGTTTACGGGGATTGCTAGCATTCGCATCCAATAATAACAGCGACGTGCCATTCGGTATCATACGGATAGTGGCGCTGGTGGAGAACTGTTTTGGTTGGGCGTTTTCAACATTAATTATCTGCTTTTCACTGGCTAGCACGCTACCCGGCGGTAAGATAACAAACACTTGCAGCACACGGTCTGCACCACACTCGACCCCTAGATATGATTGCCCATCTTCTGACAATATATAGGTTTGTAAAAAATCACGCCCCTGATCATCCTGAGCATGGGTAACACTGATGTTATCGTAGTCCGTTGAAGAAATAATTTCCGCTAGCGCAGTTGAACTTAGCATGACTGCAGCTAAACACATGGCGATTTTCTTCACTGTTGTTAACACTATGACTAGCCTCTCAATCGTCTTAAATCATCACGCCTCACTATGTCAGTTATTTACCCCTAAGTAAACTGACACAGATAGCTAAAGTTTTCCCAAATGCATCCGATGAAATACAGCAATCACCGCCAACTGCTTCATTCTTGGAACATAATGCGGTACATTTACAGTTTACTATCACCCTAGTTATGCAGTTATGGCCTTTGATGAATTCCAATGGCTTGATTCTCAAATAGCTCTGCTAGAAGAGAAAACGGCCAGTGCTACCGGACACAAGCAGGTCCATCTTACTAAGATGGTTGACCTGGTAAGGAGTGTGCGCACACAAATGGATGGCAACTTTGACAAGGCTGACAGTAAATACCAAAAGATCATTGGCGTACTAAAAAGCCTGGCTGAAAAAGATTGCCTATCTCAAACAGCCGCCGTGGCCATCGTCAGCTACATAGAAACCATGCAAAAGGTGCAGGCCTATGTCAAAGATCTAAACCGTAAAAACCACCAGCTTAACGCCTGGTACCAAGAAGACGATCGTTATACCCGCGTGCACAAGCGCATCAAAGAAAACAAGATCGTTAATTCTCATTCCAAAAAAATCTACCTTGCCGTGTCAGGTATTAAAAACGACCTGGAACACATGGTACTGGTCAATGACTTGGAAAATGTCTACGACATGACAGAGGCCCTAAACCCGCTAGTCATCAATCGTTTTATGAAGCAACAGCAGATCATCATAGATGTTTCTACCACTCAGCAAATCGCCAAGCTGATTGCCAGAGAGTACATGCCAGACACATCCAACAGCCCATTACCTATGGCCTAAGCGCGCAACACACTAATTGCTGCCCGCATGACTCAAGTTCTTGCTAAACTGGTCGATATCATTTCTGATAGTCATATATTTAATAGTTAAAAGCCTGTGCTCGGCACAGCAAGAGTTTGTCCTATGGCCAGCAAAACATACCTGTACTTTGATGCTCTATCGAGGGACACAGATTTTGACACGGCACTTGCCGCATTAGTTGAAGCCACAAGCTTCGACGAAGACACGGCGCGCCGATTTCTCGAACGTGACATTGCTGTGTCGGCCTCTGACAAAGATGCCGCCGAATTAATCACGCAAACACTGGCATCACAAGGTGTGCACGTTAGCTATCAGCACAATGCGATACCTCCCAGTGTCTACCTACGTGAAATCTATGACCGCCTAGATGGTATCGACGATCAGATCGAAGCTATTACAGAATTCCTCGCAGGCATGCCCACAGC